>CAUZCX010000022.1:0-18481 GCA_963578565.1 Anaerolineae bacterium
TGTGGGAGAGCAGAGGTACGCCAGCAGCACTCGCTACCTGGAAAACTCGCTCTGACTGTTGATTACGAGCATTTAATAATCGCGCCTGTGGGGGCAGAGCCGCAACCACCCAAAGGCCTTCCATTGCTGAGACACTCACAGAGCATTCCGCTTGTCGTCCCGGGCGATACCAGCATAGGAGAGTGCGGCTGGAGCGTGCAAATTGATCCTGCCGGAGACGTGCGTATGAAGAGCATCCGTGGCAACCGCGACCGCTGGAAGGCTTACGTAGACGCCGACCGAATGCCCGGGCCGTTGCGACTGCGCCCCCGGCTCCGCGGGGAGCGTTTCCAGCCCCTAGGGATGAACGGAGACAGCCAGTCGATGACAGACTTCATGACCAATGCTAGGATCCCGCAGAGATGGCGCAGCCGCCTGCCGTTGCTGGTAAGCGGCGAGAGAGTACTCTGGGTGCCCGGATGGAGATTGGACCAGCGCGCGCGCGTACGATGCAGCAGTCGCCGCATCTTGCGCATCCGCATGCTGCCACCAGTATGAGCCCGCGAGCGCCCACTTCCGTGCTCGCGGGCATGTGGCTGGTACTGCTGCTGATTGCGACGGCGACCGGCTGCCGATACTCCAAACAGTCGCGCACACTCCGGCTGGCCACCACTACCAGTACAGAAAACTCGGGGCTTCTGACAACTATTCTGCCTCGCTTCGAGGCGGAAACCGGCACCACGGTGGAGGTAGTAGCCGTTGGAACCGGACAAGCGCTTGCTCTGGGCGAGGCTGGAGACGCCGACGTTCTGCTGGTGCACGCTCCGGAACGCGAACAGGAATTCCTATCCGCCGGGCACGGCACCGCCCGCCACCACGTTATGTACAACGATTTTATCATCGTCGGCCCACGTTATGACCCTGCTGGTATACGCGGCGTAAACCGCGCCTCCGAGGCTATGGCTGCCATCGCCGCCACCGGTACGCCATGGGCCTCGCGCGGGGACGATTCCGGCACACACATGAAGGAACAGTGTCTGTGGGTGGAAGCAGGAATGCAGCCATCCACATCGGAGGACTGGTATTACTCGCTCGGGCAGGGGATGGGAGCAACATTGAACTACGCGAATGAGACCGAAGCCTACACTCTAACCGATAGGGGCACATACTTGTCTCAATCCGAACACCTGCCCTTTCTGGTATTAATGGTCGGCGGAGAGAGCATCAGCACGAATGTCGACCCGGCACTTTACAATCCTTACGTGATAATCCCGGTGCACCCGGACAAAAACGATGGTATTAACCATCAGCTGGCTCTAAAGTTCGTGGACTGGCTCACTTCTCCGGAAACGGGCGAGCACATCGCCGCATTCGGGGTTGAGCAGTTCGGGCAGCATCTCTTTCGCTCACAGGGATATTCACAATGACGCTATTTCCTATACGCCGATACGCTAGCGATGAATGTCCATCGGCTTTGTACAAGCTAAAGTCAACCATGACGAGAGGTTGGTCCGTAATGCAACAAGAACCTTCACTATTTGCATCAAATGACAGGATACTAGTGAATGCAGACACTGATTGAAGCGTGGCAGGAAGCCCTGATACTGCTGCGGGAGTTGGACCCGCACATGCTCAGAACTGTGACTTTGACGCTGCGGATCACCCTTTCCTCGTTGGCGCTGAGTACATTACTAGGTCTACCAGTCGGGGCGGCACTCGGGTTGGCAAGCCGGTTGCCCGCCCGCCGTTTGCTCATGACTGCGCTTTACACCGGCATGGGCCTGCCACCAGTGGTCGTTGGCCTATTTGTGTTCGTGATGCTTTCCCGTTCCGGGCCACTGGGAGAGTTAAGCTGGTTGTTCACTCCCGCCGCCATGATTTCCGCTCAGACCATCATCGCACTCCCGTTGGTAATAGGACTGACCATGGCCGCAGTGGGCAGCATACACCCCGAACTCCGGCCGCAGCTGCGCTCTCTGGGCGCCACCCGTTGGCAGACTACCTTGACCGTACTGGCTGAGACCCGAATGGGGTTGTTGGCTGCCATCGCCGCCGCGTACGGACGCATCGTTGCGGAAGTGGGGGCGGTGATGCTGGTGGGCGGAAACATTGAGATGAAAACGCGCGTGCTGACAACGTCCATCGTGCTGGAAACACGCAGGGGCGCATTTGGACTGGCACTGGCGCTAGGGCTGATCCTACTAACGCTGACTTTCGTGGCCAACAGCGCCCTGCTTCGCTTTGGGAACTGGAATGGACAACCACGCTAAGAGAAGCCCCGATCTTTACCGTATGAAGGCGCTCAGCAAGGATTACGACGGGCGCACTGTGCTGCAGATTGACGCGCTCTCCATCCGGCGCGGGGAGATTTTGGGGATAATCGGCCCGAGCGGTTCGGGGAAATCCACACTGTTGCGGATCCTCAATTTCCTTGAGCCGGCCAGCGCAGGCGAATTGCATTTTTCTGGCCGCATTGTCCCGTCCAATCCACCGCTGGCAACACGCCGCAAGGTGACCACAGTGTTTCAGAAACCGCAGCTGCTCAACCGTTCGGTCAGCGCCAACGTGGCCTTCGGGTTGCGCCTGCGCGGCGGTAAACCGGACAACCGGAGAGTGCTCCGGATACTCGAGCGAGTGGGCATGAGTGCGATGGCGCACACCTCTGCGCGCGCACTCTCCGGCGGGGAAAGCCAGCGCGCGGCCGTTGCACGCGCGCTAGTGCTTCATCCCGAGGTGCTGTTGCTGGATGAGCCCACTGCCAATCTGGACCCATATAATGTCAGTTTGATTGAATCATTAATCAGTGAGCAGCACCGGCTGCATGCTACCACCATCGTACTTGTAACACACAACGTTTTTCAGGCCAGGAGGCTGGCGCAGCGCTGCGCGCTACTGCTGGATGGCAAGCTGGTAGAGGTTACTCAGACGAAGACCTTCTTCGAGGCTCCCACAGACGCGCGCGTGGCAGCCTTCGTGGGCGGCCAGATGGTTTATTAGACGGTACCCACTGCCCAGGCCTGCACGCGATGAATAGGGAGGTGTCCCCGCGCCACAAGTTCAGGGGAGGGCAGCGAGGCTTCATCCGGCTTATCAGATAACCCAAAAAGCAAAGCTCCGCGGTCTTTCCAACGCAGCGCCATTTCGCGCACTTCCTGCGTAATCACGATTTCATTTTCCAGTAACTGCGACGCAGAATCCTCTTCCGGAGACCGGCCCATACACCCCACTGTAGTCAAGTATTCATTGTAGCGAAAGGCTTTGAAGGGCGTCGGGTCACCAGCCCGCACTCTGGAATAAATGTTGCCGTGGATGGATGACAGCTCGGAAGAAAGCTCATCCACATGTTGCTCAACATACTCTATGAACTGCAAGAAGGAACGCAGTCGTCCAGCGCGCAAATCGGCTACCACCTGATCCAAAGTGTACAGGCCACTGCCAAAAATGAGACATATGTAGGCGAGGTAATCTTGATTGTCGCCTGTGAAAGAATGGTATTCCACCTGATTTAACAAATCGTATGCGGTGCGAAAAGCCAACTGGTCAAACCCGGGGCCGAGTACATCCGCGACCGTTTCGCGCACTGCCTGCACGCGGACACGGTCGATAACGTGTGCGTTGCGCCCGCGCGCTCCAATCGCAGTTTTGTCAAGATCCAGAATTACTGCACATCGGGCAGCAATGGGCGAGCCACGCTCACTGCAGTAGCGATCGAAATCATCTAGGGCGGCCCAGCGATTTGCCAGATGCAGCTCGTGCCCATCTTCGGTGGCTGACCTTTCCACTTTCGCCGGCTGATCCAGATTCTCAGATCCAATGAATGCGAGTCCGGGCCAGCCGCCAGCCACGCATATGTTCGCAAAAGCTGTGCCATCGTTCAAGCGCGTGTCGCCTATGAGAACCAGGCGATCGATTTCGGCCACGTGCATTTCGACGGCCTGTGCAGCCCGCAGCATTTGCACAATTACGTGCGCGTAATCCGTATCAGTCTTGCGCGGAATTCGCGCCGGTTGAATCCCGACCCTTTCGCGCAGCGCCTCTAGACTGGGTAGACGCACATCCACCGGTTCTAGGTTACGAAAGACGACGCGATCATCGAGAAACTCACTGATTGTGGTAAGACCAAATGCCTTCACCTTGATTTTCTCCTGCGCGGTCGCCGGGAAGACTGACACTGACGTGACTAGTTCTACGTCTGATTTCGGGGGAACGCATCCGCTGAGGATGGTGGGCTGACTCCTGATATCATTCCAGCAGCCTGCGGATTTTGCGGCGCATCTCGCCCCACTGCACTTTGGAGAGCCCAAGTTTGCGGCGCAGCTTTTCCGACTCCATACCGTCACGGAAGTCGCGCATTGCACATGCCCATCGCAGCATTTCGAAAGAGATATGTTTTTTCAAGCGGGCTGCAGTGCTGACATCTTCGAGGCGATATTCCAGCAACCGAACCGACCACGGAAACACGCGCTCTGTTATCTTGTAGATCTCCGCGTATTTACGGTATTCCTGCACCCAATCAGGGTCCAAATCCACCTTGCGTTCTTTGTGACGATGACGCTTATCCACGTACCGAACATAAAGGTGCGGCTGTTCCGGATCGTCCAGCGCAAGGTGATTGGTCACTAGGCGCACTGTCTCGCCTTTGCGCAACCCGGTCTGCAGCAAGAACGTGAGCAAGATGTGCGGGCGCACATCCGCCTTTTTCTTGCGCTGACCCAGCTGCCGTGCCGCATGCTGCGCTTGAGAAAGCTCCAGCTCGGTGAGAACCACAGGCAGCGGACTGCGCACGGAGACATTCACCACCGCATCGGCTGGATTGACCCGCAGAGCGGCAGCAGGCGTCAGCCAGCGGAAAAAGGATTTCAGCGCAGTGATGCGGCGGTCGAGCGTCTTACTGGAGCACGGCACTCTCCGTTTGTGCCGCATCCACTCCAGATAATCATTTAACGTCTGAGTGGTGAACTCACCCACAGAAGCCCCGGCACCCGCATATTCGGCCAGAAGCTGGATATCAATGCGGTAATTCTTGATAGTATTTTCGGATAGCCCCGCTCGACGGCGACTTTCCATCCAGACCGCCAGAGCCGCTGAAATCGGCGCACTCGAGGACAAACGAGTAGCCGATGGAGCGGCCTCGACAGCCGCAACCATTGGGATGCGCGGCACGGACGGTTTCACCGACTGCGGCGATTTCTCGGGGTCGAACAGCGATAGCTGCTGGCTCATAGCTCACATTGCTGTTTCCATCTGCAAGATAGCATCGAAGCGCGAGATCCGCAAGCGAAACTCGCGGGTTTTTTCACCCGGCAGGAGACACCAGCAGTACGCTCACGGCTCAAGTCGCATCTGACCCCACGTGGTGGGGTCAGTTAGCACCCGACCAGCAATGCTGGAGACCATACTCTGCTGCGTGGATACACCGGAAAGGTCATTATCGCTGACCGAGAGCACAAAACCGTACACCTCCCCGCTCGCAGGCTCAACCCCGAGCAGAGCCCAGGGCACAGCAGCCTCCAGAACATAACCATCCATGGTGGCGCTTGCGGCGAGCTGAGCAGCCGGCAGCGAACCAGCCTGCCCGGACGGGAACCAGAGATATGCCTGCGCCGCCACTGTAGCCGCGGTCAAATCACCCGGAGAGAGACCAATCTGATAATCATCTCCGCTCAGTTTATCGTGCTGTCCGTCGGCCTGAAGCGCTCCATCGAGCAAAAATTCTACACTATCGCCCCTAAAGATCCTCTCGCCGATCTGTTGCTGGGAGTGCACATCATCACGCACCGAGACCGCCAGATACAGGTTATCCGAGTCCCAGCCCAACGAGAAAGTAGCGCTAAGATCAGTGGCACCGCTCCATTGCCCCGCTCCGTAGACCACCACGTCCGCCGTGTTTGCCAGCGGACCCCATTCACCTAGATCACCATCTATCATCGGTGGTGATGCTTTCTGTGAAGCCAGCAGCGCACCGTCGGCGACCACTTCTATACGTGGCAGCAACATGCGCTGCCCGACATCAAGCTGGTCACTAGTCAGACAATTGGCCCGCAGCACAGCTCGACTATCCGTGCCTGCCTGATGCGCCAGTTCGGACAGGGTGTCACCGTGTTGTACGGTGTGTTCCACCCAACCGATTGTGCTGGGCACGCACGCGGTAGGGGTGGGAACCGAGGTCGCCGTCATGGTCACAATGGCGGTGAGCATGGAGACGGCGGTCGGTGCCGGCAGAGGGGTGGAAGTAGCCGTGACAGTTAGCTGCTCTGTTGCCGTAACCGAAGGCAATACGGCCGCGGTAGGATGGGGCACATTGGTGCCAGTTGGTACTGCGCCGGAGCCTAACGTCGGGGTAGCAGTGGGAATCTCGGTGCCACTGCGCGTGGGAAGCGCCATGGCCATCACCGTCGCAGCCCGCTCGGTCGGGCTGCTGCTGCGTGTCGGCGGAACATCCGTGCTAGCAACAGCAGCGACCGCCAGGGTGGGTGATTTCGGCACGGCCGTTTCCACAGCCACAAACTGATCGAGCGCACCAATCTCGCCATAGGCAAGAATGGCTCCACCCACGACTGTGGCCACTATCAACCCCGCGGCGGCCAAACCACCCAGAACCTGCCGCCATTCAGCAAGCACCATCACCGGCGTCTGCCCGTAAACTGGCCACGGCAGCCGTGGGAATATCCAAAGCACCAGCAACAGCAAAGCCATGCCGGCATCCACAGAAAGCGCTATGCGCAGTAGGCGCAGGCTTCCGGCACCACTGACAGACCCACTTGCAATCAGCGCAATTCCGCCCAGCGCCGCGGCGGCCGTCAACGCCACAGCCAGCATCAGAGCGATCACTCGCTGGCGGGTGCCCTCCGAGGGCAACTCCGGCAATGGCAATCGCGGCAATCCCCAGAACACGAGTAGTAGTAGTATTATTGCTGCGTCCACCCAGAGAGCGCTGCGCAAGATGTGCAGGCTACCGCGCTCGCTGACCAGTCCACTGGTCAGAAGGATCATGCCACCAAGCAAGACCGCCGCCGTCAGCGCTGCCGCTAGGCCCACTGAGAGAACGCGCTGGCGCACCTTCTCCGCTCTCCATCCGGGCGGTCGCCATCCAAGTAGGCGCGCAACCAGAAAAGCGTATAGTGCTAGATTAAGCAGCAACAATAGGATGACGCGTAGCACGGACATGATTCCTGAGCGGGTCAGCCTCGATTCCCAAGCACGCTCAATCGCTCGCTCAGCCGGTCGCGTTCACGCCGTAACGCCACAATTTGCCGTTGCGTCTCCAGGACGCTTTGGTCGGTTCCCATACTGCCATCTACCACCGTGTTGCGCAGCGCCCGCGCCACCGGAGCGGCCAGCGCTAGCAGCAGATGGTCATCGTCATCTTTCCAATCCGAGAGTGCATCTGGCGAAAACACCATCACCGCCTGGTAGGTTTCCAGTTCGGAGGGCAGCGGCGCGAGCAACGCAGGGCCAACATACTGCAGCCCGACCTGGTCCGCCAACAAACGCAACTCATCTCCATTCGCCGCTGGGCGCAGTTGCTGCGCACGGTTCTTCTGAATGGTGGTACGAACACCCTCAATCTGATTGGCGGCCAGCGTGAAGCCGACCACCCGCCTCTGTCGCGTCAGGTCGTACCCTCCGAGGCACGTCACCGCCTCGTCACCAGTCGCGAACTCCCACAGCAGTGCGATTTCCGCCCCGAGCGCACGCCCGACCCCGCGCGATATCGCATCGATGGCATTGGCCTGGTCGGTCTCTACCCCCATGGACGCCAGCACACCGGCCAAATCCGGCGAGAGACCGGGTTCCACCGGGCTTTCCAACAGTGGGATAAAGGTAGGGGCCTGGTCGCCCTCAACGACTACGATAACCTGACGCAGCACACGCCGGTACACCACTACCGCGAACATGGGTAACATTGCCAGGTCAGCCATTCGTGCGAAGGCCGAGACATGCCCGCTCAGAACCGGTGTACGTAGGGCCAAGCCCAGATGAACCAGAGTTGCAAGGAGCGGCAGCACGAAGAACCCGAACGCCATGGCCCACTCTTCCGGGCGCCGCCAGAGCAGCAAAATCAACAATGCCAGCAACACACCAAACTGTGGGGCAGCCCAGAGTAAATCATGCGTTGTGTTGTTGAAACCCATCCCGAGAGCACCCAACGGCTGCCAGAGAACCAGTGCCACCACCGCGCCCACAGCAACCATGATTAGCGCGCCGGTTAAAATCGCATCTGCCAACGTCTCCCCGTCCCGGGAAAGCAGCGACCACCCCAGCAGCAGCACGGTGGCAATGCTCACAGCGCGATCCAATGGCGGCAGCAGCGCATCGTCGTAAACCACGCCGGCCGCACCCAGACTCGCCAGCAGCACCAGCAACAAGCGCAGCAGCAAAGCCATGCCGGCGGCCAGAGCAATCCGACCCGCTCCGGATTCGCGGTCACGCCGGTACTGGCCAAGCGCCATGGCAAGCGCCGCTTCCAGAGCAAACAAGCCGATTATGTGGTAGACGAAACTTCCGGGCGGCACGCTGACTAGCGTAATGGCTTCCTTCAGAATCAACATTCTGACACCGTGGGACATGATTATAGCATCGCGTGACTGTGGGCATAGCTCTTGCAACATGCGCGTTGACATCCCTATGAAACTCAGTAGAATTCGGGCGACTAGCCGAAGTGGCGGAACTGGCAGACGCGCTACGTTCAGGGCGTAGTGACCAACTGGTCGTGTGGGTTCAAATCCCACCTTCGGCATTCAGACGCCGCAGGCCAAAATTGGCACTCCTGACAGATTCCCCGACGGAGATGTTGATCAAGGACGCTTAATGAAAGCGGCAACGCAGCAACGAAGCGGACTCCGAATCACACTCCCTCAGGTGATGATTATGGTCGGCTTGGCAGTTGGCATATGGTTTCTGTCCAGTTTCAGCCACATGATGGAACGCAGCCAGACCATCCGTGCCCAAGAAAGCCAGCTTATTGCTACCGTCACCGCGCTGCACCAAGAGCAGGCAGGACTAAAACTCACTCAGGCATACGTTTCCTCGGATGCTTTCGTGGTGCGGACACTGCGCGCAAACCTGAAGTACGGTCTCCCAGGGGAAACGCACATCGTTGTGATCACCCCCGCTGTCGAAACTGGCCCTCAGACTGCGCTGGCATACGTCAACGTTCCCCCGCCACACACACCGAATTGGCTGGTCTGGCGAGATCTGTTTTTCGCCTCCAATAATTGATGAACCTGTAGGGCAGATAATGCTGCCTCTAGACCGCCAAAACCAATTACGTGAGCGATACAGGCAGCTGCGCCCAGGCTGGCAGCCCAGTGGAGAGGTGTATGAGGCTGCTGTGCTTCAGTGCCTGCGCGTCGATATGCAAGTGCTCGACCTGGGCTGTGGGCGTGGCGGCCTGCCTGAGAAATTGGTGAATGAAATTTCGGGAATGTTCGGAATAGACGCGCACTGGCACTCGCTGGCCGCCTACAGAAATGTGCGCATGAGCCTATGCACCGGGCAGTCCGAACGCCTGCCCTTCCCCCCAGGCTCATTCCAGATAATCACCGCCGCTTGGCTGCTAGAGCACCTGCGCGCTCCTAAGACCACATTACGGGAGATTCGGCGTGTGCTCACAACTGGGGGATATTTCATTTTCCTCACTCCCAACAAACACAATCCCCTCCTGCTCGCAAACCGTTTGAGCACTTGGATGCCGTCGCTGCAGCGCACGCTGGTTCCGCGCCTGTACGGACGCAGCCCAGCAGATACATTCTCTCTGCGCTACCGCGCGAACACGCGCCGAAAACTGCAGCAGTTAGCGCGAGAAAGCGGACTGCAACTGCTCTCTCTGGAGACGGTACGTGATCCCACTTACGCCGCCTTCAACGAGATTCTCTTTCGCGCTCTAATCGCGCTCGAGGACATGTTGCCCGGTAGGATGGGGGTGCATCTTGTAGGGGTACTGCAGCGCTAACCCAAGCCTCCATACCGACGTGGGGTAGCCTGCGGCGATGGATCGAGTGGAGCAAGCACCTCGCCCAGAAGCCCTACTATGATATCGGCACTGACAGCGAGATCTGGAATCGTAGACCTCGCGGCCTGCAGCAATACTCGAAAAGTGGTGCATGTGTTGCGACGGCCCATACGCCGCAATGTTTGGTCACAGCCGCTTTGCAGAGGCAAGTGCAGATGTGGCAGTAGACGTGTATTTTCCCACTGTCTGAAAAAACCCGGTTGCAGATCCCACGGTTCAAGAGAGGACAGACGCAGCCGCGGAATGTCTGTTTCACTCAGCACGGCCTCCATTAACTTCTCCAATCCGTCTACATTCCCATGATCGTGACCATACGCACCCAGATGTACTCCGCACAGCACCACCTCGTGATATCCCAGCGCCACCAGCCTGTTAATATCGGCGACGACAATGCGCTGAGCGCGACTGCGCGTGCGGCCTGCCGCCCCCAGCATCGCAACGTCTTGAGCGGGCAACGGCTCCGGGGTGGTTAGCAACCCGGCCTCGTGCAATATCTGCGGCAGCGCATCTTTATACTGGTTCCCCACCACTAGATCTGCCCCTAAATCCCGATCTGTTTGGGCTGAAAGCTGTGCGTAACTACCCGTCACCACCAGCGCAGCCTGCGCGTGACCACGCCTTAATCTGCGGATTATCCGGCGCGAGTCCGCGCCGGCGCGGTGGGTAACCGTGCAGGTGTTAATGACCACCAGATCAGCGTCTCTTCCAGAGGGAACCACGAAATGTCCAGCCGCAGAAAAATCGCGTGCCAGTGCATCCATCTCACCCGAGTTCAAGCGACACCCGATTGCCACAAGCCGTATGCGCAAAACTGGAGTATAGCGGTCCAGGCGAAGACTGCTAATCACAAGCAGTCGCGCCAGCGCGAATTATGGTTATAATTAGCACTCGAAGTTGCAATCCTAGAACGTACGCTGAGGCAATAATGGACTTCCTTGCACAAACCTGGTTCGGCAACCTGCTCAGGGCATGGTTGCTAGCACTAGCGGTAACCATCGCGGTGTTTGCGTTACTGCGCGGCCTGCGCAATCTAACGGTACGGCGACTGCAACACGTCGCCCACAGCACCGCAACTCAAATCGACGACTTTGCCATTAGTCTGCTGCGCTCCAGTCGCTCCTGGTTCTTCATCGCAATCGCACTGTACATCGGCGCACTCTCTCTCACCCTGCCCGGAGCATTGGACGACTTCATCAGACTGGCAGCCATTTTCACGATGCTGCTGCAGGCTGCCCTGTGGGCAAATCAGCTTATAGAGTACGGATTGCAGCATTACACCCGCCAAACATTGGAGGCCGAAACCGATCGCCAGAACATGGTTGCCATCCTTGGCCTTGCCGGTCGCATCGTGCTGTGGAGCATAATCTTGCTTCTCGCGCTGGACAACCTGGGCGTCAAAATCAGCGGCCTACTAACCGGACTTGGAATCGGCGGCATTGCGATAGCTCTGGCGGTGCAGAACATACTCAGTGATCTGCTGGCGTACGTTTCGATAATGCTGGACCGACCGTTCAAAATCGGTGATTTCATCGTTGTGGATAACCACATGGGCATGGTCGAGCGCATCGGTTTGAAAACCACGCGCATGCGCAGCCTTAGCGGAGAAATGATAATCTTCGCGAACCACGATTTGCTCGAAAGCCGTTTGCGGAATTTCCAGGACCGCCAGGAGCGAAGAGTGGTATTCACTATCGGAGTCACCTACGACACGCCCGCTTCCAAGCTCGAGTCCATTCCGGGTATCGTGCGCGAAGTGGTCAGTGCGCAGGAGCAGGTACGCTTTGACCGCACCCATTTCAGCACTTTCGGCGATTTCTCGCTGAATTTTGAAACCGTATATTACGTCACATCAGCGGATTACCTCGTGTATATGGACGTTCAGCAGAGCGTCAATCTGGAGTTAGTGCGCCGCTTCGAGCAAGCCGGCATCGAGTTCGCATTCCCTACCCAGACCGTACATATCACTCCCCAACCAGGGACAGACTAAGCCTACATAACTTGCAACTGGATCGGATTGCTAACCTTGTTCAGATGAGTATAAACATCCTAAAAAGTGGAGGTGTGAATGATACAAGCTACTAATACCCGTTTCATCGTTATGGTCGAGCTTATGTGGCTGAAGGCAGGAATTGTCCGAGAGACGGCTCTAGTGCTCGGGGGAAGTCTGATCATAGCGGCTGCCTCCCAGCTGCAGATAGTGTTGCCATTCTCTCCAGTACCAATCACTGCTCAAACCTTCGCCGTATTGCTCATGGCAGCACTGTTCGGCAGTAAACGTGGCTCAGCAACTGTCGTGACATACCTGACTTTCGGTGCCATAGGATTGCCAGTCTTCGCAGGGGGCACATTCGGCATAATGCGGCTAGTCGGTCCAACAGCCGGATACTTGGCGGGCTTTCTGGCTGCAGCTTACGTTGTAGGGTTACTTAGCGAGAGAGGCTGGGACCGGAAACTCTGGACTGCCGCCACCAGTATGATTATTGGCAATGCCATCATATACGCAGCTGGTATTCTCTGGTTATCGCGATTTGTCGGTTGGGAAGCGGTCCTGCGCACTGGATTCCTACCCTTCCTACCCGGTGATGCACTCAAGATTGTGCTTGCTACTGTCTTGCTGCCGACAGGGTGGACATTCATTGGCCGCTCCAGTACACAGTTCGTCGCCGCACTGCCCCGTACCAAGAACGGTGCAAATGACGTAGAAACAACGGAAGCACCTTAGTCACACAATACGGTCAAGTGAGGCATTGCCGTTTGCAGGCACCAATAGTAAACTGATTGTGCAAAATGCCAACGGAGGCGCTGACCATAAAAATGGACATTGAGATAACCTATTGCGCGGCTTGAAACTACACTGAACGAGCTACCAGTCTGGTAGCAGAAATACTTCAGGAATTCCAGTTGGCAATCGACGCTGTACGGATCGTGCCCTCCAAAGGCGGCGTGTTTGAGGTGGTCGTCAACGGTGAACTACTCTTCTCCAAGAAAAACCTTGGGCAGCACGCCAAGCCCGGTGAGGTGATGGAACTGTTACGAAAGAGTGCTTCCTCCGCATCGTAACATAGACGCACATGCCTAAAAAAGGTAGGGTGTTCTCAGGCGCGCGGCCAACCGGTCGGCAGCACCTAGGCAATTATCTGGGAGCGATAAAAAACTACGTTGCGCTGCAGGCGGAATACGATTGCGTGTATTGCATAGTCGACCTGCATGCCATGACCACCCTGAATGATTTGCAGCAAATAAAACCGCACACCACTGAGATGGCTCTTGACTGGCTGGCTGCCGGGTTACGACCCGAGGAGACCATCCTGTTCCTGCAAAGCCATGTTCCCCAAGTGACCGAACTGCACACCATCCTGAGCATGTTCACCCCGCTGGGAAAACTGACCGACCTACCTACCTTCAAGGATAAAGTGCGTCTACAACCTCACAATGTCAACTATGGCCTGGTCGGATATCCGGTATTGATGACGGCCGACATAACTCTGTACAAAGCCGATGTAGTTCCGGTAGGCGTAGACCAGCAATCTCACCTCGAATTTGCGCGTGAAGTAGTACGCACCTTCCACTACCGTACCGGCAAACAGGTACTGGTGGAACCACAGATGAAGAACACCGAATTCCCCAAGGTGCTCGGCACAGACGGCAAGCGAAAAATGGGAAAGAGCGAGAACAACCAGATTGAACTGGCACTCACGCCCGAAGAGACCGAACAGGTGGTGCGCACCATGGTCACCGACCCACAGCGCGCGCGCCGGGAAGATCCCGGCGATCCTGATGTGTGTAATGTGTTCTCCCTGCACAAATCCTTCTCCTCGAGCGAGGACGTAGCCATGATTAACCGAGAGTGCCGCAAAGCTGGAATCGGTTGCGTTGACTGCAAGAAACTGTTCTCGCACAGCCTGAACAACCATCTGCAGCCCTTCCGAGAGCGCCGCTCCGAATTGGCGAAAGACCCGCAACACGTTTGGGACGTACTGCATGACGGCGCGCGCCGTGCCACCATCATCGCCGCGGAAACCATAGCGGAAGTGAAAGCAGCAGCTGGGCTTCCCTGAAAACCAGAATGGGTCCGCGGCCCAATCACCCAGAGAAATGCGGCTTCTAATCCAACGCGTAAGCGAAGCAAGCGTAAGCATCGCCGGAGAGATTGTCGGGCGCATTGGCACAGGAATGCTGATTCTAGTCGGTGTGGGACAGCAGGACGGCGAAGCCGAGGCGCAGTGGCTGGCAAACAAGTGTGCCGGCTTGCGGATCTTCGAAGACAGCCAGGGCAAGACCAACCTGTCACTATCAGATATTGACGGGTCTGCGCTAGTAGTGTCTCAATTCACGCTGTACGCCGACACGCGCAAAGGCCGGAGACCTTCATTCATTCGTGCCGCCGTTCCGGAAAAAGCAGAGCCACTGGTGAAGCATTTCGCGGAGCAACTCGTGAGAAATGGCGTGCTAGTGGAGCATGGCCGCTTTGGTGCAGATATGCAGGTAGCGCTGGTCAACGATGGGCCGGTTACCATCTGGATGGAACGCGACGAGTCCGGCAGTTAACCAGTAGATCATACACAGGCTTACACGAGACCTTTCATCAGCAACAGCTCAGCATTTTGCAGCGAGCCCCCGGCGGCGCCCTTGATTGTATTATGCGAGAGCACAACGTAGCGAATGTGCAGCAGGCTGTCTCCCCGTACTCGCCCAACCACCGTAGTCATGCCAGCACCAGTATCGCGGTCCAGGCGCGGTTGCGGGCGGTCATTCTCAGGCCGCACTCTGAGCACCTGCGGAGGCGAACTGGGCAACTCTCGCACCATCTCCGGCGGGGCAAAGGAGTCCATAGTATCGACCACTTCCGCCACCGACGCCGGTCGCCCAAGTTCCACTGTCACGCATACCATGTGACCTTCAGAAACTGCAACTCGGTTACAGTGTGCTGAGATTCCAAAATCAGCCTTTGTCACCCGGGTACCGTCGCAGCTGCCGAGCATTTTCAGCGGTTCTGACTCCAGTTTTTCCTCCTCACCTCTGATGAAAGGTACGACATTGTCGATCATGTCGAGAGCGGCCAAACCCGGATAGCCCGCACCCGAAATTGACTGCAGCGAGACCACAAACACTCTCCGCAATCCAAAGGCATCCAACAGCGGCTTCAAGGAGATTGTGACGCCGGATGCGGTGCAGTTGCAGTTAGTGACAATACAACCGCTCCAGCCGCGCCGATTGCGCTGCGCGTCTACGAGCACGGTATGATCCGAGTTTACCTCAGGAAACAGCAGCGGCACATCCGATGCTGTCCGGTGAGCGGCAGCGTTGGAGCAGACGTGATAGCCGGCGGCAGCGAAATCCGGTTCGACCGATTGCGCCACCTCCGAGGGAAGCGCGCTGAAAACAAGCTCGGCATCCACCTCGGGTTCCGACGACAGTACTGACAACTCAGCAGCCCATGCGGGCATTTCACCAGGAAGCACCCAGCGGCAGGCCTGCTTATATGTAAGCCCTACTTTCCGTTCCGACCCAGTCAGGGCAGTCACTGTGAACCACGGGTGCCCATCCAGCAGCTGCACAAAGCGCTGCCCTACGGCTCCAGTGGCACCTAGTACGGCAACTTTGCGTTTTTTCACAGCCCGACCTCCTCGAAACTACCATCCACAATGATGTCATGGATAGCTCGTACACTGTCGTCCGCATCGGCTTCGGTAACTACTAGACTGATACTGCACTCTGATGAACCCTGCGCGATGGCGACCACATTCAAGCCACGTACTCCCAACGCGCTAAATACTTTTCCAGCGATGCCGGGTGTATGGCGCATGCCTGCACCGACAACGGTCACGATTACAATATCGTTCTGCACACGCAGCCGGTCGATCTGATGCCACTGGAACTCATACCGGAATTCGCTCTCGAGCTCAGCGACAACGTCCGTTGCAGAAGACTGTGGTACAGCGAAGCAGATGCTCTGTTCTGACGATGTTTGGGCAATGAGTGTCACGCTAGCATCGCCTCGCGCCGCCACCGCAAAAGTGCGCGCGACGATACCCGGAACTCCTAGCATTCCACGTCCCTCTAAAGACAGCAGACTATGCTCTTTTACCACGGCGACGGCTTTGGCTCCAACGTTGTGGATCTTACTGTTACTATCTTCGACCACTTGCGTAGCTGGTCCATCGGGGTTAAACGTATTGCGTATCCACATACGGATACCGCGTTCCATAATCGGGATAATGGCTTTAGGGTGAAGCACTTTGGCACCTGCGGATGATAGTTCGGCAATTTCCCGATATGCGATCGTGGGCAGAGTACGAGCGTTGGCGGCTATGCGAGGGTCGGTAGTCATCACGCCATCAACATCCGTGCAGATCCACACTTCGTCTGCATCAAGCGCCACTGCTATGATAGCGGCGCTGTAATCGCTTCCCTCTCTCCCTAGAGTGGTGACCTCTCCGTCCTCAGTTGCGCCAATGAAACCAGTCACCACTGGAACGACGTCCTCCGCTAGAAGCGGAGACAGATTGTCACAGGTGAGCCTGATAGTGGTCTCCATATCAGGGTTAGCAGCCTGAAAGTGGGCGTCTGTCCGGATTAGTTCCTCAGACCGCACTGCTGTAGCCGCACAATCAAGCTCGCGCAGCCGCGCTGCAAGAAGATGCACAGCAATACGTTCACCCAGAGACATGATTGCGTCCAAAGCACGCGGAGTTGCCTCTCTCAGCAAGTGCACTGCATGGCAGAGAGTTGTAAACTCATTTACGTGTACATGCACTCGTTCGCGCGTTAATTCGCGTTCTACTTCAGTACTCAGCAATCCATCGATAGCTCCGAGATGCGTTGTGAGCAGTGCCGCCGCGGTTGCAGCAGCGCTTTCCTCATCATCGGCCGCAGCCGCATTTGCGCCATGGAGCAGTAAATCCGTCACCCCGCTCATGGCGGAAAGCACGACCACCACCTGCGACCAATTCTCCCGCGCAATTTGAACCTGCTTGGCAGCCCCGTTAATGGCATCTGCACTGCCCACAGAAGTGCCGCCAAATTTCATCACCAGAGTTTTCGTCATCACAATTCTGCCCATTAGACTCACTTAAATGAAAACGCGGCGCCGGTGCGGCTCCGCGTCTCGTGATTTCTCTTCAAGAAATCACCGGCATTACCCTACCCCAGCCTCGAACCGGGGGTACCTCTTGCGCAGCGACCACGCCGTGCCGGCGCCGGCATAGTCATCATAATTGTAGTGCCAATGGTACCTGACATTAATGCTTTTTATAACCTCAAGCATGAATATTATCATAGTGATGGAAACAAGTCAACGTGGACAGTGCAGCTACTTGACAAGCAGAATTGCATTCTAGTATTATCTCACAAGTAGCCGCGGGGCAGCTCGCCCTCATCGGCATACGAAAACCAAAATCAATGGCGCTACTTCCCTCTCGACTGACCCTCACTGTCTTATTTACAACATCTCTCGCCATATCTAACGGTTGCGCCACGGAAACCCAGAGCAAGAACCCGACCGACATGGTAAACCTGGCCCGGAAAGATTCGAGTACAGTCTGGACACTTTTCGCCACCGTCACGGCCAACAGAGACTACGCACGAGAAGATCCCTCATTTAATTCTCCGGGCGTATTGCGTCTTACGCAAGGAGAAACATATACCGCGGTCGGCCGCAGCCGCGACGACCGCTGGCTGCAAGTGCGCATCCCAGGCCATACTGAGTCACGTTGGATACCACGCGATGCGGCAGAATTGAGTGGGGATATCGGAAAACTCGAAGTGGTTTCGGTCGCAGTGGCTGCAAAAACTATGCCGACCATCACCGACACGCCGCTGGTCATCCCAACGCCAAGTCCAAGCCCTCGTCCAATACCAAGCCCGACCGCCAGCTTGATCCCAACAGCAATACCAACCAACACAGTGGTTCCGACCACTGCTGTGCCAGCAACGACTGCATCACCACCCACGGCGACCAATACTGCGCTACCCACCACTCCGCCCACTCACACTCACACCGCCACACAGCCACCGCCTCCGACGGCCACGCTCGTAGCAACCGCAGTCCCGACTGTGGCTCCGGCGACTGCATCCGGAAATTTTGAGCTTGGCGGGCAAGTATCCGATTTCCGCGCTCCAGATTTGATGCGCAACGCCGGTATGACTTGGGTTAAGCGCCAAGTCAAATGGCATCCCAACGAGCCCTCCGGAGGTCACATTGGAGTAATAACTGATGCGCACAACAAAGGATTCAAGATCCTGCTAAGCGTACTCGGATCCCCTGACAAATCCTATCCGGAAAACTTCGCTGATTACGCACGCTTCGTGGGCGAGCTGGCTGCGGCTGGATCAGACGCAATCGAAGTGTGGAATGAAATGAATCTGGATCGTGAGTGGGCAAGCGGAGCCATCAGTCCGACCACCTACACCAGTCTTCTGCAGCAAGCACACAGCTCAATCAAGGCATCAAACGGCGGTACCATGGTGATTTCCGGAGCTCCTGCG
>CAUZCX010000023.1:0-17119 GCA_963578565.1 Anaerolineae bacterium
CGCTCGCAATAGTCGATGCGTCCCCTTTTTTGTCGCCGGCCTCAGGTTGGCAATAAAACCATCAGGAGAAAAGGTATGACTTGGAACACACCTGACGACCGAAGATACACTGAAACAGATGAGTGGATTATGCTCGCGGATGACAACGCCACGGTAGGCATCACAGACTACGCCCAGGATCAGCTCTCAGATATCGTGTATGTGGAACTGCCGGCAGTAGGAGAAACCTTTAAGCAAGACGATATCATCGCCACGGTCGAGTCGGTCAAGGCGGCCGCAGATGTGCACATCCCAGTGAGCGGCACGGTGACGGCGGCAAATAGAACCCTAGAGGATGAGCCCGAAATAGTGAACAGCGGCCCGTACGGGGAAGCCTGGTTCATCAAGCTCACTCCCTCCAACCCTGTCGAGATCGACGGTTTGATGGACTCTGAAGCGTACGCGCGCTACTCCGCAGCCCGTGAAGATTGACCGCACTAGCCTGACCTGTTTCCATGCTTCTCCCAGCAAACAGACTGTGACCACGCCATGAATTATCTGCCGCACAGCGACGCAGACCGGACGCATATGCTTACAGAATGCGGCGTAGAGTCAATTGAGGATTTCTTCGATATAATTCCTGAGCAGCATCGCTTTCCCGAGATGGACTTGCCCGAACCGTTGTCAGAAATGGAGGTGCTGCGCGAGTTGCAGGAACTGTCAGAATCGAACGCCGAGGCCAGCCACCACCCCTGTTTTCTCGGCGCCGGGGCATATAATCATTACCTCCCATCACTCATCGATCATATGTTGCTGCGCGGCGAATTCATGACCGCGTACACCCCCTATCAGCCGGAGGTCTCGCAGGGCACACTGCAAACGCTGTTCGAGTACCAGAGCATGATTTGTGCACTCACTGGTATGGAGGTAGCCAACGCCAGTCACTACGATGGCGCAACCTCCACGGCAGAGGCGGTCATCATGGCGATCAACCAGTTCCGCGGGCGGCGCGCGAAAATCATCCTGTCACCCACGTTGCATCCACAGTACCGACATGTCGTGCGCACATACACGCAAGGTATGGGACTGACCATTCTGGGAGACGATGACCCAGCGGCCGACTTAGATGACATAATCGCGGAACTCGATGACGAGACCGCACTGCTCATCATGCAATACCCCAATTTTCTCGGAGAATTGGAAGACATGGAAGGGCTGCAAACCGCCGTCCACGACGTTGGCGCGCTCCTGTGCGTAGTGGCGAACCCAATTGCTATGGGAATGTTCAAAACACCAGGAGAATACGGAGCCGATATCGTGGTGGGTGAGGGACAGCCGCTGGGAATCCCCATGTCGTACGGCGGGCCGTACCTGGGCTTTTTCGCCACGCGCGAAAAATACGTGCGTAAAATGGCCGGGCGCCTTGTGGGAGAAACAGTGGATGCAAACGGCCAACGGGGATATGTACTCACGCTTACTCCTCGCGAGCAGCACATCCGGCGCGATAAAGCCACATCCAACATCTGCACCAATCAGGGATTGATGGTTACAGCAGCCGCGATATACCTTTCAGTAATGGGAAAGCAGGGTCTGCGTAAAGTCGCAGAGTTATGTTACCACAAAGCCCATTACGCAGCCGATTGCATAGAAACGCTGCCAGGATTTTCAGTTCGGCGCGAAAAACCCTTTTTCCACGAATTCGCGTTGCGCTGTCCCGCGCCGGTTGCAGATATCAACACCACTCTCTTTGACGATTATGGGCTAATTGGCGGCTATGACCTCGGCCAAGACTACGGTCATCTGGAGAACCACATGCTGGTCGCCGTAACCGAGATGATTACTAGAGAGGACATTGACTGCCTCGCCGAAGCGCTTAGAGCGTATACATGAGCGCGCCCGGAAGACGCCAGGAACCACTTATTTACGACTTGAGCAGCCCCGGGCGCAGTGGAATCTCGCTGCCGGAGTCCGATGTTCCCCACACGGAATTGCCCTCGGATTTGCTGCGCGAAGAGCTGAGATTACCGGAAATTACGCAGCTGGATGCAATGCGCCACTTCCAACGCCTTTCGCAAATGAATTATTCCATCGATTCCGGTTTCTATCCTCTCGGCTCGTGCACTATGAAGTACAACCCACGCCTTAACGAGGACGCAGCTCGGCTACCCGGGTTTTTGCACGCCCACCCGCTACAGGATCCCAATACGGTGCAGGGCAACTTGGCACTGATGTACGAGCTACAAGAATGTTTGAAAGAAATTGGGGGCTTTGCCGGGGTGAGCCTACAGCCCGCAGCGGGCGCACACGGAGAACTTGCCGGAGTCCTTATGATGCGCGCCTATCACATGGCCCGCGGAGACGAAGCCCGGCGTAAGATTCTCATCCCGGATTCAGCACACGGAACCAACCCAGCCAGCACTACCATGGGTGGCCTCGAATTGATTGAACTGCCCTCTGACGAGCGCGGGAACGTGAGTGTGAAAGCCCTGCGCGAAGCGTGCGGCGAAAATGTGGCCGGCCTGATGATCACTAATCCCAACACGCTGGGGCTGTTCGAGGAACATATCCAGGAAGTGGTGCAGCTTGTGCATGATTGCGGTGGCTTGATTTACGGAGATGGCGCAAACATGAACGCGCTCACCGGGATCATCCGTCCCGGCGACCTAGGATTCGATGTGATGCACTACAACCTGCACAAGACTTTTTCTACCCCGCATGGTGGTGGCGGCCCCGGATCAGGGCCAGTAGGAGTTTCGGAGCGGATGGAGGAATTCTTGCCAGCACCAATCTTGACAATCATCGAAGAGGGCAGCGAAAAGGAGCCGCCACTGTATGGATTAGCGACCCCATCGAAAACCATTGGCCGTATGAAAACCTTCAACGGGCAGTTCGGCGTACTTGTGCGGGCTTACGCTTACATACGCGTTCACGGTACGGTCGGATTGCGAGCCAACGCCGAACACGCCGTCCTCAACGCAAACTACCTGCTATCCAAAGTGCGCGCGGTATATCACCTGCCATTTGAACGTGCATGCCTGCATGAATTCGTGGTCGAAGGTCGCTGGAGCGATGCCCCCGATGTGCACGCGCTGGATATTAGCAAAAGCCTAATGGATTTCGGCTTTCATCCACCCACAAACTATTTCCCGCTCATCGTGCACGAGGCATTGATGATCGAGCCGACCGAAACCGAAAGTCGGGAGACCCTTGACGCATTCGCGGACGCACTGCTGCAGATTGCCGCCACTGCAAAAGCCAACCCCGAGGAGCTGCGCACAGCGCCGCACACCACGCCGGTAAACCGCATAGATGAAGTGCAGGCCGCCCGCCAGCTGGTGCTGTGCTGCCGGCCTAAATATCTGTCGGAGCCATCCCCTGCACCTGCTTCCCAGAGCTGAATCCGGTGTAGTTAACGGCCGGCGATAATAACCCGACTGAGAAGCTATATCGCCTTCTGTCATATGAGCAGCACCACACTTCTACGTGCCAGTGCTCGCTAGCCCAACGCTCCAAATACATCGCTGACTTTGACCATTTTTTCCAGGCGCACGACTACGCCTACTTGGAATGCTGAGATATGGTCGCGCAGAAACTGCTCAGCCGTCATCGGATGTGCCCGGTGCAGCCTACTTTCCATCCACAGACTACAGTATACTCGCTGCTTCTTAAACATTTTACTTACGATTTGCGAGGCGGCGAGAGCATCTATGGCTTGCCAATCACCGAAGCCTTTGTGGACAACGGCACACTGACACAGTATTTTGAGTGTTCCTTCCGCCCATGGACACACGATACAGATGGCACCGGGATTACCAGCGTGGCCCCAAAGGAACTGGGGGCTATCTGATACACAAGTGATATCTCTAGACAGGATGTACAACCCAATAGGGGTGCAGCGCACCGACTTAGATTTATTTGTCCTTAGTTGAGCCACGCTGCTTTTCGCACTACCACAGGACCGGATGACCACACCGGTGTTGCCTTTACCGTTAGCATGATGCGGGAAGGTATGCCGACAGCGAACTACCGCGTCCGTGTGAGAGTTGGCAGCACCAGAGAGACCGTTACCAAGATTTTCAACATCCAGTAGACGGGAAATCAGTGAAGCGCGTAGCGTCCCTCACTTTTCTCGTTTCACTTGAAAATGGTCCAAGTCTCGGGCAACCACTGTGTCCGCGAAAACGGCTCGTGCCTCGGCTAGCACGTCACGTTCGCGGTAGCGGCGAGAGAGGTGCGTCAGATACAGTCTCCGCACATTGGCAGCTTGGGCTAGCTCAGCAGCCTGCAGCGCGGTGAGGTGACCAAAACGCCGCGCTAGTTCAGCCTCGCGCTGCAGATAGGTGGCTTCTATAATGAGCGCATCCGCCTCGTGACAGTGTTCTACCAGGTCGTCAGTGTGCCCAGCATCACCCACATGCACCAGTTTCGTGCCAGGCTCACTCGGGCCCAGAACCTCGTTTGGTTGCACCACCAACCCGCTAGGTAAAGTAACCGCATGGCCCTGCACCAGATCGCGCCGTTCTGGACCGTGCGGGACACCCAGAGCTGACGCTTTTGCTTCCAAGAACGGCCGGCGCGGCTTTTCCTGAAAGGAAAAACCAAAACAGTGCCCGCCGCGGTGCGTTACCGGAAATGCATGTAGCTCGAACGAGTCGCATTCAGCAATCGGTCCGGCAACAATCTCCTTCAAATCAATGTTCAGCTGCGCACGTTCGCCCCGAAACACCACGCCGAAAACTAGGTCGCGAATGCGCCGCAACGCTGCCCGCCCGGCCCAGATTTCCACGTGCTCAATCGCTTCCCAGCGAGTGAGCGTGGATAGCAACCCACCCAAGCCCAGAATATGGTCAAGGTGTCCATGGGTGATCAAAATCTTCTCCAAGCGCTTAAATCCCAGTCCACTACGCAGAATCTGCCGTTGGGTACCCTCACCGCAATCGATCAGGAAACGGTACTCCCGGTGCATAATAATATGCGCCGAAAGACCGCGATGCACAGAGGGCGCCGACGCCGAAGTTCCTAGGAATACAAACTCAAACACAGTTCACTCGCTGGCTGCGGCACGAGAAGAGGAGTACACACCTCAATTTAGTCGGCCGGCCATAAGCACCGATTATAATGCATAGGCCCTGCAGCTTGGGCAGCCGCGCCTATGGTATCATTCCACGTTACTCCTACGGGTAGAACGCAGACACGCCCGAAAAAAAGTGAGCGCTATATCTATGGCAAATATCGCTGTAATCGGGGCTGGATATGTTGGGTTGGTCACAGGAGCCTGTTTCGCAGATCTGGGCAACAAAGTGTGCTGTCTGGATATTGACACTGAACGTATCCACAACCTGAAGCAAAGTGTGCTTCCCATCTATGAGCCGGGCCTAGCCGAGATGGTGAAGCGACAAATGCAAGCCGGGCGTTTGCGCTTCACCACAGATTATGAGGATGCGCTTGAATGCACGGAATTCGCGTTCATCGCTGTCGGCACTCCAGAAGGCGTAGACGGCGAAGCTGATCTGCAATACGTGCGTCAAGCTGCCACTTCAGTAGCTAAGGTCATGAAAGCGCCACTGGTGATTGTCAACAAATCCACTGTGCCGGTCGGCACCGGAGACTGGGTGGCCAACATCGTCCGCAAGAATCAACCAGAAGCCATCGACTTCTATGTGGTCTCGTGCCCTGAATTCTTGCGGGAGGGCAGCGCGCTGCAGGATTTCATGAACCCGCACCGCACAGTACTGGGCTCGCTAGACGCCAATGCCGCCGACCGCGTCGCCCAGTTACACCTACCGCTGCGCTCCCCTATTATGGTGACAGATTTGCGAACTGCCGAAATGATCAAATACGCTTCCAACGCGTTTCTAGCTACGAGGATTTCCTTTATCAACGAAATCGCCAACATTTGCGAGGACCTAGGCGCAGATATAAAAGAAGTGGCTGTCGGCATGGGATATGACCCACGCATCGGACCCGCATTCCTCGACGCAGGTATCGGGTACGGCGGTAGCTGCTTCCCGAAAGACGTGAAAGCCCTCGCCCACATGGCCTCTGTGCAAGGAAAACACCCGCAGCTATTGCAGAGTGTGATTGAAATTAACACGGATGCTCGTCTGAAAGTGTTATCCAGATTGCAGGAAACCCTCGGAGATGATTTGAAAGGAAAAGTCATCGGATTGCTCGGGCTGGCCTTCAAGCCAAACACCGATGACATGCGTGATGCACCCTCCATTCACATCGCCTCCACGCTGCTGCAATCCGAAACAAAGGTGCGCGCTTACGACCCGGTGGCCATCCCCGCGGCACAAAAACTGATGCCGCAAGTCGATTATGTTGAAGACGCCTATGCACTTGCGTCCGGTTGCGACGCACTAGTAGTCGTGACGGAATGGAACGAATTTAAGCATCTGGACCTGAGGCGCATTCTCGCTGCCATGCGCGGAAACGTGCTCGTCGACGGGCGCAACATCTACTCTACGCGGGAGCTGCAAGCGCACGGGTTTGTCTATCGTGGCATTGGTCGTGGCTACGACGACAGCGGCGAGACTGAGAAATAATGCCGCAAAACGCTGTCACCAAAACTCGGTTGCGAAATGGGTTGACGGTAGTATTGAAATCGGTGCACACCGCCCCTATTGCTAGCTTATGGGTCTGGTATCGGGTGGGCTCACGCCACGAGCCCACGGGCCGGACCGGCAGTTCCCACTGGGTGGAGCACATGCAGTTCAAAGGCACAGACGCCTTCCCCGCCGACAGCGTCGAGCGTGCGGTTTCACGCGTGGGAGGTGTGTGGAACGCCATGACCTGGATAGATTGGACGGCATATTTCGAGACCATGCCATCTGACCAAATCGACCTGGCCTTGCAATTGGAAGCAGACCGTCTGATCAACAGCCATTTCAAGGAAAGAGATGTGCAATCCGAACGCACGGTCATCATTTCCGAGCGGCAGGGAAGCGAAAACCAACCGACCTTCTTGCTTTCTGAGGAGGTACAGGCTGCCGCTTTCCGCGTGCACCCCTACCACCACGAGGTGCTCGGGGATCAGGTCGACATCGAAACCATGACCCGCGCAGATCTCTACGCTCACTATCGCGCTCACTACACCCCTAACAATGCTATAGTGGTAGCAGTAGGAGATTTCAAAACTACGCCGATTCTGAACCGAATTCGCGCGCTTTTCGGCGCAATCCCGAAGTGCGATAATCCGGATATTTTCCTTCGGCCCGAACCCACTCAGCGTGGTGAGCGCCGAGTACAGCTGGAAGGGAAAGGCCATACCGCATACCTGCAGGCGGCTTACCACGCTCCCGCAGCCACTGACCCGGACTTCTTCCCCATGATTGTGCTCGACAGTATTCTGGCGGGCGCAAGTTCCTTCAATCTTTTCGGAGACGGCATAAGCAACAAAACCTGTCGTCTGTACCGCGCGCTGGTGCTAACAGAGCTTGCGGCTGGGTTCAGTGGAAACCTTGCCGCCACGGTGGACCCATATCTTTACAGTATCATCTGTGCAGTGCGCGCAGACAGCACGCTCGATAAGGTAGAGGCTGCACTGGACGAGGAAATGGAACGCGCAATGGCCACATTGCCCACAGAGGATGAACTGGCAAAAGCAAAAAAACAGGCACGCGCGATGTTCGCATACAGCGCCGAGAGCGTATCCAATCTGGGTTTTTGGTATGGCTTTGCCGAAATCCTGGATGAGTATACCTGGTTTACTAATTACCTCGACCAGTTGAATGCGGTTACCGCCGCAGACGTGCAGAGGGTATCACAGAATGTGCTGGCGACCTCCAACCGGACGGTTGGACACTACATCCCTGCCGGCGCCTGACAGCCTTTCGCCTGCTACTATGCACTCCCTGCCCGGACCACACGACGTCACACGCCACACCTTGCCGAATGGCATCACCGTGCTGGCGCGTGAGAATATGAACAGTCCATCAGTGGTTGTAGATGCCAGCATTCACGCCGGCTCTATCTACGAGGGACGCACGCACGCCGGGTTGGCAAACTTTACCGCCACCATGCTCATGCGAGGTACAGCCAATGCCAGCTTCGACCAGATACACGAACGCATAGAGTCGGTGGGAGCCAGCTTGGGCAGCAGTTGCGGCGTGCACACCGCCGGTTTCAGCGGCAAGGCGCTTGCCGAAGACCTCGACATGCTTCTCGCTAGCGCCGCCGATCTTGTGCGCAACCCCACTTTCCCCTCAGACCACGTAGAACGGATACGGGGGGAAACGCTCACCGGGATGGCTATGCGCGCCCACAATACGCGCGCGATGGCGGCGCTAACCTTCTACGAAGCACTGTTCGGATACGACCATCCCTACGGTTACTCCAATGATGGTTACCCAGACACAGTTGAGAAACTCACCCGCCAGGAACTGAAACAATTCCAGCGGAAGCACTATGGACCACAGGAAATGATCGTGGTCATCGTCGGAAGTGTTGCCGCGCAGACTGCCATCAAGCTTATTGAGAAACACTTCGGCGATTGGAGCAACAAAAAACAACCTGCTCGCGCGCCTGCGCCCGCAGAGCGCGCACTTAACGGCAGGATTAACCGGCAAGTGCACATCGCGGGCAAGACGCAAACCGACATCATGCTCGGTTTCTTTGGCCCGTGCCGGAGCGACCCTGATTTCCAGGCAGTGCGGGTGGCAAACAACATCCTGGGTGTGTTCGGCATGATGGGCCGCTTGGGCGACAATGTGCGCACCAAACGCGGCCTAGCATATTATTCATTCAGCCATGCCGATGGCAGCTTCGGTCCCGGAACATGGAGACTGATTGCCGGCGTCAATCCAGATAAGGTGGACACAGCGATTGCCGCAATGCTCGCAGAAATAGAACGTCTCGTATCCCGCCTTGTCACACCGACCGAACTGGCTGACAGCACATCATTTATCCTGGGTCGCCTACCGCTTCAGCTTGAAACGAACGAGGGGGTAGCAGGGACGCTGGCAGCTATAGAGCTGCATGGACTCGGGTTGGATTACCTGCAGCGCTTACCGGAGCAGATTCATGCCCTCACGCGTGCCGATATTCGCAGAGCAGCCGGACGTTTGCTTGATAGCGAAAAGTACGTGCTTGCGGTGGCTGGACCGGAATGACATGTTGCGCACCGGCATCGACATCATCGAAGTATATAGGGTCGACGAGGCGATATTAAGCCACGGAGAGCGTTTTCTGGAACGAGTATACACAGAGGGCGAACTGGTAGAGGCCAATGGACGCACGCCCTCTTTGGCAGCCCGGCTTGCCGCTAAGGAAGCGGTATCTAAAGCGCTCGGTTGTGGCATCGGAAAAGTCGGATGGCGCGACATCGAAATCACCAGTGACCAAGACCGGCGGCCGTTGCTACGGCTGCACGGCCCAGCGCAGACTTTGGCTGCCGAGTTGGGCCTAGCCGAATGGTCTCTCAGCCTCAGCCACACTCATGATCACGCCGCGGCCGTAGTGGTGGCTTCCTAAATCGGCAATCAGCCTGCAGCAGAGAGCGTTGACTGACGCATAATCCGCGTGGTAGAATGCCGGGATCGAGGATATTCTTCACCGTCATCAATCGTGGAGGGATGGCCGAGTGGACTAAGGCGGTTGTCTTGAAAACAACTGTGGGGTAAACCTCACCGGGGGTTCGAATCCCTCTCCCTCCGCCAGAATGGTCACCCGGGGAGGTGCCGGAGTGGACGATCGGGGCCGCCTGCTAAGTGGTTGTCGGGGTAAAACTCGACCGAGGGTTCGAATCCCTCCCTCCCCGCCAATCCCCCATAACATTTGCCATGAAACCGGCAAGCTTGCCCTCGTAGCTCAGCGGATAGAGCACCTGGTTGCGGACTAGGGGGTCGCAGGTTCGAGTCCTGCCGAGGGCACTAGAAACCCTCTGTGAAATAGCTCCGCAGAGGGTTTTTTTTCGCCCGAATGTCACATGATCTACTCGTGGGACTGGCCAAACAACAGCTAACGAGGAAGGCCATTTTTCATGGATTAGCACACTGACTATGTGGGTTATACTGCCGGGAAAGTTGAAGGTACCGGCGAAGCACTGAAAATGGTTGACCCCGACAATAACCCGCTGCGTCATTATTCCCTTGACACGGTTGGCATCATGCACTGGCGATTTTCTACAATTCAGGATGTCGCCATGAATGGCAGCAACCAAAACGGCATTGGGCCTGGGTTTCTCAATCCAGTTTCTGCCTCATCTAGGGGGTTCTGACACCCTGAAACCACACTCCTGAAATGTGCTCAAGACCCTTTGACCTTCAAGATGTCCTGACAGCAAACCGGCTCCTGGGTCTGTGGCGCATCATGACCGGATTTCGCGGGCTGTATTTTGGCGCCACCGCAAGCATGGGTCTGGCGGCCACTACCAAGACGGCCACCTATTTCCTACTGCGCTTCTTCGTGGATGACGTTCTGGGTGAGGGGCTAACAGAATTTCCATTGCTGATGATCGGTCTGGGATTCGTCGGACTAGCGCTGCTAGAAGGCAGTTTGACTTTCAACAGCGGTCGGTTAGCGGCGCGCACTTCGGAAGGCATCACCATGCGCCTGCGCAATTATCTCTACGACCACCTGCAGCGACTCTCGTTCACCTATCACAGTAATTCAAGGACCGGGGAATTGGTGCAGCGGGCGTCTTCCGATGTCGACACGATCCGACGGTTCTATTCGGAACACGCCATTGGGATCGGACGTATCTTACTACTGTTTGTAATTAATCTAACTGCCTTGCTATACCTCAACTGGCAGCTTGCGCTGCTTTCAGTCATTGTGGTGCCGGTCATATTGGCGATATCCCTCCTCTTCTTCCGCAAGATTGCTACCGCCTATGAAGCCTACCAGGAGCAGGACGCGGTGCTCACAACCGTATTACAGGAGAACCTGAGCGGTATGCGCGTCGTCAAGGCATTCGCGCGCCAGGACTATGAACGTGACAAGTTCGAAGCGGTTAACTGGGACAAGTTTAGGCGCGGACGTCAGTTGCTGCTGATGCACTCCCTGTACTGGCCTAGCACAAATGTGATTATTGGCTTCCAGATGTTGGGCGGATTACTAGTCGGGGCACTGATGACGCTCAGTGACACAATATCGCTGGGCACGTATCTGGCATATATAGGTATGGTCGTATGGATCCTCTGGCCACTGCGTAACTTGGGACGGCTGATAGCACAGGCGTCTATGGCAATGACCTCCTACGGAAGAGTGGCCGAGGTGATCCGCGAGGAACGAGAGCCGATGATGGCCGGCAGCCACACTCCCAGCGGACACTTGCGGGGCGAAGTCATATTCCGAGATGTCAGTTTTGGGTATGTCCCCGATAACCTCGTGTTGGATGATATCAGTTTTGAGGCGGCGGCCGGTCAGACCGTGGCACTGCTGGGACCTTCTGGGTCTGGCAAGACCTCGCTGGTAAACCTACTGCCGCGTTTTCACAGTTTCACGAGCGGCAGTATCACCCTAGACGGCGTAGATCTAAACAGTTACACGCGTCACTATCTGCGCAGAAAGATCGGGGTCGTGGCACAGGATTCGTTCCTGTTCTCGCGCAGCATTCGCGAGAACGTAGTCTACGGGGTGGGGCATGATGTGCCTGACGCGGCCGTGGAAGAGGCTGCGCGCGCTGCCGCAATCCACGACTCTATCCTCGAGCTGCCCGATGGTTACAACACACTTGTGGGCGAGAAAGGGGTCACGCTTTCCGGCGGGCAAAAACAGCGCATCGCCATCGCCCGCACCCTGCTGACGAACCCACGCATCCTGATAATGGACGACGCGACCGCGGCGGTAGACGCTGAAACCGAGGCCACCATACTTGCTTCTCTGGAGCAGCTGGCCGCAGACCGCACCACTTTCATCATCGCGCATCGTATTCACACGGTGATGAACGCCGACATGATTATAGTACTTGACGGCGGCCGCGTAGTACAACGCGGCACACACGCCGAGTTAAAAGTACAGAGGGGTTACTATCGCCGCATTTTCGAGTTACAGACCCGCATCGAAGATGAGCTTGAACAAGAATTGAGACTCGCGTAAAGGCGGGAAAATGGCGGAACACGACAGTTACGAATTCACAGAGGAAGAATACACCACCCAATTCAACGGGCGGACGGTTCTTCGCGTTCTGGCTCAGACCAAGCCGCACTGGCCATGGGTTGTAGGCTTTGTACTGATGGTCGCGTTAGTGGCGGCGCTAGATTCTTACTTCACCTTTCTCAGCAAACGCATCATTGATGAGGGTATCCTAGGCCGGGACCTCGCGATCGTGCGTAGATTAGCAACCGTATACGGTGGCCTGATATTCGTGCAAGCAGGAGGGGTGTTTGGCTTCATTTACTTGTGCGGTGTCCTTGGTGAGCGCATCCAGTACGACTTGCGCCAGAAGATGTTCAGCCATCTGCAGGATCTGTCATTCTCGTATTTCGATCGCACTCCCGTTGGCTGGATCATGTCGCGCGTGACCTCCGACTCCTCGCGGGTAGGAGAGCTGGTAAGTTGGGGACTACTGGATATCACCTGGGGCGTAGTAAATATCGGCACTGCAATGGGCTTCATGTTCTACATCAACTGGCGGCTCGCGCTGGTAGTGTTGGGGATTGTGCCGATGCTGCTGGTCACAGCCGCCCTTTTCAAGCGCAAGGTGTTGACCGAGTACCGACAGGTGCGCAGATTGAACTCAAGGATTACCGGCGCGTACAACGAAAACATCAGCGGAGTGCCCGTGGTCAAGGCTCTGGGACGGGAAGAGGCCAATCTAGCCGAGTTCAGTGAACTAACTAGCCAAATATACCGCGCCGGTTTCCGCGCAGCCTGGCTTTCAGCCCTTTTTCTACCGATAGTACAACTCATCACAGCATTTGCCGTGGGCGGCATAGCCTGGTATGGAGGCCTGCAGGCACAGCTAGGTGACGTCACAATTGGTGAAATCCAAGCCTTTGTCTCGTATGTCACCTTCATGCTATGGCCAATCCAAGAGATGGCCCGTGTGTATGCGGAGATGCAGCGATCAGTCGCCTCGGCCGAGCGCGTGTTCGGGCTGATCGACTCTGTACCTGAAATCGCAGACCGACCCGGATCGGTGGACCCGGGCACAATCCGGGGGGATCTGGTGTTTGAGGGTGTGGACTTCTATTACGATCCTCAAAAGCCGGTGCTGACGGATTTCACGCTGCGGGTGGAGCGAGGCGAGACAATTGCCTTGGTGGGGCCGACGGGGGCCGGCAAGACCACGGTCGTCAATATGCTCTGCCGCTTTTACGAACCGCGAGGTGGAGTGATCCGAATCGGGGGGCGCAATTACACCGATTACTCCATGCACGCCATCCAGTCGCGAATAGGTATGGTACTGCAGACACCGCATCTCTTCTCCGGCACCGTGCGCGAAAACATCCATTATGGCGACCTGAACGCCTCCGACGAGGAGATCGAACGAGCGGCAACAATGGCGGGGGCGCACGATTTTATCGTCACCCTGAAGCGAGGTTATGAGGAGGAGGTAGGCGAGGGAGGTATCCTTCTGTCGGCCGGACAGAAGCAGCTTATCAGCCTGGCGCGGGCAGTGCTAACCGAGCCGGAAATATTTATTTTAGACGAGGCTACCAGCTCGGTGGATACCCTGACAGAGGCGCGCATTCAGCGTGGAATGGAAACATTGATGAGGGGTCGCACTACCTTCGTGATCGCCCATCGACTGTCCACTATACAGCGCGCTGATCGCATCGTGGTTTTGGAGCATGGGCGCATTACGGAGACGGGCAATCACGCGGATTTGATCCGAGCGCGCGGCCATTACTACCAACTTTACACATCGCAGTTCAGGCAAGAGCGGGAGGCAGCTTACTCGATGGATCTAGAAGTGCGCCGGTAAATGCCGCAGCAATGATATATGATGTATTATGGCTTTCGTGAAAAATGACTAATGGGCGACACCAACGCATCATAGCTTGCGGCGTGCTGCTTACAGCATGTTCCGGAGGGAAGGCCGACACCATGGTAAAGGCACCCGTCACCGCTGCGCCAACTGCAACTACACAGCCAATGCCGATGACTGTCACCGTGGTGAGTCCTGCTACAGATGCGGTCAGCAGCCCCACAGTGCTTGCAGCCCCTTCCAGTATGAAGCAACCATCTATGACGGGGCCACCGACTGCGGAGCGGCAGTCCACAAGAACCCCGCCGCCTGCAACCGGCACTGCCACAGCAGAGGCAACAGTAGAACCCACCACCACAGAGCCTCCGCCAATAGATAAGGTCACGCATCTTACCGATGTTCTGACATCTCTGCCAGCATTCACTCTTCCCGAAATCGGCCCATCTGAGGCCACATCATACGATCCAAATGGTTTATTACGCATGGAGGTCCCGTTCATCCCGCTGGACAATCCAGTACCGGTCAGTGCCGCCATGGCCACCTGGCTGCGACCGGACGACTTCGTCCTCGGGGTGGAACGTGGCGGTGAGGCGCGCGCATATTCCAATCTCTCAGGTCGAGTACCATCACATCGTGAATGACACCATCTCCGGGGAGCCTTATCTGATAACCTATTGAAGCGTGTGTTCGAGTGGGGTTGGGTTAAACCCCGTGGCCGGAGGTACACACTACACCTTCGATGTCGCTGGTCTGTACAACGGCCTTTTTGTAATGAGCGACCGCCAGACCAGCTCAGTGTGGACTCACTACGACGGCACAGTGCTGACCGGTCCACTGGCTGGAACCGGAACTCGTCTGCGGATTGAGCGGATGGTGCAAACCAGATGGGCGGACTGGTCGGCGCTGCACCCCGAAACACTGGTGCTCGACTGGTATCCAGAATTCAGCAGCAGATACCGTCCTGGCGCCAACCCGGGCCGTGGCGGGCTCGAACCCCAGTTTCGAATGACATTGTTGCACAACGATCCACGCTTATCCGAAAACCAGCTAGTTCTCGGGGCCGCACTGCGGTCCGAACACCGTGCCTATGTGCTAGAGGATTTGCCCCCAGGACTGAGTGTGATTACCGACGAGTTGAAACGGTCTCCCGGTGGTAGTTTTTGGGGAGCGCGAGAACAGCTACGCGCTAGCCTTTCACCCCGTAGTTGAGGGACGTCTGTTGCATTTTAGTGCGGAAGGGGGCGCAATCGTCGACAGCACCGAGAGTTTCTGGAACCTGAATGGCCGTGCGACCGCCGGGCCGCTGGCCGGCAGCCAGCTGCCATTTATCACCTCGTTCGTGACCGAATGGTACGGATGGGTCGCTTACCACCCACAGACCAGCATTTACGGTCGCTAAGCGCCTGCAGCAAGCAGCAACTAATCCGGCTTCAGCACCAGCACATCCCCGGCCACGTTCTTGCGTCCGAAACTCATGCGCAGATACTCCACTGCTTGGTGCCGTTCGATTAAATCGTCATAATGCCTGCTGAGCACATTTCCGGACTGCCCGGTAGTATGCATGAACAGGCTACTGTTCCAATCGCTCAAATCCACAATCTGCCTGTAGCTCGGGACAGCTGCCTGTACGTACGGTTCTGAGAATTTATAGGGACCCACATTGACAGTATACGGGCCACCGCCATTGCCAATCTGACGCTGAAAAATTGGGCGCAACGCCCCCACTTCACTAAATGGATTGTGTGTATAAATGGTCTGGTGCACTTCGCCCCATCGCCAGCGTGCCATGTCCTTCCCTAGAGTCTCCTCCAATCCATCTAGAGCACGATGCAGAGCCTGGGCATAGGCATCAGAGCAGCTCTCTGCCGGTACAGTCAGTACATTGTCGCACCACGTATATGCACTTTCACTAAGTACACCGGCCAAAAAGGACGCATGTCTACGATCAGCAAACTGCTCGTAAGCCTCACCGCGCAAATCGTCCTCAAAAATAACTAGTGGTAGCTGTTGGAACCAAGCGGTGTATATTGTCGGCGCTACTTTCTCCGCATGCATCACGCCGTCCCATCCACGCAGATAATCTAGCGCGGCAGCCTGGCGTTCATCTTCCGGATCGACGGACAGCACATAAGGCATCAGCTCACGCACCTGCCGACTCAACTGGTCTCCCTGAATCGCGACCATATCCGCACTTGAGACCTTACGGCCACCGGATGTCATTGTCCCAATCAATTCGAGAATTCGTTCAGCCCGATAAGGCGGCGCCCAGCTGCTAGAAATAAAATAGGAGTAATCATCCGGAACCACTTTGTTGTTGGCAGTGACAATGTACCCCTCCGCAGGATTGAAAACGTGTGGCAACTCGTCGAAAGGAATCCAGCTTTCCCACTCGTACTCGCTGTTCCATCCGGGTACCGGCACTGTACCGTCCCCCTTCGCGCGAATGGGGATGCGCCCAGCGGCGAAATAGCCAATGTTGCCGTCCCGATCCGCATATACTATATTCTGACTGGGGCCAACATAAGCCGACAGTGCCTCCGTGAACTCCTCCCAGTTGGCGGCATAGGCCATATCTAAGAAGGCGTCCGCAGTGGTGTCCCCATCGTCTAGGGCCGTCCATCGTAGTGCGAGCGGTGCAGCAGCTTTTCCGGAGACGTCACTTATCAGTGGCCCGTGGCGGGTGCTGCGCGCAGCGTAGAGCAGCACTTCCTCTTCGTCCTTAACTAGAATTTCCTCGGCAACTATGATCATGTCTACCCACTTAGCATCTACCTCATACTGGTTCGGATTCTGCGGATTGATACGCTCGATATATAAATCTTGCACGTCCGGACCCAGATTGGTCAACCCCCAAGCGATGTTTTCGTTGTGACCAATGGGAATAATGGGCATACCCGGAAAAGTAGTGCCGGTCACATGCAACTTGTCCCCCTGCAGCTCAACTAGATACCAAATGGATGGAATACTAGCTCCTAGATGCGGATCGTTGGCCAGCAACGGCTGCCCACTTTCGGTATGCTCGCCAGCAATGACCCAACTATTGCTGCCCACGTCGAGGCCTCCTAACTGCAGACTGTCCTTAAGGAAAGCATCCAGAGCAAGCAATGAACTCACAACATCGGAAGCCAGAATGGTGGTTGCTCCAGACGGGTAGCCCGCCATCAGTTCGGCGGAACGCTCCTGACCTACGGCAGACAGCAGCAGCGTACGCAGCAGCTCATCATCCCAGTTCCCGCCCAGGTCCCACATCATCATCTTTGACCA
>CAUZCX010000024.1:0-16704 GCA_963578565.1 Anaerolineae bacterium
GGGTGTTGTGGGCAAGGGAAGATGGCAAAGGCCGGTTCGTCAGTGGGGATTGCGCCAGCCCAGTGCAACGAGAGAGCGCGCTCGATTTTATGCTGCAGCGCGGGGTCGTCCCCGACCAACGCTTGCAGCGCGGCGCGCGCCTGTGGCAGGCGCGCGGCCAGATCGTTTGAGCGGGCTGCCAGCGCCGCGCCCATCCCGGCGACCTGTTCGGTGAGTTTGTTTAGTTCCAGCGCCATAGTTCAGAGGTATTTTGTTCCCGCACCAGTGTTGCACATCAGCACGCGTTCGTAAGGCTGCACCCAGCTATCAGCGACAAGCTGCTCGCTTGCGGCCAGTATGATGTCGGTTTTTTCTGGGTCGTATTGGGCGAAAAGAGGGTCTTCGTACTCGGTGTAAATATTCTGCAATCGCTCATAATTGTAGTCACTTCTGCACTCAGCACAGGTCAGATTGCTCACAAATGACATGGTGAGCGATTATAGCACGCGGGGTGTTAGGAGCCGCGTGCTATTCACGGAAGCAGCAGGGCGTTATAGCGATACTATCGTTCCCAGCCCGAGCCGCTCTGCTCCGGCGAGGGCAATTTGCGCGGCGGCTACGTCTTGCGCGGCGATCCCGTACGATTTAAAGTATGTGGTTTGCTCCGGCGTGGTGCTGACCGCCGTGGTATGATCGCGCAGGTGGTAAAATCTGCCGGCAGGTGAGGAACGTGCAGTTGAACAGGTGAATGATTAATGCGGGGATTAATCCTGCGCTGGGGCGTGAATGCGGTGGCCATCTGGGTGGCCTTCCGCGTGGTTCCGGGCGTCACTCCGGTTGACAACAGCGTGGAGGCGGTCTTCGTCAACGCGCTCATTTTCGGTCTGGTGAATGCGGTCATTCGTCCATTGATGAAATTCATGACCTGCCCGCTCATCATATTGACCCTCGGGATGGGTGCACTGCTGGTCAACACTTTCATGTTCTTGCTAGCAGGGTGGATTGGTCTTCGTCTTGGTTATGGATTCCGCGTGGATGGGTTCGCGGCAGCCTTTATGGGCGCTCTGGTGGTCAGCCTGGTGAGTGTGCCGATTAGTTTTCTGCTGCGCAATGTTTTCAAAAGGTGACCGAGAAAGCCAGTCCGCGCAGCTCTCATCTCCGCATCCGGCAAGCAGCAAAGGTTACCCTGACAACTTAATCGTCTGGTGGTTATCAGAAACTTCGCCGGTCTCCTGCCACGGGGCGTACGGGAAACGGTTTGTGTTACCGCCTTCTACTTCGGTCGACCGACAAAAGGTGGTAAGGCCAGTTGTTTAACGACTATTACGTTCACATAGGGAGCGCGGCTGTGCTAGATGAGCGCGCGCGCATGACTGCAAGCCTGCATGCCGGCCATCACCACAAGCGGCGTAAACGAAGCCTACGAGATCTATTTCACAGCGCAGACTGCCAGCTCGTCTAGGCGTTAATGTAAGCAAGGTAATTCCGCTTGCGATTGTTCCTAGAACCGGTTCTGTGGAGTATGCGTATACTGTGCACATACGGATGATAGTGCCAGTTTCAATCAGTGAATGAGTCTTCTGGCCATGGAGGTTGGTCAATCAGTTTCGCGTGAATGTAACGTGCCAGTATGCCAGCACTGGCCATTATAGGCACGATGAGTATCGCTGCGAGAATTCCCTGCACCGCCAGCGCGCCGATAACACCTACGAAAACTATCCCTGGATGTAATCGCAGATTATGAGCCATAATCTGCGGACGCAGCCAGATGTTTTCCGCCTGCTGCACCAGAAAGTACAGTGCAGCGACAATCAGACCAAACCATCCGTTGGGCAGCGCGAGGTAGCTAGAGCCTAGCACCAGCGCCACTATTGCCCCCGAGACCGTTGGCCCGAGCGATGGAACCACATCCAGTAACCCTGCCAGTACCCCCAGGATGACTGCGCCGGGCAAGCCTATGGCGGCCCCACCGATGGCTGCCAGCACCCCCACAATTGCCATGAGTAGTAGCTGGCCGCGCAAAAAAGCGCCGCAGGCGCGGTCTATTTCCCTCACCAGCCTTTTCCATTCCGGAAGCGCCTGCGGGGGCGCCAATTGCAGTATCCCATTGGCCAGCCTGTTTCCATCTTTGAGTAAATAAAAAAGCGTGACCATCGTTAGCAGTACCCAGATCATGTTCTCAGTGAATACCGCCAGGAAGTTGAGCGCATTTCGAGCTAATGCTGTGACCGTTTCGGCGATGAATTGGTCCACGTTTGCAACCCAATCAGTCGGCATAATGGAAAAACCAGCGAATGAAATGGGGCGGGAAAACAGGGTGGCAACTATATTAAGCACCCAAGTGAGCGTGTCGGAAAACCCACGCAGCTGTCGCACCAAGAAAGGGGTGGCGATGACCGGGATTGCCACAAGACTCATGGCGAAAACTGTGTAGACCAGTCCCACAGCCAGGCTGTGCTTCAATCGCGTTCGGCGGCACAGCCATCCGACGAGTGGGTTGAGGATGTACGCTAGTAGCGCCGACACAACCAGCGGACCTATCATCGGACGGGCCGCTGATAGCAGCCAGACTAACGCTGCCGCCAGGGCAAAAAGGACTGCATAACGTGTGGTGTCGTTCCAGCGATTGTCCATTGTTCTGGATGAGACCCTATCCCTCTTCCTGTGGCGCCCGGCGGGCGATACCGTACACTTGATTCACCGGTACAGTGAAAAGGATACCGGTGTTGGGCTCGTCCAGGTCTCCCACGGCATCCTGTGCGGCCCGGATTAGTTTTTCCAGCAACGTATCGTCGTCAACCACGGTGAAAAATGTGCGGTGGTGATGCTCTCTGGCTATGAGCATATCCACCAGGCTAGGGTAAAAGGGCAGGTCGCCCATCTCGGTGGCACGGCGCATGTGTCCGATTCCGGTTGTGTCAATGCAGGTGATGCCTTTGGCCCCGGCGGCCTCCCAGGCCTCGAGTAAATCGGCGCATTTGTCAAGGTTGTTTAGCACGAATATCAGCATCTGATTCATGGCATTTTCCCTATTCTGGCGCGCGGGCCGGTTCTGCGGGCATCGTTGGCTCAGAGTTGGCCGCAAGGCGGTGGAGAAGAATGGGGGTGAGCAGCGTAACTACAATTACAGTGATCACCGTCATCGAGAAAATCTCCTGACTAATGAGATGGTGGGTGAGCCCCAGAGTGGCAACGATTAGCCCGACCTCTCCGCGTGAAATCATTCCGGCGCCCAGCTGAATGGATTCACGCGGGCTCATGCCGCCCATGCGGGCTCCCAACCCGCACCCCAGCAGCTTGCTGGCCACCGCTACCACGATGATGACCAGGGTCATCCACACCATGCCGCCGCTCAGGTTTCTGACGTTCGTCTGCAGGCCGATACTGGCGAAGAACACCGGCACGAAAAGCGAGTAAGCGATTGTCGAAATGCCCTCTATCATGCGCTCACGTTGCGACGTGCGATTGAGTAACAGGCCTGCAAGAAATGCGCCCGTAATCGCGGCGATGCCACCCAGTGCTTCGGCGGCCCAGGCGTAAAGCAGCCCGATGATCATGGTGAAGATATATAGCCCCTGATTGATGTGCAGGCGGTCGGCGTGTCTGGTGAGTCGCGGCAGCAGCCACATTCCGATGACAATGCTGATCGCGAAATACCCCACCATTTGTAGTAAAATTTGCAGCACATCCCCAAAGCTGGCAGCGCCCACATCTCCGGTTAGTGCGGTGAAAACGGAGAGCGCCACCAAGACGAGTATATCGTCAAAGACGGCAGCGCCCAGCAGGGCCACCCCCACGCGGCTGCGAAGTAGACCCAGTTCCATCAGCGTCTGCGCCGATATGCTCACGCTGGTTGCGGCCAGAATCAGGCCGACAAACAATGCCTGACGGGTGGGAAGCCCGAAAAGAACACATATGCCCCATCCCATCAGCACCGGAGTTGCCACTCCTAGCGTCCCCGCCAGAGCGGCTACCTTGCTTGATCGAGCCAGCTCATTAACGTGCAGCTCCAGCCCGGCGAGCAGCATTAGCAGGATAACGCCGAACTCGGCTAGGTGCGCGATGAACTCGCCCATATGTTCATCACTGAACATCCCCCAGTGCAGCATGTTCAGAGCGGTGGGACCCAGCACAAGGCCTGCCATCAGCTCACCGACTACTGACGGTTGCTTCAAGCGGGTGCTGATGTATCCACCGGTCTTTGCACCCACGATTATGATAATCAGTGCCAGCACGAATTGCAGGAAGTTTGTCATTATTCCACGCCAAGAGCGGTTGCACTTATTATACCGATAGTTGATCTCTATGGGCGCGGGCGTTTCCAGAAATAGAGGGCTAGTAGCGGTATGCCAATCAGGAACGGCAGCTGCCGCAACGGCTCCAGCCTCGGAAACGGAGAACCGGCAAGGCCTATGAGCGGGAAAGAAAGCAGCAGTACGAAGATAATCCACTCTAAATGGGATTTACGTGGGAAGGCCAGCGCGAAGGCGAGCACGCTGGAATACCCCGTTATCCATTTGAGATTGGCGAGAATGTATACTGACGGAAGGAAAGTTCGGTGAGCGGCACTTCGCTTTGCGCAAGCAGCGCATACTTGATGAAGAATACGTTTCAGCCCGTCGAGTATGGCGGCGAGCAGATCTGCGTTCAAACCTAGCAGCCCGAGCGGACGGTTTTGCGGGGCGGTGACCGATGGCAGCCCAGTGTACATATTACATAACCGAGAATAAAGAGCGAATCGCCAGCGAACTCGGGCAGCACCTACTGTGTATTTTGGTTGGTGGCTCGGACGAACTCTGACACTGATCCCAATGGTGTGCTCGGCTGCAACTGAATGCTGGCGTCCGGGAAGAAGGCGTTCAGCAGAATGATGATCAGGCCGACGAATGCGAGTAGAGCTTTCGCTGCTGCGGCGCGCATGGTAGTGTCGTTGCGCATTTCGGTCGATGCCCTAGGCGGTCAGTTGCATGGATTATAATGGGGAACAGTCTCCATGGTACTCTCGCTTCTCGCCACACCTCTGTTGCTTGTCGCCAGCTTTACCGATCCGAGCGAAGGGAAATCGTGCGAGCAGTGTAAAATCTGAACGGGGACCCGGACGAACAGACTGCGCCAGAATAGAGATGAACCTTCTTTTCCGTAACGCCAACATCATCACCTCATCCTTGACGCGCCAGTGTGATATGCTGGTCGAGGGTGAGAAAATCGCCGAAATTGGGCAGGATTTGCCAGCGACGGACGCCGAGGTGGTTGATTGTAGCGGCCTGAACTTGCTCCCGGGCGGAGTCGAGCCGCATGCCCATCTCGCGCTTCCGATGTTCGGTACAGTCAGCTCTGACGACCATTACAGTGGCCACCGTGCCGCCGCTTTCGGGGGAACGACAACAGTTCTGGATTTCACGACTCAATCGCGTGGCGGTTCACTTCAAGAGAGCATCGAGGGGTGGCACGCCAAGGCCGAGGGGCTGGCTGCGGTGGACTACTCCTTTCACGTCAACGTGACCGATTTCACTCCCTCCGTGGCAGCAGAGATTTCCCTGTTGCCCGCGCAGGGTCTGACAACGCTCAAAGTGTTCACTGCCTACAACGGGCGCTTGCGCATCGCCGATGAGGATATTGAAGAGGTGCTGCGCATTGCGCGTGAGCATGGCATGCTAGTGTTGCTGCACGCAGAGGACGGCGACGAGATAGAGGCTTTGGAGGGCAGCGCACTTGCGGCCGGGCACGGAGATCCTATCTGGCACGCGCGCACCCGTCCGGCCCAGGGCGAGGTCGTAGCCGGCCAGCGCGCAATCGCGCTGGCAGCCGATACGAAAGCTCCCGTCTATGTTGTCCACGTGACCACGTCTGGGTTAGTGGAGCAGTTGCGGCGAGCGCGAGCGCAAGGCGTTCCTGTCATGGGTGAGACATGCCCTCAGTACTTGTTTTTTACGGAAGACCATCTGATGCAGTCTGACGGCGCAAAGTGGGTGTGCTCGCCGCCACTGCGCAGCCCCGCCGACAACTCAGCGCTATGGACAGCAGTTAGTGATGACAGCATTCAGACGGTCGGCACAGACCATTGTCCGTTCTTTTTCGATGGAACCACTTCGATTGATTACGAGGGCCATCCGGTGGCTATTGCGGGCAAGGAGTTGGGGCAGGGCGATTTCACGCTGATCCCCAACGGGATACCCGCTATCGAGCATCGTCTTCCGCTGTTGTGGACCTTCGGTGTGGGGGCGGGACGTTTCTCCGCTGAGCGCTTTGTTGAATTGACGGCTGTGAATCCAGCCAAAATCCTCGGTCTTTATCCGCGCAAAGGGGCACTGCTTCCCGGTTCAGATGCGGATATCGCGCTATGGGACCCCGGCAAGCAGCACACCATCAGTGTGCGCACTGCGCACATGCGTACCGATCACGACCTTTGGGAAGGCGTGGAATTGACCGGCTTTCCGGTCAGAGTTTACCTGCGCGGACGGCTCCTGGTGGATGGAGATCGGTGGCTGGGCAGCCCGGGCGGCGGACAATTCTTGCGCAGACAATCGGGCGCGCCGGTGCTGTGACGACGGATGGGAGATGTTATTCCCATTCTATCGTTCCGGGTGGTTTGCTGCTGATATCGTAGACTACGCGGTTTACCCCGCGTACTTCGTTGATGATGCGGTTAGAGATTCGTGCCAGCAGTTCTTGTGGAAGTCGCGCCCAGTCCGCCGTCATGAAGTCATCGGTGGTGACCGCGCGCAACGCTATCACCTGTTCGTAGGTGCGGGTGTCGCCCATTACCCCCACCGACTTCACCGGCAGCAGAACGGCGAACGCCTGCGCCGTGTCGCCGCGTAACATGTCGGCCTCCTGAAGTTCTGATTGCATGATGCTGTCCGCCAGGCGGAGACGCTTGAGGCGTTTCAACGTCACCTCGCCCAAGCAACGGATGGCCAGCCCCGGACCCGGAAAGGGCTGTCGCCAGACCATAGCCTCTGGAAGCCCGAGTTCTACTCCTACCGCGCGTACCTCGTCCTTGAACATGAAGCGCAGCGGTTCGATGAGAGTGAAACGCAACTCATCCGGCAGCCCGCCCACGTTGTGGTGTGTTTTGATTTTCGCTGCTTGCTCGCGTCCCTTGCCGCTGCTTTCAACTACGTCGGGGTAGATGGTTCCCTGCACGAGAAATTTGGCCGAATTACCCAGACGTCGCGCCTCGCGCTCGAAGACCTCCATGAACTTCTCCCCGACAGCCTTGCGCTTTGCTTCCGGGTCGGTAATATCTGAGAGCACGGCCATGAAATCTTCCGCCGCGTTGATGACTTCCAGACGGACCTGCATCTGTTCCTGAAAAGTGCTCACAACCTGTTCGGTTTCCCTAGCGCGCATCAGGCCTGTATCCACATAGAAGCAGGTCAGGCGGTCGCCAATGGCGCGATGAACCAGTGATGTGGCCACAGTCGAATCGACTCCACCGCTCACGGCTGAAATAACCTCTTCCTCTCCCACCTGAGCGCGGATACCCTTAATCGCCTCCGCTACTATGAATCCCGGCGTCCATACTCGGCGCACCCGTGCATGGCTAAGAAAGCGTTCCAGAATCTGACCGCCGTGCTCGGTGTGATGCACCTCCGGGTGGAACTGCAATCCGAAAATTCCGCGCTCCCGATTCTCAATGGCGGCGATGGGGCAGTTTTCACTGCTGGCGGTAACCAAGAAATTGACCGGGGCAGCGATCACCTGGTCGCCGTGGCTCATCCAGGCCTGGAAGGTCTTCCCCGCAAGGTGGTTCGGCAACAGACTAGATTCTGGACGGCAGTGCAGGTGGCTGCAGCCGTATTCGTGGTCACTGGCTGGAGTGACCACGCCACCCAACGCGCCCGCTAGCAGCTGCATCCCGTAGCAAATTCCCAACACGGGCACACCGGCTTCCAGGACGTATGGGGGCAATTGTGGAGCGCCGACAGTGTATGTGCTACTTGGTCCCCCAGAGAGAATCAGCGCCTTTGGCTTAAGGCGGAGAACTTCTTCCGGAGGGGCATCAAACGGAAGAAGTTCACAATACACGTGCGCCTCTCGCACCCGCCTAGCAATGAGCTGTGAGTATTGCGAACCGAAATCGATTATCGCAATCGAATCCATAAGTATGCGTCTGGGGTGTTAGTCCGCGAAAACGATCTTGCCGTCGCTCATGTCTGAGATGGCGGCTAGCGATTCCACAGGCACATTTAGCTCCGCCAATATGTCTCGACCGCCTTCAAATGTTTTTTCCACAAGCGTGCCGATGCCGACGATGGTTGCTCCGGCTACTCTGGCAAGCCGCGCCAGCCCGAGAATGGTTTGCCCGGATGCAAGAAAATCATCGACGATTAGTACGCGTTCTCCGTCGCCCAGAAATTCGGGCGAAACAATCAACTCGACTGTGCCCCCTTTTGTGTGGGAGGGCGCCAGCGTGAGAAAGACCTGATTAGGCATGGTGACCGGCTTGTGCTTACGCGCATAGACCACGGGCAGTCCCAGATGGTTTGCTGTCATCACCGCGGGGGCTATGCCGGAAATTTCGGCGGTAAGTACTTTAGTTGCGTCCACTTTCGCAAAGCGCGCAGCAAGTTCGCGACCACAGGAATCCATCAGGGCCGGGTCGACCTGGTGGTTAATGAAGCCATCCACCTTCAGAATGCCATTGCCCATGTTGTGCCCATCACTTTGAATGCGATCTTTGAGTGCGTGCATTGGCCCCTGCTTAGCCTGAGATGGGGATGATTGTACACCATACATACTGACCGCTGGCGGCGCTCGGTGTGGTGTCGGAGCGTAAATTGCGATTGACGTGTTTTTGTGGCTATGGTATTATCCCAACCTTGCTCCGAATGTTGTGATCCGGAGCGTGGAGGACGTACTGACTATAACTTTGTGTCACTGGTCCATGAGCGAGGAAGCACAATAGCGAGACGAAGAAGGCGATATATAAGGCCCTCGCGGAACAAGCCCCCGGTCTTCCGAATCAACGGGAAGATTACCGCTGAAGAGGTGCAGCTAATCGACCCAAGTGGCACCAATATTGGCGCCATCCCTGTTTCCGAGGCTTTGGATATGGCGGAGGCGGCCAATCTGGATTTAGTTGAGGTTGCCCCGAACGCCTCTCCACCTGTGTGCAGGGTGCTGGATTACGGCAAGTTTCTTTACGAGCGTTCGAAGAAAGAGAAAGAGGCGCGCAGGGCGCAAAGGCCGGTCGATATTAAGGAGATCCGCCTGCGGCCGAAGACGACCGAACACCATCGCTCTTTCAAGGTTCGGGATGCGCGCCGTTGGCTGAAAAGCGGAATGAAGGTTCGGGTACGCATTCGCTTCCGAGGACGAGAGATTACTCTTCCGGATGTCGCCCGCGAAGATATGGACGAAATTTATACGGACCTTTCCGATGTTGCCCATATCGAGGCTGCTCCAAGCATGGAGGGGCGCACAATGTTGATGCTACTTGCTCCGGGTGCGGAGAAAGGTGCCTGATCAGAACAAGGCTAAAGCTGGGGCGCCATGGCGTCCGGAGCGTGAACCCGGGCACAGTTGTAAATGGAGAATATGAATGGCACGAAAAAAGACCCGCGGAAAGTATAAGTTGAAGACTCATCGCGCGACCGCAAAACGCTTCAAAATCACCGGCTCCGGAAAGCTTATGCGCACCAAGATTGGGAAGGGTCATCTGCGACGCAACACATCCAAGCGTACTAAAGCGCTCTTCTCGAAGATGGTTGAGGTGGAATCTTCCGGCTTCAAGAAGCGCGTGCGGCGGCTGGCTCCTTATCTGCGGCGCTACAAATACAATCCGCCTTCATAGGGGCGGCTAGGAGAGAAACTACATGACTCGCGTGAAGACCGGTCCATACCGACGCCGGCGTCACCGAAAAATCATCAAGAGGATGCGGGGTCAGTTCGGCTCCAGGCATCGCTTGTGGCGGCGCGCCAACGAGGCGATGCTGAAGAGTTACTGGTACGCATACCGTGACCGTCGTGCACGCAAAAGGGATATGCGCCGTTTGTGGATAATGCGTATTAACGCGGCCGCTCGGCAGCATGGTACCACCTACAGTCGCCTGATGGATAGCCTGCGTAAGGCCGAGGTGGGTCTGAACCGAAAAATGCTTGCTGACCTGGCGGTGTGCGACGCAAACGCTTTCGCTGTAGTGGCTGAGATGGCGAAATCGCAGTGATCCTAACGCAACTACAACTAGTGGTTGGCTGACGCCCCCGGAAGGGGGCGTCCTTTTTTTATACTTGAACCGTGTGCCTTGCCGCTCTAGATCCGCTGTGGTAAGATTGCGTCCGCAAGCGAGGACTGCTAACACAACGGGCTGTGCCTCTAATAACGCGTGTCGCCCGTCGAATAATCGGGTGCACTAATCTCGCACGTCGGTGGACCGGTCTGGCCGTGCCGCGTAAAAGTGGCTCCGGTCCGGAATGAAACCGGCGGACGCTGAAACGGAAAGGATAATCCACGATGGCTAAGCTCTCCATGAAGAGTCTGCTGGAAACCGGTGTCCACTTTGGGCATCGCACCGGCAGATGGCACCCGAAAATGAAGTCGTTCATCTTTACTGAACGTAACGGTATCCATATCATCGACCTGCAACAGACAATGGATTGCATAGTGCGCTGTTACGATATCGTGCGTGATGTGGTCGCAGAGGGCGGCGAAGTTCTTTTTGTGGGTACCAAGCATCAGGCGCAGGAAGCGATTCAGACAGAGGCAGAGCGCTGCGAAATGCCCTATGTTAACCGGCGCTGGCTGGGTGGCATGATAACCAACTGGCGTACCATGAAAGAGCGTATCGGCGAATTGGAGCGTATGGAGCGGGAGCACGAAGCTGGTGAATGGGAAGGTCTGAAAAAGAAAGAACGTCTGATGCGAATGCGCAAAATTACCAAGCTGCAATATCGTCTGGGCGGCATACGCGGTATGCGCGATTTGGCGCGGCTGGTAGTGGTGGTAGATATTCGGCGCGAATCTACGGCGGTCCGCGAGGCAAACAAGCTCGACATTCCGGTGATTGCGATGGTAGACACGAATTGTGATCCCTCCCCGGTGGAATATGTGCTGCCCGCCAACGATGACGCAATTCGGGCGATTCGACTGATAGTGGGGCACCTGGCAGATGCGGCTATCGAGGGACGGCAGCTGCGCGAAGAGGAGGATCTGGAGGCCGACCAACGCGCGGAAAGCGTGGTTGCGGAAATGGTCACGGAGGCGGATGAGGACCTGCTCGGTGCAGCCACTCTTGCTAAGCTGAGCAGCGGCGAATTGGAATTCGAAGACAGCACCGCTAAGTCCGAAGCGCCGGAGCCAGAAGCAACGGAGGCAAAAACAGCTGCAGCTGCTGAAACTGATCCGGAAGCCAGCGAGGCCGAAGAAGGCTTTGAGGAGGGTGAGCCGGAGTCTCCAGAATCCGTGGGTGATGCCGTATCCGAGACTAACGGGGACGCCAACACGAAACTCGAGGAATGAGATGACGATATCTGTCGAGCAAGTAAAGCAGCTGCGCAAGGCCACCGCCGCACCAGTGCTGGACTGTAAGAAGGCGCTGCAGAGCAGTGACGGTGACTTTGATCTGGCTGTTGACTGGCTGCGCCAGAAAGGACTTGCGGCGGCTGCGAAAAAGTCCGGGCGCTTAGCTAACGAAGGCGTGGTTGATGCGTACATTCATCATGGCAATCGCGTTGGCGTTATCGCGGAGGTCAACTGCGAGACCGACTTCGTGGCCCGCTCTGAGGACTTCCGCGCATTGGTGCATGACATACTTTTGCACATCGCCATGGCGAATCCTCTGTGCGTTGATGTGGATGACATCCCGGCTGATACTCTTACAAGAGAGAAGGAACTGTTCCGCGAAAAAGCGTTGCAGGAGGGGAAACCCGATCATATCTCTGATAAGATTGTGGTTGGGCGGTTGGAGAAGTATTATCGGGAGGTCTGCCTGCTGCGTCAACCATTCATCAAGGATGAAGAATTGAGCATTCAAGATCTTGTAAAGCGCGCAATCTCTAAACTCGGTGAAAACATCATCGTGCACCGTTTCAACCGCTTCGAACTGGGTGAATGAAAATCACCAGCAGCGGCCCATGGTCACGCAGACATGGCTGATAAATTCAAATACCAGCGTGTCCTGCTGAAGCTGGGTGGCGAGGCTCTTGCCCCGCCCTCTGGAGTTGGTATTGACCCGGGTAGAGCAGAAGATGTCGCCAAAATCATTAAGGGGGTCGCGGCGGCAGGGGTTCAGATAGCGGTTGTGATTGGCGCAGGAAACCTCTGGCGTGGGACAACAGGAATCGAGCGTGGCATGGAGCGTACCACCGCAGACCATATGGGAATGTTAGGCACGGTGATGAATGCGATTGCCCTACAGGATGCCCTTGAGCGGGAGGGGGTGGCTACACGTATGCAGACTGCCATTGAAATGAAAGATGTGGCGGAGCCATACATCCGCCGGCGTGCGGTACGGCACCTGGAAAAAGGGCGTGTAATAATACTCGGGGCCGGTACCGGCAATCCCTATTTCACCACTGACACCGCGGGCGCATTGCGCGCGATGGAAATCGATGCAAACATTCTCATTAAGGCTACAAAGGTGGATGGGGTGTATGACTCCGACCCGGATACCTCAACCGATGCCAAGAAGTTCGAGGGGCTCACCTACATTGATGCGATTAACCGGCGCCTGAAAGTTATGGATAGTACCGCCCTTTCACTATGCATGGACAATGACATGCCTATATTGGTGTTGGATCTATGGGCTGTCAACAGTCTACTTAGAGCTGTGAAAGGCGAGCCTGTGGGTACCCTGGTCAGTCACTAATTCCGGCAGATCCCACTTGCCGATCTTGGGTAAGTGGGTGTATCCTATTATCAAATCGGTTCATGTTGTCGGTGAAGACTTGCTTGGTACTATCAGTGGAGCCATGCAAATGATTGACAATGGTTAAGGAAGCGATAAAAGATGCCTCCGAGCGAATGCAAGTGTCGGTGCGTGTGCTTCAGGACGAACTGGCCACAATCCGGACGGGGCGGGCTTCGCCGTTACTGTTGGAGAAGTTAATGGTTAGTTATTTTGAACAGCCGACGCCGTTAAATCAACTGGCTACCATCAGTGTGCCCGAACCGCGCCTGCTTGCTATCCGACCCTTCGATGCCAGCTCGTTGGGAGAGATTGAGCGCAGCATTCTGGCATCAGATTTGGGACTCACTCCGAACAACGACGGAAAAATTATCAGGCTGAGTATTCCGCCATTGACCGAAGAACGGCGAAGAGAGTTGACTCGTGTGGTTGGGCAGCGGGTGGAGGAGGTGCGTATCGCGGTGCGAAATGTGCGCCGTGACAGTCAGAGTGACATGCGGGAGTTCGAGCGTGAGAAGATAATATCTGAAGATGAGCTGCAGCGTGGTCTGAAGGACCTACAACGGCTTACGGATGAATCAGTGGAAACGATAAACGCGCTCGGAGAACACAAGCAGGATGAGATAATGCAGGTATAATAAGACTATCAATCGAAGTCGCCACAGATAAATTGGGACCGGCGCATCCCGCCACCGCTAAAAACCGTTCAAACTACAGCAATTCCTGAATGTCTGCATCCGAAGACAATAGTCCCCTTCCGGTAATCCCGCAGCATGTAGCCATCATCATGGATGGCAACGGCCGCTGGGCGCAGCAGCGAGGGATGCCGCGGCTTGCGGGGCATCGTGCAGGCACCGACAACCTGCGCAGGATTATTGAAGAGTGTGTTCGATTGGGAATCAAATACCTTACCATTTACGCTTTTTCCACCGAAAATTGGCGCCGCCCTCCAGAAGAAGTCTCCGGGCTGATGACGCTGCTGGAAAATGTGCTCGAGCGTGAGTTGCGTGCGCTGCAAGCAAACGGAGTGCAAATCCGGCACCTGGGGCGCTGTGCGGGCGTCAATGAGCGCCTGGTGCGTAAGATTAGACACGCGGTGGAAAGCACGCGCGACAACAGCAAGCTCGTCCTCAATGTGGCCTTTAATTATGGTGGTCGAGATGAGGTAGTGCGCGCGGTGCAGCGCATCATCTCCGCCGAAATGGAACCCGATGAAATTACTGAGGAGGTAATCAGCAGGCAGCTGTACACGGCTGGGCAGCCGGACCCGGACTTGATAATCCGTACCAGCGGCGAATACCGCATCAGCAATTTCATGGTCTGGCAGGGGGCTTATTCAGAATGGTATTTCACCTCCGCCCTGTGGCCGGATTTCGACGAAGATGAGCTGCGTCGCGCACTTGTGTTTTTCAGTAGCCGTGAGCGTCGCTTTGGGTTGGTTTCCGAACAAGTGGCATGATGCTGCGCCATCGGCTGCTTACAGCAACTCTGCTGGTGCCGGTTTTTCTTTGGGTGATTCATCTTGGCGGCTGGTTGTACAGCGCTGTGGTGCTAGTGCTGCTGGCCATAGGCGCGTGGGAGTTTACGCGGATCGCAGCAATTGCGGACGTGCGCCCTTCAACGTGGATAAGTATTGCAGGAGTGTGGGCGGTCGCGGGTGCTGTGGTACTGATGGATGGCCGCTGGATGATTCCGGTCGTAGTCACACTGCTTCTCTGTAGTATGGCGTGGCATGTTTTTTCCTTCGAACGTGGCGCGCGCACGCCGCTTCAGGATTGGGCTGTTACGCTGGCCGCACCGTTTTATCTGGGTGGGCTTGGCGGTCACCTATTGGCGCTGCGCTTGCTGCCCCATGGAGCATTGTGGACGCTTACCGTACTGCCCGCCATGTGGCTTTCCGATACGGGCGCATATGCTATGGGCAGCTGGCTGGGAAGACGCCCGATGGCGCGCCGGACCAGTCCAAATAAGACCTGGGAGGGTTTCTTTGGCGGTGTGGTTTGGGGAGCGGTTTTCGGGGGATTGTTGGCCGAGCTGTGGCAGCGTTTTGGTGCGGTGTCACCGGATTTGCTAGGGTGGCGTGAAGGCGTTGTCATCGGCGTGCTGGTCTCGGTAGCAGGAACGGTGGGAGATCTGGGGATCTCGATGCTCAAGCGTCAGGCCGGCCTCAAGGATACCGGCCGGCTGCTCGCTGGCCACGGCGGAGTACTGGATCGAATTGATTCGTGGCTGTTGGCGGGGGCAGTCAGCTATTATTTCATTTTGTGGATTGTACTTCGTTGACTGATTATGGTTTGTCGAGAATGATACTCGTATCCTTACAGTAGTGGCGCTAAATGTTGGTTCAGTGTCTACTGCGTTCTGTGTTTGGCTTCGGCATACTAGATTTTTTACATAAAGGAGATGTGAGATGACAAGCTCTGAGCCGGACCGTAACCTTGCGATGGAACTGGTGCGGGTGACGGAAGCAGCTGCGCTTGCGGCCGGGCGCTTTATGGGGCGCAACGACAAAAACGGCAGTGACGAGGCAGCAGTGGAAGCTATGCGGTTGATGCTTAACAGCATAGAGATGAATGGGACGGTCATAATTGGAGAGGGCGAAAAGGATGATGCCCCAATGCTATATAATGGCGAGCATTTGGGAACAGGAAACCCTCCTGAGGTTGATATCGCCGTGGATCCAATAGACGGTACCCGTCTATTGGCCCTGGGGCGGGCCAATGCTCTAGCCACTGTGGCGGTTGCCGACCGGGGCAGTTTGTTCGACCCTGGTCCGTTCGTGTACATGCAGAAAATCGCCGTTGGTCCGGACGCAAAAGGCGTCATTGATGTGGAGGCTTCCCCAGTGGATAATCTAAACCGTATCGCCCGCGCCAAGGGATGCGGAGTGGATGATCTGACGGTGGTGGTGCTGGATCGTCCGCGTCACGAGCAGATCCTCGCGGAACTGCGGGATACCGAAGCGCGTATCCGTTTGATAACCGATGGAGACGTTGCCGGTGCGGTGATGACCGCCTGGCCTGAATCGGGCATTGACGTACTCATGGGGGTGGGTGGCACGCCGGAAGGGGTACTGTCGGCATGCGCGCTAAAGTGCATGGGCGGCGAACTGCAGGGCAAGCTATGGCCTCGCAACGAGGAGGAGATTGAGCGCGGCGATGCAATGGGCTACGATTTTGATGCAGTGTTGCTCATGGATGATCTGGTGCGCAGCGAGAATTGCTTCTTCGCGGCCACAGGCATCACCGATGGTGAGTTGGTGGACGGAGTGAAATATTATGGCAACGGAGCTCGCACTCATTCTCTCGTTATGCGTTCAACATCGGGGACGGTACGGGAAATTGCAACTCGGCACCGATGGGACAAGATAATTCGTTTCTCGAATATTGCAAACGGTAAGGAATAGGTTATGGATATTGCACAACTGGAAAAAAAGAAACTCGAAGAACTGCGCCAGCTTGGCCAGGAGATGGGTGTACCGGGTCACAAGAGATTGAAAAAGGACGATCTGGTTCTTGGTCTTTTGCATGCAAATGCTGAAAAGAAGGGTTTGATGCTGCGTGGCGGCGTACTTGAAGTGGTCGATGATGGCATCGGATTCTTGCGTTCCGGACATCTGTTGCCGGGTCCGGACGATGTTTATGTTAGCCAGTCGCAAATCAGGCGGTTCGGTATGCGCACCGGTGACATGGTCGTTGGGCAGGTGCGTTCGCCCAAAGACAGCGAGAAATACCACGGTCTGATTCGGGTAGAAGCGGTCAACGGAATGGATCCGGAAGAGGCAAAGGGACGTCCGGTTTTCGAATCGCTCACCCCGATTTTCCCGGAAGAACGTTTCGATCTGGAGACCGACCGGCATGTGCTTGCCACCCGG
>CAUZCX010000025.1:0-16682 GCA_963578565.1 Anaerolineae bacterium
GTCAGAGCGCGAATAACACAGATAAGGTACCACCGCTGTCAACCGGCCTACAGAATCCAGACGCAGTGTTTGAAGCATTATGAGCAATTCCATCAAATTGTCGCTCACCGGCGATGTCGTGCTCTGAATTACATAGACATCCTGCCCACGAGCGCTGGCGTGCAATCGACAGAAAATATTCTCGTTGGGGAACCGCACTAAATCGCGACCGCTGAGCGGCACGCCCAGACAATCGCTTATCTCCCCGGCAAGATCAGGGCTGGCTGATCCGGCGTACAGGCGAATTTCGCCATTAATACGTGGGTCACGGATTTTCTTTGACGTCATAATTCAATCCATCGTCACAGCGCTAATTTCAGCCAAATTCCTCCATCAGGATGGCAGCGGCGCTATACGGATCGGTCTCCCGTGACACAATCGCCTGCAAAAGTGCGTCAAATCGCTGCTGCGGAACCTGTTGCACGAACCTAGTATACAGCCGATTGCGGAGCCGCGATTCAACGATAGCGCGCATGCGCTCCCGCTGACGGTTGTCAATCTCGGCACTGCTCTCAAGATAACCACGATGCTCCAGCAGACTTTCCAGTAGTTCGTCTACACCCTCCGCAGAACTGGCCACCGTGGTCAGCAACGGCACCTGCCATCCCGACGATCGGCGATCAGCCTGATCGGCTTCTGATCCATCGCCCGTTACGGGCCCGGATTGACCCATCATCAGAGTAGAGCGCAGGTAAGCACGCGCCTCTTTGACGCCGGGCTGGTCAGCTTTATTGATCACAAGAATATCGGCAATTTCCAGAATGCCGGCCTTTATCGCCTGAATATCGTCGCCATTTCCCGGCGCCATCAGCACGATGGTAGTATGCACGTTGGCGGCTATCTCGACTTCGGCCTGACCCACGCCTACAGTCTCCAAAATCACATAGTCAAAGCCAGCCGCATCGAGCACTTCGGCGGCACCCGCAGTTGCATGAGCCAGCCCGCCCAGCGCACCACGGGTGGCCATGCTGCGGACGTAAATGCCCTCATCACCCGCTAGATCCCGCATGCGAATGCGGTCACCCAAAATTGCGCCGCCGGTGAACGGACTAGAGGGATCCACCGCCAGCACGCCAACAGTATATCCGCGCGCCCGCACCGATCGCGCCAGCACGTTCACCAGCGTGGATTTTCCGACTCCGGGTGCCCCAGTCACACCCACCATATGTGCGTTGCCGCCATGTGTATACAATTCTGCGAGAATCGGCTCGCTGGCGGCATTACCATCTTCGATGAGGGTTAGCGCACGTGCCAGAGCCCGTCGGTCACCGGATATTATATTTTTTGCCAGGGACATTGGGGTACAATAGAGATTGTTGGCAGGCTGCCCTTACCTAGACGCGTTGTGAGCAGCACCCTCAACCGCACCACGCACTGCAATGATTATCTCACCCGTAGGCGTGCCTGGACCAAAAACGGCTACCACGCCGAGCTTCAATAGCACCGCTACATCATCATCAGGGACGATGCCACCTACAAAGACCGGAAGGTGTCCCAAGCCCTTCACCCGAAGTTGCGCAGTCACACGCGGAACTAATACGTTGTGCGCCCCGGTAAGAATGGAAACACCTACCGCCTGAACATCCTCGTGCAAGGCCGCCTCGGCAATCATCTCAGGAGTCTGACGCAGGCCGGTGTACACCACCTCCATGCCAGCATCGCGCAACGCCCGCGCAATCACTTTCACGCCGCGGTCGTGCCCATCAAGGCCGGGTTTGGCAATCAGCACTCGAATGGGATTAGTAATCACATGTGCTCCCCTCTTCTTCGGCTGGAATTATACCGCGTTTCTTGACACGCATTAATCCCTCATGGTATCATTCATAGTCGATTGTTAGCACTCTCCCACCTAAAGTGCGAATGCGCTCTCGAATTCATATATGGCAACACTTACTACTCGCCAAGAACGCCTGCTAGGCCTGATTGTCCGCAAATATGTAGAGACCGCGCGCAAAAGCGGCGTGAGCTCAAAAAGGCTTGTAGATGAGTACGGGCTCGGCTTGAGTTCCGCTACCGTGCGCAACGAAATGGCGACACTCACTAGGGCCGGTTTACTCAATCAGCCATACACCTCGGCCGGGCGCATACCCACAGAAACAGGCTACCGCTACTTCGTGCGACGCCTGGTAGAGGCCGATGCGGTTGAACAGCAAAGTCATTTAGTTGAATCCGGCGTTCAACGTACCCTGCTTGCACAGATAGTTGCGAGCATGCGCCGCGCTGATTCTTTCGCCGCCGGCGAGGTGTATGTGGACGGGTTGCAAAATGTGCTCGCCGAGCGAGAATTCGCCGATTCTGCCCCGGCACGCAAAGCGCTGCGGCTGCCGGAGAAACGCACCTTTCTAGAGGGTTTCCTCGCCTCGGCTCTCAGTCCCCAAATCAGCGGGGTCCAATCGGGACTGTGCGCCACGTCGCCAGCCTGATGACCAACCTAGTGCACGACAGCTACGGTTAACCAATGCCACCCGCAAGTAACCAGCAAACCGGCGATAACAAACCTCGGCAGTCCCGAGCAGAGCAGAGCGATGCTGTGATTGGACAAGAAGAGAGCGTATTGCAACCGCCACGAGAGACGGGGAGTGAACAGGGGAAGCTCACCAGTCCCGTTTCCGAAGATAACGGCTCGGACGTCGAAGACACAGAGGCGGATGGCGAACACATCCCCACGGAAATACCGCCAGAGAACCTCACCGTTGCACAATGGCTCGATAGGCTAGCCGCTGCCGAAGATATGGCGGCCGAGAGACTCGAGGGACAGCAGCGTGCGCTGGCAGATTTCCAGAACTACAAACGCCGCACTACACGCGATATGCAGCTAATACGACAGAACGCTGCTGCCACGTTGCTGACTAAATTCTTCCCCATTCTGGATGACCTAGTACTTGCTCTGGATTCGCTTCCCACTACCGGAGATGGCGCAGCATGGCGAGAAGGGGTCAACATGGTGCAGAGGAAACTGATGTCCGTGCTTGAGAGCGAGGGTGTCGCGTCCATTGAAGCTGAACCCGGGCAGGAATTCGACCCGCATTTCCACGAGGCAATGGCGCAAGAAGAACACGCCGATTACCACACCGACCTTATTATCGCGGTGGTGCGCCCCGGATACAGGTTGGGCGAGCGCGTGCTACGTCCAACGCAGGTGCGTGTGGCAAAGTAGGACATTGAGAAAAGAGGCGTCATGGGAAAAATAATCGGAATCGACCTCGGCACTACCAACTCGGCGGTGTCCATTATGGAGGCCGGGGAACCGACCGTGATTTCCAGCTCTGAGGGCGGGAGGCTGGTGCCTTCGGTCGTAGCCCTGAACACGAAGACAGGAGAGAGACTGGTCGGTCAGGTTGCGCGTAGACAGGCCATCACAAATCCTGAGAACACCCTTTTTTCCATCAAACGCTTCATCGGCCGTAAGTTCGAGGACCCCGAAGTACAACGCGCCATGGAACACGCGCCCTACACCGTAAGTGCTGCCCCTAACGGAGATGTGCGCGTCCACATGGGCGAGAAGGAATACTCACCACAGGAAATTTCAGCGATGGTTCTGGCAAAATTGAAGGATGACGCCGAGGCTTATCTGGGCGAGTCCGTAACTCAGGCAGTGATTACCGTGCCGGCCTACTTCAACGACACTCAGCGCCAAGCTACCAAAGATGCAGGCCGCATCGCCGGCCTAGAGGTGCTGCGCATTATCAACGAGCCAACGGCCTCAGCCCTTGCGTACGGACTCGAAGAAAAATCGGAAAAGACCATAGCCGTCTTCGATCTAGGAGGCGGCACTTTTGACATTTCCATCCTGGATGTCGGGGACGGCGTTTTCGAGGTATGTGCAACCAACGGAAACACCCATCTGGGCGGAGATGATTTCGACCTGCGCGTAATCAAATGGCTGGCAGATGAATACCAAAAGGATCAAGGAATCGATTTACGCCAGGACCGGCAGGCACTCCAGCGTCTGAGAGAGGCGGCCGAAAAGGCCAAGATTGAACTCAGCACCATCATGCAAACCGAAGTCAACCTTCCCTTCATCACCGCGGATGCAAACGGGCCGAAACACCTGAATTACACGCTGACGCGGGCTAAGCTGGAGCATCTCACTGCAGATCTGGTGGAGCAATCAATGCAGCCAGTGCGGGCAGCGCTCGAAGACGCCCGCCTGAAGCCGGACCAAGTGGAAGAGGTGGTGCTGGTCGGGGGAATGACCCGAATGCCCGCGGTGCAGCAGGCCGTCCGAGACCTCTTTGGCCGCGAACCACACAAGAAGGTTAATCCGGATGAGGTGGTGGCAGTTGGGGCCGCAATCCAGGCCGGGGTTCTAGGCGGGGACGTGACCGACGTGCTGCTGCTGGATGTCACACCACTCACGCTCAGCATCGAAACTCTCGGCGGCGTGGCCACTGCTTTGATCGAGCGGAACACCACAATACCCACCAACAAGAGCCAGGTGTTTTCGACCGCCTCCGACATGCAAAGTTCGGTCGAGATCAATGTGGTGCAAGGCGAACGATCCATGGCGTCTGATAACAAAACTCTGGGCAAATTCGTGCTTGATGGAATCCCTCCGGCGTCGCGCGGAGTACCACAAATCGAAGTAACTTTTGATTTGGACGCAGATGGCATACTTAACGTTACCGCGCGAGACAGGGCCACGAACCGTACCCAGCACATAACCATCCAAGGATCCTCCGGACTCTCGGAAGAGGAGATTGAGAACATGGTCTCAGCTGCCGAGGAATACCACGATGAGGATCGGCAACGCAAAGAACGTATCGAGGTGCGCAATGCAGGCGATGCGGCCATCTTCTCCGCGGAGCGCGTACTGAAAGAGGTGGGAGAGAAAATCGATCCGACAATGAAAGCAAGTGTCGATGAAGCTCTCGAAACTCTCCGTAAAGCGCTGGCCGGAGAAGATCTGGAGGTCATACGAACGTCCACCAGAGCATTACAGGAGGAAGTGCATCAAGTTGGCGCTGCCGCTTACCAGGAACAAGCCGAGGCGGCCGATGAATATCCCTCCGAGACAGAAACCGAAGCGGATGCGGGAGAGCAGGATCAATCGCCAGACGAGGAAGTTCTAGAGGGCGAATTCACGGATGAGTGACCGGTTGACCGTTATTCGGTGGGATGCCCGCTATCGGGCATCCCACCGAATAACGGTCAACCACACACGCACCATTACAAGCAATGGTAGAGAAGCAAGATTATTACGATATTCTGGGAGTGTCCCGCGACTCCGACTCCGGTACGCTCAAGGACGCCTACCGGAGATTGGCTAAAAAGATGCATCCCGATGTCAGCAAGCATGAGGGCGCAGAAGCTCGCTTCAAGGAAATTAACGAAGCCTATGGCGTACTCTCTGACGCGGAGAAACGTGCCGCATATGACCGGTACGGCCACGAAGGTCTGCGCGGCATGGGCGGGATGGATTTCTCAGGTGGGTTCCCCTTTGATGATATCTTCGACCAATTCTTTGGTAGCTCCGGCAGCACGCGCCGCGATGGTCGCAGAGGCCCGCGCCGCGGACCCGATCTGCGTTACGACCTGACCATCACCTTCGAAGAGGCGATGCATGGCACGACGCGGGAAATAGAAATAACGCGCCCGGAGACTTGTTCCCGCTGTGAAGGCCGCCGCGCCGAGCCCGGCACCGCGCCATCTCGCTGTGGCCAGTGCAGCGGCACGGGAGAGGTGCGCCAGGTGCGCCAGACCTTCCTCGGATCGATGGTAAACGTCAGCGCCTGCCCAAATTGCCTAGGTGGCGGAGAGGCCATCAGCTCACCATGCAAACAGTGTCGCGGGAACGGTCAGGAAAACGCCATCCGCAAACTCTCGGTAAATATACCGGCAGGAGTAGACGATGAAACGCAGATTCGGCTGTCAGGAGAGGGTGCACCCGGTGAGAGAGGTGGTCCCAATGGACACCTTTACGTGATATTGAGCGTACAACCGCATCCTTTTTTCCGGCGGCGGCAAAACGACATTGTTCTAGAACTGGAAATCAACATCTCCCAGGCCGCGCTGGGATCAGAGGTGATGGTACCCACTATCGACGGTGAGGAGAAACTACGCATCCCACCGGGAACCCAGCCTGGAGAGATCTTCAGACTGCGCGCGCGCGGTGTGCCCCACGTGCGTGGTGGCGGCCGTGGAGACCAAATTGTAATTTCCTGCATGGCAGTGCCCACCGAAATAACCGCCGAACAACGTCGCCTGTTCAGCGAACTGGATGAGACTTTCGAGAACGGCGCAAAACCCCGCGAGCACAGACACGATAAAGGCTTCTTCGAGCAAATGCGAGAAGTCTTCGGTCTTTGACCACTTCTTCAAAACACCATCCATCGTTAGACAATATTAAGGGCCATCGTTGGCTCGAAATCTCGCTGACGGTTGACTCCGAGACCGCGGAAGTAGTTGCCGAAGTACTCGGGCGCTTTATCCCCGCCGGAGTGGCAATCGAATCAGTCTCTGACGCAAACATCCCTTCCTATGAAAGCACGCCGGAACTGGAGCAGAGAGGAAAATTGCAGCTGCGCTCCTTCCTAGCGGTGGATGACGATCTGGACCGTACCCTCCGAAAGATCGAGCGGGAGCTCTGGCCTCTGGAAATGATTGCGCGCCAATCCGGATTGGAACCGCCCACACCGCAATATCGACCTATAGCCGATACGGACTGGGCAGCGCAGTGGAAAAACCGCTACCGCCCGCTGCGGGCGGGAAACCGGCTGGTGATAATTCCCACCTGGATGCATCCTAAACTAGCTCCAAACGACATACCAGTGCTCATTGACCCCGGACAGGCCTTCGGCACAGGAGTCCACCCCACCACCCAACTGTGCCTGACAGCAATCGAAAAATACCTCCTGCCTGGAGAAAGCGTGTTAGACCTGGGATGTGGCTCAGGTATTCTCGCGATTGCGGCGTTGAAGTTGGGCGCAAGCCACGTTACCGGATGCGATTCCGACCCGCATGCAATCCGCGCCGCGCGAAAAAACGCGCGCGCTAATGATGTAGCCGACCAAATGCTGCTGATACTGGGTTCACTTGCGGGAATCCGGCGGCAAAACAACTATGGTCTGGTCGTGGCCAACATCCTCTCTAGGCCAATTATACGATTGCTTAGAGATGGACTGACGCAGACTGTAGCACCCGGAGGAATTATGATTCTCGCCGGCATTCTGGCGGAACAGGAACCCGAAGTGCTCGCCGCCGTTCATACCACCGGCATGGCACTGCTGGCAACTGAAACATCCTCGGATATAGGTTCCGCTGCCAGCAATTGGGTGGCGCTAATCGCAAGCGCCCAGTGAGTACCGCTGCTTGACAATCGCCAATTATCTCTATACACTACTCTGAAGTTCAGAGTGCACTTAGGTTTCGATGCTAATCCAAGTATTGAAAGATGGATTACGGCACCTGATTCTGAATGAATACTACATATGAATGAGCTCAACCTGATAGTTCATCAGCCGGTACGCCTGCGCATCATGGCCGTGCTGACCGGGATAGACACCGGCCAAAGTGTCGACTTCACCGCTCTACGAAATTTCCTTAAGGTGACTGACGGCAACCTCGGCGCACATCTCCGCAAGCTGGAGAGCGCGGGCTACATAGCGGTAGAAAAGGCCTTTGTCGTCCGCAAGCCGCGCACATATGTCGCTGTCACTTCACTGGGGCAGCAGGCGTTCGCTGAGCACATAGCCGCGCTGGCGGCCATCTTGCAGTCCCGACCGGAATTAGACGAGTCAGCCTGACTCGCTCACCGGCTCCGCTCAACAGAACCAGCTTTCGGTCAACCCCGCAGGCATTGGTTGGCGCTGAGGCACGATGCGCGGGTGCGGCAGAGCGACACCTCCGAGCACACTGGCCAATTCTTCAATTGCAGCAAAAGTGCTCCGAGCCGGCTCGCCTTCCCTTTCAGCGTTTTCAACCTGAGCGCTCACCTGTTTGTGCAGCTCTAACATACGGCCATCGGGGTGAGTCCAGTCATAACTGAAACTGGCGACATCGAGTTCCCCGAGCCAGGGGGCTGGAGCGTGTTTTTCCAGCAGCGCCGAGCCAGGAGGGATGAGCAGCCGCAAGCTATACTGCACCGGGTCGATATGATCGACAAGGTCATTTTCCCGGACGAAAGCTAGCAATTCCAGATAATCATCCAGCGTGGTCCACGGTGTGAAAGGGAGCAACGATGGCCGCAAGGGGATATCCACTCCCTGCATGAGTTCAACCGCGCACAGAATATCAGCCCGTGTGTGGCCTTTATCAAGGGCGGCAAGCACGTTATCACTGAGGGATTCGAGGGCTGAAACCACAAACGCGCATCCGGCAGCAGCAATCTCCGGCAGCATCCGGGAGTGGCGCAACAGATGCGGAATACGAGCTGTGAAATCGAATGTCAGCTCCGGAAACTCAGCGTGAAGGCTGCGCACCACCCGCTGCGCATGACCGGGGCCGTTGAGAAAATCTGGGTCACCAAAAGTGATATGCCGCGCACCGGCCTGTACCTGAGCCCGAATATCACCCAAAACAACATCGTGCGGCACAACGAAAAAGCGTCCTTGATAAACCGGTGTCACCGGGCAATGGCGACAGACGTATTTACATCCTCGCGAACTTTCAGTATACCCGGCAATGCGCAGGTCGCTATTGCTGCGCAAATGAGCGTAATGCTCCAGACCAGGCAAACCATCCCGCCGCGGAGGCGCAAACTTAACGCGCTGCAGCGAGGGCGCAGACACATACTCAGCAGTGCGCACACCCGGGGGCGGGGAGGCAGGGTAGAATTCACCCCGCCGCACAGCCAGAGCGAGTGCCAGCAGCGAGGGCTCAAACTCGCCCGCGATGATGCTATCCGCGTATCCAGCGCTTAGTAGATATTCAGCATTCAGACCAGCATAGTAGCCAAAAAAGCAAATGTGCACTTCCTTGTTGAAAGCACGCACCTGCAGCGCTGCCGCGGTTCCGAGCCGCAGCGCTCCGTGCATGGGCGCAGATATAGCAACCAGACGCGCCGCCTTTATGTAAGTCACGTGTGCGCTGATATCTTCGACCGCTAGGTCGGCTGCAGCCGCCTTTACTCCGTCCCGATCAAGAAAACCGAGTGCGGAGGCAAGGCTAAAAGGCTGATGCCCCAATTCATAACACGAGAGCAGCAGAACTTGTGGGATCAGAACACCGCTAATCATGTAGAAATTCTACCGCTAGTCGGCTCTGTTGACCGCTGGCATCCTGGTTTGCAGTTGCAGCAGAGCACTCGGAGCCACGTGTACATCACATGGATAATCAACATATGTAGCGACATATCCTAGCGTCCCCGAAATGTTCGCTCCGAAACCTCCGGAACGATGTTCACGATGCACCGGTTACACACCATTTCAGGTACAACCATAGGCAGTTGCAGCACAACGATGCCACCCAACGAAATGCCAAACACGCGCGCCTGAAGTAAATCCATACCGTTCAACCGCAAAGTGGGCGATGCTATACATTCCTGTCGGTTTTGCCAATCGCCCATGACCGAGCAAATCATAGGTGATCGCGCGATAATCACTTTAGAGGGCTGGCGCATGAAATTCCCTGTCGCGCGTCACGTAATCCAGATCATCCGCGCATTGCAGCGCCTCCTCGGCTCCGGAGGCGCAACGACACAGCTGACTGCCATGCCCATCTATCTTGACTATGTGATTGTCATCTGCTATTGCGATTGGCAATTGTAGCCTATGAATTTTGATACAATAGTGAGGATAAACTAACATGCCAACTCTTTATGGATTGCCGATCCGCCAAATGATACGGTCGCATGCCGCTCCCAGACCAGATCAGAGGGACAGCAGCGTACAACGGCAAAGTAACATGGATTGATAGCTGCCGCCTTGATCGTCGCACTGCTAGTGCTGGTCAATGCGCTTTATGTGGCGTCAGAATTCGCCACGGTCAGTGCTCGCCGCACTCGTATTCACCAGATGGCTGCCGATGGAAACCGGCTGGCGCGGCAACTGCTGCCGGTGGTACGCGACAGCCAGGCGCTTGACCGCTATGTGGCAACCTGTCAGGTGGGCATTACGGCCACATCGCTCCTACTCGGAGCATATGGGCAGAACGTGCTGGCAGACCGATTGACGCCTCTGCTGACAGGGATGGGAATCCTCACCATCCCGGCCGCGCATTCGCTGGCAGTCATCAGTATGCTGCTGATGCTGACCGGGCTGCAAATGGTGATCGGAGAACTGCTGCCCAAATCAATTGCCATCCAGCACCCGGAAAAGATTGCGCTAGCAACAGTACTTCCGATGCGCTGGTCTTTACGTCTCTTTCAGCCACTGATCTGGCTGCTTAACGGCAGTGGCGTTCTGCTCTTGAATGCCCTCCGCACCAACGTAAGCGATCCACACGCCGGAGTGCACACCCCGGCAGAAATCGAGATGCTGGCAACTGACAGTCAGGAGGGAGGGCTACTGGCTCCTGGAGCCCGTCATATACTCCGCAATGCCTTACGGTTGCGCAACCTGAACGCCCGCAATATCATGACCCCTCGCACCCAAATTGTGGCTGCACCGGCGACTAGTTCGGTCTCAGATTTACTTCGGCTTTGCAGTCAGATGGGATTTGGTCGCATACCAATTTACCTGGAAAACATAGACCAAATCATAGGGTTCGTACACATCAAAGATCTGCTTCGCATGAGTGTCAATGGTAACGATTCAACCGCTGACATCCTGCGCACGGCCACATTCATCCCGGAAACAATGTCTGTAGCAGCTATTTGGGAGACGCTTGCGGACCAGCGCCAGTACATCGCACTGGTGCGCTACGAGCATGGCGCAACTGCCGGCCTGATCACCTACGAAGACCTGATAGAGCAAGTAATTGGCGAACTTCAGGATGAATTTGACACAGCAACGGTCAATGATGCCAACCATCGGAGGGAGCACATGCAGCTAGTCGGGACAGTGCCCAATTCAGGCAAACCAAATCGAAAGCATCATGGATAGCATCACCGCTGTGCTGAGCGTCCCGCTTGTGATGCTTGCGCCTATTCTCATCACCATAGCTCTGGTGCTGATGAATGGCATATTCGTAGCCGCCGAATTCGCAATCATCGGCGTACGTGGCACTCAGATGGAACAACTTGCCGGGGAGGGCAACGCACGTGCGGGCCGCGTGCTGGCTATTCTCGAATCTCCCTCCTCGCAAGACCGCTACATCGCTACCGCGCAACTGGGAATAACGCTGGCCTCGCTCGGGCTGGGAATGTACGCCGAGCCACGTATCGCCCATTTCATTGAACCGTATTTGGGTCAGATTGTAAACGCAGCTCCGCGTCCCGCTCTGACGCATTCACTGGCTACAGTATTAGCACTCGCTTTGCTTACTTATCTACATGTGGTCCTGGGAGAAATGGTCCCAAAATCGCTCGCTCTCAGCGCGCCGCGCCGCACCGCACTGGCGGTGATCGGCATAATGCATACAGCACAGAGACTGCTTGCCCTGCCCGTCACCGTACTAAACGGTCTTGGTGCCGGGTTGCTCCGCCTGCTGCGCGTGCACCCTCCCACCGGGACCACACGCCTGCACTCCCCTCAGGAGCTGGTGCAAATTGTCAGCGAAAGCGCATTGAGTGGATTGCTGAACGACAACGAAAGAGCACTGCTGCTGGGTGTGTTCGGTTTTACGGACCGGCGCGCACATCAGGTGATGACGCCGCGTAACCGATTGAAGGCTATTGCGCACGACACGCCTCTTGCCGACGTTTTGAGAGATGTAACCGCAAGCCGTTTCAGTCGCTTTCCGGTCTATCGGGGCGATATAGACCACGTCATCGGCATCCTGCACGTTAAAGACCTGGCCCGCCAGAAGATGCGGCCATCGGAGTTTTTCGATCTACGACTGCTGTTGCATCCAGCACACCATCTGCCCGAAAATGCCCCATTGGCCAGCCTGCTGTCTCACTTCCAGAACGGTCGATCTCACATGGCCATAGTGTTGGATGAATACGGCGGCACCGCTGGAATCGTAACACTGGAAGATCTGGTGGAAGAGATTGTGGGCAAAATGCGAGACGAATTCGATGTGGATCAAGAACCGCTTCGAAATATCGCTCCCGGGATACTGGAAACCGCCGGTAATTACCCAGTTAACGATTTGCAGTCAATAGTCAGATTGGGATCGCCCGATGAATTACCGCCAGTGGAGACGGTGAGCGGATTGCTAATGACATGGCTGGGACACCCGCCACAGCCGGGAGACCGCTACGAGCATCAGGAAACCACCTTCACTGTACTTACGGTCGAGGGACTGGCCGCAAAACGGGTACGTATCGAATTCCCCGCGCCAGCCGTAGATTGACACTGTGCCCCTCGGGTGCACGTGAGCACTGTACAGAAATCACAATAGAAGCGGTTGCACCTCTATGTCACCAGGCGAATTTACCACGCTGGCAAGCTCATCCATTAACTCATCACAGTGGCCGGTGGTATGGTTTGCGAAATCCAGCTCGAAGCACCGCCCGTCATCCTCGTACACTACCATGGCGAAGCGATCCTCACCGGGAAAACGGCTCATCACATTAAACGCCCACTTGACGCGCAATTTGTAATTGCTCAGGTCCCGCGCAGGCCGGAGGGTGACAACGATCCGTTTCACCGATTGATCGCCTGGGGTTGTGTCGGGTTTTGCAGCCGCGTAATTAGAGTCCAGCTGCTCCGTCTCCGCTGAGAATGGGGAGAAGTCTCCTGGTTCTACGCTCGCCGGACGCACCGTCAAGTTAACTTCCTCTTCAGGAGGCCGTGTCTCCCAAATGTCGGCAGGAGGCCTGTCTGCGTTGGTAGCGCTTATGCCGTTTTTTTCGTTCGGAAGCACTACGTCCTCTGACGGCTGCACTAATTTAAGCTCATTCTCAATGCGACTAACCAACACATTTGTATCGCCCCGTTTAGTATCCACCCTACCTGTGACCGCTACAAACGCATCTACCTCCAGCCACTCATGTACCTGCCGCCACACATCGGGAAAGACTACCAGATCGACAAAGCCCCGCAAATCCTCCAGCGAGATAAAAGCCATCCGTGCGCCTTTCTTGGTAATGTGCGTCCGAATGTGGGCAATGGTGCCAGCCAGCGTGACAACTTTACCATCCATCTCGCCCAGATCCCCGCTGTAAGCCGTAATCACCTGCTCTATTTCTTCGATGGAGGAGAGCAGCGGATGCTCACTGACATATACTCCTACCAGCTCTTTTTCCCAGCTGCGTAATAGCCGGGCTGGGATCTCCTCTGCATCGGGCTGCAGGTCTATGTTCGCACTGCCGCTCTGTTCTGAGAGCATGTCGAACATCGTTGCCTGACCAACCTCGGCCGCCTTGTGCACCGCCGCGCTGGCACCGAGCAACTGCTCAATGGCGAGAAGCAGCTGATGGCGTGGCGCCATTGAGTCCATCGCGCCCACCTTGACCAAACTCTCGAGAGCGCGTTTGCCTACCTTGCGCAAATCCACCTGCGCGCTAAAATCATCCGCGTTCGCGAACGGCCCGTGCTCGCTGCGCGCCCGAAGAACCTCCTCGACCGCCCCCTCACCCACGTTTTTTATGGCACACAATCCAAATCGCACCGCATTGCTGCCGTTGCCGCGATCCTGCACTTGGAAATCTAGGTCACTGTGATTGATATCCGGCGGCAGCACCTCGATTCCCATGCGTCGCGCATCAGCCACATATAAGGCCATTTTTTCGCTGTCATCCTGCTCCGCAGTGAGCATTGCGGTCATGTACTCAGAAGGAAAATGTGCTTTGAGATATGCGGTCTGCACCGCGATGACACCATAATCGGCGGCGTGCGCTTTATTGAAACCGTAGCGAGCGAACTCTTCCCAATCATCGAAAATGGCGTTGGCTATTCTTTCACCGATACCATTGGAAACCGCGCCGTGCACGAACTTTCCGCGATGTTGCATGAGCTTGTCTCTGATCTTTTTGCCCACCGCCTTGCGCAAATCATCAGCCTCTTCAGCACTGTATCCTGCCAGATCCATGGCAGCAAACATGAGCTGCTCCTGATACACCGGCCGACCATAGGTCTCCTCAAAAATCGGTTTCAGGGCAGGGTGCAAATATGTGACCTTCTCCTCACCATGCATGCGGCGAATATAGTGCGGGATAAATTCCATCGGACCTGGACGATACAGAGCCACCATAGCTATAACGTGCTCCAGACGAGTAGGCTTCATGGCGCGCAGAAATCGGCGCATACCGGCGCCCTCAACCTGAAACACCCCGGCCACATCGCCCCGACCCAGCAGCTCAAAACTGGCCGGGTCGTCCGTGGGAATATTGTGCAGGTTTAGTTCAACATCGTGGCGCTCATCGATGAGTTCACACGCTCGCGCCATCACTGTCAGCGTGCGCAGGCCGAGGAAATCAACTTTCAGTAATCCAAGACTGTCCAGAACCTCCATCTCAAACTGAGTAGTGGCAGCAATCACGTTGTGCTGCGCGTTGCTGCCTGTGGAGCGGTGCAAGGGGATATATTCCACCAGAGGCTTATCGGCAATGACCACACCGGCGGCATGCGTTCCGGCGTTGCGATGCACCCCTTCAAGTTGACCGGCTATGTCAATCATCTCGCGCAGGTTTGCATCGTTAGCGTGCACCGCCCGAAATTCGGGGTAATCTTGCAGAGCCGCGGAAATGCTCACCGGGTTTCCGGGAATATTGGGCACGAGCTTGGCCACCCGGTCCACCTCATTAAGGGGAATATCCATGACCCGACCCACATCCCGAATAGCGGCACGCGCCTTGAGTGTCCCGAAGGTGATAATCTGCGCCACCTTGTCTTCGCCGTATTTCTGCGCGGTGTATTCCAAGAGTTCGTAGCGGCGGTCATCCTGGAAATCCAGATCGATATCCGGCATAGATACTCGCGCTGGATTCAGGAAGCGCTCGAAAATCAGGCCGTGTTCCAGTGGACAGACCAGCGTAATCCCCAGGGCATAAGCCACAATTGAACCAGCCGCGGAACCACGAGCGTTGTACCAGATACCTCGTTCGGAGGCGAATTTACACAAATCCCACACTATCAGGAAATAGGCATCGAAATTCATATCTCCTATGACTGTCAACTCCAGCTCCATGCGCTCGCGGATGGCTGCATCAGTAGCACGCGAGCCATAACGTCGCTCCAGACCCTGCTGACACAGGTGCCGCAAAAACCCCGAAGTGTCGTATCCATCCGGAACCGTAAACACAGGCAAGTGCACTCCCTCGGTGTCGAGATTGACATTGCAGCGTTCCGCCACAAGGAGCGTGTTCTCCACCGCACCGGAAACATGCCCGAAGAGATTTTGCATCTCCTTTGCCGAGCGCAGGTAATACGAATCGCCGTTCATGCGCATCCGTTTCTTGTCACTGAGAATTGCATTGGTCTGGACACACAACAACACGTCGTGCAATTGCGCATCCTCCTGCTTCACATAGTGCACATCATTCGTCGCTATAAACTGCAGGCCGTAGCGGGGGCCAAACTCCAGCAGAACCTGATTGACTTCGTTAAGGATAGGTATGTCATGGTCTTGCAGCTCGATAAAGAAACGCTCGCGGCCGAACACCTGCACATAGAAATCCATGAGTTGCTCTGCGCGCTCGGTGTTCCCGGATTGCAGCGCGCTTGGAATTTCGCCCGAGAGGCAGCCGGTGGTGCATATCAGACCATCGGCGTGCCCAGCCAAAAAATCATGATCAATGCGTGGACGGTGATAAAAACCCTGCAACTGTGCGGCAGTGGCAATCTGCAGCAGGTTCTGGTAACCGGTTTGGTTTTCCGCAAGCAGCAGCACGTGAAATCGCTTTGCGTCATATTGCGCCACTCGATCCGTCATTTTGCGTGAGGCCATGTAAGCTTCCATACCGATGATTGGATTAATTTCCGCTTGTCGGCAAGCGCGGTAGAAATTAATCACGCCGTACATTGCGCCGTGGTCAGTGAGCGCCAGAGCCGGCATGCCGAGTTCGTGCGCTCGCGCAGCAATTGCGCGCACATTGCTCAAGCCGTCAAGCAGCGAATACGAGGAATGGGTATGCAGATGAACGAAGGACATTCGGCAGGCCGTTAGCGGGCTCAGCACTGGTACACAGACGTGCCCACAATAGTACAGAGAGGCGCAATAGAAGCCTAGAAGATTATAGCACGTGGGACAATTGCGGCGCACTCTGGAGCACGCCAAGGAAAGTTATTGAGTGAGCAATATACGGTCAGGGGCCGTCCATGCCACGCTCATACGCCAGCATCAGGACAGCGGCAACGGTCTTAGCATCGCGCAACTCTCCACGAGAGACCTGCACCACCAGTTCTGCAAAGGGTATTGACTCCACGACGATGTCCTCATCCTCATCTTGCGGAAGCGGCGCAGGGCTCAAGTCAGTGGCCACATAGGCGTGCATCAACTCGGAAGAATAGCCCGGCACAAGATAATAGCTTCCAATCGCGCGCAGCCGCTCCGCGCGCATTCCGATTTCCTCGCGCAGCTCTCGGTGCGCAGCCACCTCCGGGGCCTCATCCAGATCGAGCGTTCCCGCTGGTATTTCAAGCAACGTTTCCAGTATCGCCGGGCGATATTGCCGCACAAGCAGCACGTGATCTTCGGCATCAATGGGCACAATAGAC
>CAUZCX010000026.1:0-16411 GCA_963578565.1 Anaerolineae bacterium
TGGCTCGGTGGCGTCTACCAGCAGCATCACGACCTCTGCCCGATCTATCGCCTTGAGTGCCCGTAACACGCTGTATTTCTCCACTCCAGGGACTATTTTGCCCCTGCGGCGGATTCCGGCCGTATCTATCAGGGTAATGTCGGTTCCATGATAAGTCAGGACGGTGTCGATTGCATCCCGTGTTGTGCCCGCTTGCGGGGACACAATCACTCGCTCCTGCCCGAGCAGTTTGTTCAGCAGACTGCTTTTACCTACGTTTGGTCGACCAACGATAGCGATGGTGATGCTCTCATCGGACACAGCGGGCCGTGCGGGTGTCAGCTGCGCTACAATAGCGTCGAGCAAATCCCCGCTGCCAGTCCCGTGCAGTGCGGTGATGGGAAATGGTTCACCTAAGCCTAGCTCGAAAAACTGCTGCGCATCGGTGCGTCGGACGGCATTGTCGCACTTGTTGACTGCCAGCAGCAAGGCTGGGCGCTTTTGGCTGGACATCTTTTTTTGGCCGCGGCGCAGCATGTCGACGACCTTTGCGTCTGTAGCGGTCACTCCTGTGGTTACATCGGTCATGAAGACAACTACGTCCGCCTCGCTAATGGCCAGCTGCGATTGCGACCGGATTTCATTGATGAACGCCGCGGAATCGCTAGCAAGTGGCTGGGTATCTGTTCTACGCTCGCTGGCCTCTATGCCACCGGTATCCACTAGATCGAAAGAGACGCCATTCCATTGCACTTCTGCCACCAGCCGGTCGCGTGTCGTGCCAGGCACTTTATCGACAACCGCCAACCGTTCGCCCGCTAGGCGGTTAAACAGGGTCGATTTACCTACATTGGGTCGTCCGACCAGAGCTACGAGGGCTTTGCGCATCGGGCGAAAATCAGGGCGATGTGGTAGTTGTGGTAGGTGTGGTAGTGGCGCTGGCTGCTGCCGGCATGGATGTGGTAGCGGGTGCCGTGGAAGCCTCGTCGGGACTCGCAGCAACCGGTGGCGAGATGGTTTCGGTTGCCGTTGGCGTGGGGGTGTTGGTCGGCCGGAAGACATCTACGTGGATGATTGCCGGCAGCACCTGGTCGGTTTTGACTACGTCCGGTCCGGTGATGACTACGGACGGTTCTATCTCGTGGATGCCTGTCTTCAGATGGAGCAAATCTAGAATGACTTTCACGTTCTCGGCGGTCATACTGTCGAGAACCGGAAGTGGGCCTGACATTATCACGTCTACGGAGTCGGGCGAGAGGTGTGACACCAGTCCGGCCCCTAGGCCGGTCACGGTCAAGTCCTGGCGGATACGGCGACTGCTCTCCACCGCCTCGATGCTTACCAACACCAACACCGATTGCTCGCTTGCAGCAGTGACCCCTTTCTCCAGCGCCATGGTCAAGCGAGCATCAATATCCTGGAAGGACTCGCTCACATCGAGCGGCTCGGTTTCCACGAACCCTGGTAACGAGGCCAGATGTGCTGGGTCATCAGAGAACACGGTGATTGTTGGAGGAGAGGTCATGATATTGGTAATGCGATAGCCCTCCGCGGGTTTCCCCACCAGAATTGCGCGCACGGCGACGTCACGATAACCGCCAAGCTGTCGCACTGTAACCTTAACCGTGGCGCTTTCTGGTTGCAGTGTCAGCCCGTTGATGACCTGGTCACGGTCGTTCATAGGCGAGAGCGCGAAAGTTCGGTCGATGTTTTCCTTTTCTCCTCGCAGGTCGAGAGCGAGGTTAATTTCACTCACTTGCTCCACCAGCCGCTGCGGGCCGGTGACGGTGACGCTGTTCGTAGAAAGCACCGGCGATCCGGACGCGTATCCCACTGCTGGCTCGCCTCGTATACTCAAAACCACCGGAACAGAATTGACGACGATTCGTTCTAGCTCGACCGAAATTTCACTCGGTTCTACAGCCAACACCTCCGCGTCGGCTGCCAGCGTCCGCGCCAGCAACGGCACTGAGTGACGCCCGTCCGAGAGATCGCTCAGGTCCGCAAGTACCGTTAATTGATTGCTACTCAGGGTTGCCCATACCTGCGCCGGCGCTCTGATGGTGACGGTGGCTTCTACGGCCGCGGGGCTGAGAAGCATCATGTCGGCAGGAAGATCGATCAATGTTACCGCGATCGGGCGTGGAAATACGCGCTCTTCGATCGGATTTTCTTCATTAGCCGCGGTCATCCACACAATCACGGCTAACACTAGCGCTAGTCCGAAGAGACTTAGATTCTGAAAAAACCTACGCAGTGCGTCAGTAAAAGTGCTAGCCACCGAAACTTTTCTTTTTGATGCGGAGAGCACGTCGCAGCCATCCGCCACTGCGGATACCGCGCGGCTGATAAAAGGCTGCTAGTATGTTTCCCAGTCGTTTGGGTGTCAGACGACGGATTATGCGTCCGTTGTACGCCACCGAGATTCCGCCGGTTTCCTCCGAAATAACTACCGCGACGGCATCACTTGACTCGGTAACGCCGATGGCGGCTCTGTGGCGTAGCCCGTGACGTCGCTCGGCTATGCGAGCATCGGTGGAGAGTGGCAGCACGCAGGCGGCTGCCACCAGATGGTCTCCGCGCAGCACAACTGCGCCGTCGTGCAGCGGGGTGTCTTTGTGGAAAAGCTGCACAATTAATTCGGCGGATGGTCTAGCATCTAGTAACACGCCGGTGTCAACGTATTCTTGCAGGCCCACTTCACGCTCGATAACAATTAATCCACCGTGGCGGCTTTGTGTCAGTCGGTCGCTGGCGGTGACGATGCAATTGATCACTTCCTGGACCTGTTCCTGGTGGCCGCGAAAGGTGAGCCAGGTTCCGGCGCGGCCCAGGCTGTTCAGAGCGCGCCGGATTTCAGGCTGGAAGATCACCGGTATAGCCAGCAGCAGTGCTGGCAGAGTGGCGCGCAGTAGCCATGAAACTGCTCGCAGCTGGAAAAGGCCGGACATGACAACTACTAACATCACCAGCACAATTATGCCGCGCAGTAGGTTGACTGCCTGGGTACCGCGCACAATTATCAGCAGCACATAAAACATGAGTGCCACCACTAGAATGTCCAACGCGCTCATCCAATTGAGCTGCTCCAGCACGCGGGAAAAATTGCGCGTTAGTGTGTCCACTGGTGTTGCGTTCCTATAATATGCTTCATTGACCCAGCAGCTGCGCCAGAATGGCTTTTTGCGCGTGCAGGCGATTATGTGCCTGTGGGAAGATGACCGAGTGCGGTCCGTCCGCAACTGCGTCGGTTATTTCCTCACCGCGACGGGCGGGTAGGTCGTGCATGACCAACACATCCGGCCGCGCTCGAGCTAGCAATGTCCGGTTCACCTGATAAGGTCGGAATGCCCGCCGGCGCTGTTGCAATTCATCTTCTTGTCCCATACTCGTCCACACGTCAGTGTAAATAATATCCGCTTGTGCCACCGCTTTGTCCGGATCGTGCATCTGCTGGAAATCGGATCCGGATTCGGCTGCCAGTTCTCTGCCGCGTTCTGCCACGCCTGCGTCCAGTTCGTATCCGTCAGGGGAAGCAATGCTGAAATGCATCCCTAGGCGCGTGCAGATTAACAGCAATGAGGTTGCAACGTTGTTGCCATCGCCGACGAACGCCATTTTCAGCCCTTGAAGTTCGGGTCTCAGTTCCATAATAGTGAAGATATCGGAGAACGCCTGACAGGGATGATTGTAATCGGACAGACCATTGATTACCGGTACGGATGCGTGCTCGGCCAGCTCCAGCACATGCTTGTGGGTGAATACGCGCGCCATTATGCCGTCCACATATCCGGAGAGCACGCGTGCCACGTCTGCCACCGATTCGCGCTTGCCTAGCCCGACTTCCTGTGGAGAGAGATAGAGAGAACTGCCGCCAAGATGGCGCATTGCCATGTGGAAGGAAACGCGCGTGCGCAGGCTGGGCTTCTGGAAAATCATGCCCAGCGTTTTGCCTCTCAGCAATGGCAGGTTGTCACCTGCCATGTACGCTCGTTTCAGCTCGGCAGCCAGCTCGAGCAGCGTCTCCAGTTCCGCGCGGGATAAGTCGTCAATGGCAAGGAAATTGGACATCTGATCCTTGTGCTCCGTTTGGTGTCTCTAAGTTTGTCCTCCAATTTTACCTTGCCGTGCTCGGCTGGCAAGCGCAGACGGCCCGCCGACGGGTGGCGAGCCTAGGGAGAGAGGTGCGTTCGCTAACGCTGTGGGGGCGCTAGCGAAATTAGGAGGACTACTGTCCCTTCTGACCGAATGGGTTCGCGTCACGGTTATCTGGTGGACGCATAATATCAGAGGTATTCACCCCAATGACTTCATGGCCTTGGCGAAAACCGACCGGCTGTTGCAATCGTTGAATCTTCCGCACCCGTGGATGAGACCTGCTCCGCTTGCCGTTTTTGCAGCAACAAAATATCTATTTGCACTAGTTACCATTATAAAGCGGAATCGCGCATACTTTGATGATTACATTCTGTGCCTTACCTGGTGTTTCCTCTTCATCGCCCAAACGTAATCCAGAATGATATTTTTCCTGCCCAGTCATCCTGGTTGTCATAGAAAGCGGTATTTACCGTGGTCTAAAAATTTCGTGGAAGCTGTTTACTGCAGCGGCCATCCTCATCAAAGGCACGTAGTGCGCATGGGAAGTACTTCCAGGACATTATTATGATTGTTGCCGTACGTTGTCTCTCCGTCTCTTGTTACCTATATTACAGGACTTCTATGAATAACCTTTTAGTAAATACTCCAAATCTTCTGCTAGCTCATGAGGCTGAATCTCGTATGGTCGATGAGCCATAACTAGGTCACCATGTAAGTCGACCACGTATGTCAAGGTAGTGTGGTTGACGAGATAACCAGCTGCCGAACCTACATCTACCTTCTGGAAATATGCGTTATAGTCTTGGGCCAGATGCTCCAGTTCTTCAATTGACCCGCTCAAACCGATGAATTCTGGGTTAAACATGGAGAGATGCTTAGCGAGGCGTTCCGGCGTATCCCTTTCCGGGTCGACGGTAATCATAATGAAGCGTACATGCTCGGCTTTCTCACCCAAAAGATCATGCACCTTGGCCCATGTTCCCAAAGTAGCGGGACAAGCGTCCGGGCAATTGGTAAAACCAAAAAAAAGCAAAACAATCTTGCCTCGGAAATCTCTCAAAGCGACATTCTGGTAGTTCTGATCAACAAGACTGAAGTCGGGAGCCGTAACTGGATCCTGGAAACTCATACCGTGAAAAACATACGGTTTAGGAGCCAATAGAGTGCATCCTACCAGAAGAATGGAAGCTAACATGACTGTCCCAGACAGACACGTGACTGGGAGACATAAAATGTGCTTCGACTCACGCAGCCACTTCATTAGTAGCCTCTGAGACTAATACATGTATCATGAAAATAGCCAGGTTAGACGCGGCGCGCATTAGTTGTGCATCCCCACATATCTAAAGATTCATCGAAAAAACACTAGGTTACGGTCAGCAGCATTGTGTTATCAATGTTGGGACACCAACACATCTACCAGAATCTGTCCCGATTGCTCAAACTGTAATGCTAGTGGGAAATAGTCCCCTTCACTCAATTCTGACTGCAAATCAATCAACATGAGATGATATCCACCAGGAGCGAACTCCACATGCCCCTCCGCCGGTACTTCTACCCCGTTCAGCACTGGACTCATAAGCATTAAATCCCCTTCCATTTTCACCTGATGGATTTCCACCGCTGCAGCAAATTCAGTTGTAGCCCCAAGAAAACGCTCTGCATGCGCCCCATGATTTTGCAGGCTGAGATAGACTGCCGAGTTTGAACTCCTGAAAGCGGGTCGTGCCCAAACATTCCGAATGCGCAATTCACCATGGGAGATTGTCACTCCGTCTTCGATACCATCACCGCCCATGTTATGGTCTTGTCCAGACCCCTGGTTGATTTGGTTGGAGTCTGCACCTGCATCTATCTGGGGAGCTTTACATCCAGCAATTGTTGCTGTGCCTCCGAACGACACTATGATAAGGGGGAGAAATACTTTCCGCAGCATCCCTTACATGTTCACCATGTAGGCCGACTCTTGTCTTGCTCGTGATTTCATATAACCGTGTTTCATTGCACTATGGTGCAACGGTAAATTGCGTTTCCATTCCAGCTTCCCGATGACCGGATAAATCACACATCAAAGTATAAGTGCCCGGACTCAATGTCACTGCCAAGGACTGTGTATCCTGGGGGAGTATCAACTCGATAGTGTCGTCCAGGCCTTCAACAACAAAATTGTGTTCTAAGTTACCCGTGTTTGTAACCACAAATGTAACTTCACCTGCCTTAACTTCATCACGCTGCGGTTCAATTGCCCACTCCGATTCGGTGATTTCAATTGGGGAAGGAGATTGTACACAAGCAGTCACTAGTATCGCCAGAATTGGCAGGATTGCTATACCGTAGTTACGAGCGAACTTCAATGACTCAAACTTATCATCCCTCCTATCCGGTGTCATTATATGTTTGTACCGGATGATTGATTACTATTGGTGGATTAGATTCAATGTAATTTATCAGTTCCTCTACTGCTGGCAGATCTGTCGCTACTGGGTTATTGTCCACCCTCTGCGTTCGCCCGCCCGAGGTGGCGAGCGTGTAGACATGATCGTCAGCCAATGGAGTCCCATTAACGATAGGATCCATAAGGCGGTTGCCATGTGTGCCTTCCTTGTGTAAGTTTGCCTTAATGCCACTGCATCGATTCATGTCGCCACCTAGCCGCAACATTGGATCAGGGTTGAACACATTGTCTAGATTATCCTCGATAATATTCCGCACATCCAGGCCAGTAAGTTGTGCCGTGTATAAAGGTGAGGGCGTGGGTTTCATCACATTGTAGACATCTTCCACAGTAACTAACCCAGGCAATAGCGTTGCGCCGAAACGCCATCCTCCTACGCAGCTTAGGTCAGTGCCAGCAATTTCACGATAAGCGCTGGTGACAAAAGCATCTGTAGTGCCCCCAAAAAGAGAGTGACGATAGAGGGTCGATTGTGTCTCCCCGATCACTCTCTCCAAATCGTTTTGATATGGCAGATATAGATTGTCGATCAACTCGTTGATCTGGTTATCTGGTTCGACTCGTTCGGACAAAACCGGTAGCAACTTGTGTTGATATCCCACCATCCTGCCGTCACTCACTTCTATGTCGAGTACTCCCAGGAACTTCCCATGTGATCCGGCCTGTACTATTAGTGTTTCTCCTACCTGCAGTGGTGTCCACAGGATCCCGTGGGTGTGCCCGCCTACAATAACGTCTACTCCTTCCAATCGTTCTGCCATGGCCAGATCTTGGGGCAGTCCCATGTGCGACAGCAAAACAACCAACTGCGCTCCCTCTTCCTCTTGTACTCGGTTCACCTCGGCCTGCAGCTCGACGTCACGATAACCCATGCGCCAACCGGGATTTAGAGCCGGATCCTCTGTGGTGAGCAGGCTAAATGGATAGGCTTCTCCCACAATGGCAACACGCAGTCCATCGATGTCTCTTATCAGGCTGGATTGCAGCACACGGTCTTCAAACTCAGTGTCTACGAGATTTTGCGCCAGCACAGCAAAATTGGCCTCAGCTATACGGTCAAGCAGCGCCTTCTTTCCAAGATTGAGCTCCCAGTGCATAGTCATGGCATCATAGCCAATGGCATTCATAATGTCTACGCAAGCTCGTCCTTCGGTCAACATGGCAATTGCTGAGCCATACCATGCATCGCCACTGTCTAGAAGAATGGTTCGCTCGGGGTACCTGGCCCGTTCGTTTCTTATCAACGCTGCCACATGCGCTAAACCACCCACCTTACCGTGTTTATTAGCTAACTCAAGAAAATCAATGTGGGAACTTAGATAGGATTCTGCGCTACCGACCTCGATTCTGTTGTTGCGCAAGAACTCTCTGCCTAATGGTTCTCTGTGGTAAATGGGACGTACCTGACCATGTATGTCGCCGGTCCACAATATACGCAAGGACACTTTGTCTATCCGTCCGGCAGCGATGTCATTCTTGGTTGGTTGTGTCTGGTGGCTAATCTTCTTGTTCGTCCGAGCGCGGGTGCTCAGACCGCATGCGCTGAATACAGCGGCAGCAGCACCTTGGATAAATCCACGGCGGGTAATGGGTTTGAGTATGTCCATGTCATCCGCTCCACCCGCACAAACTCTATATGGCTGCCCACTTACGTGAAATCTCATTCGATTGTACTAGTAGATACCAAATTACAATCATGGCGAGTAGAGCGATTGTTGCCCCCCCCCATCCGATAATGTCAGGTAGGAATATGGGTTGACCTAGTCTTTGCATAAGACCACTGTTCTGGAGCAATATGTTGAATAAAGAGGATGATAGTGTGTAACAAATCAGCGTCAACCACAGTGTCAAGTGTCCCTCACCTGCGCGCCAGACAGCACCAGCTCCACACCCTCCAGCAATTGTCATACCAACACCAAAAATCACTCCTCCGGAGAGAGCACCCACCCAATAGGTTGCACGGACAAACTCATCTACCCTCTCAAGTAGCGTGTATTTGACGATTGAAAATCCAGCTAGACTGATTAACAATGCGATTAACATTGCCTTCGTGTGACTGGCATCGCCAGTGAGAAACGGTTCCCGAAACGCGCGCACAAAACAGAGCCTAGACCTTTGACAGACTATGCCTAGAAGTATCCCGAACACAAGAATGACACCGCGATCAGGTGTTCTTGAAAATAGATAAGCGAGTACGCTAGCTGCTAGAAATAGGCTCGCTCCCAGCCCCCACATACGCTGACGCCTCGGACTAGCTAATCCACGTCTCTTGCGGATAGGTTTTGGCGACCCATCCTCTGCAGATGCTCTCCCAATTTGCCACAGCAGAAAGCGCGTACCAATAAAGGCGCCAATCACAAGACCCAACCCCATAGCCAAACCGTGGAGGCCCAATGCACTGGTGCCATTGAAGAATCCACCAATGTTGCATCCGCGCACCAACACCGCACCAGCTCCGAGCATGGTTCCGCCAATAGCACCTTTGACGAGGTCGCGCAGCGGAGCGGCGCGCAGCCCAAATTGCCCGGCCAACATAGCACTTAACATAGCCCCACCCAGGAGACCAAAATTTATCACTGATCCGGAGCGCACAAGTGGGGACAGGGGCTCGGATACAATCAGGCCCACTTTGGAGAGTATCCAATCCCCCCAATTGAGGGCACCGTCTAGAGTGCTCCAAGGTTGATGATATATGAAAAGTAACACATTCAGCAGACCTATCAGGAGTCCGCCCATCCAAACAGGCCACTGCCGTCCGAATGCCAACTCAAAATCATTCCGCAGTTTGTGTTGTACAGTCATACCAAGTCTGCCGATTTGTCTGTTATTAGGAGTCTGCAAAGCTACGAACATACTCAGTAAGTGATTGAAGTTGATCTCCGTTCAATAGCAATTCCCATGGAGGCATCTCCATACCCTGACCGACAGATATTGTCTCCCTGATCTCGTCCTCGCTCATGTCCTGAAGGATGGTCAAATTCAACCCGGACTGAGTATTAAGACTACCTACTGAAGGCCCATCACCCAACCCTGTGAGACCGTGGCATTTGGCACAGTTGTCTATATACAGAGTCTCCGCATCCATGCTCTCCGCAAGTTCCGCCACGGAAATATCAGGTATGCCAGCCAGTTCGTCAATCTCTGTGACTTCACCGACAGGGTCAACGCTAGAGGAGTCTACGGCCACTATGACTTCTTCATCTACTCGCTGGGGAATGCCTTGACAACCACTCAAGACAGGAATTGTCCACATAAGCATGGCAGCCAAAAACATGCAGTAAGAGTAACGAGTCGATTCACATTTGTTCATCTACCTATCTACAGGGAACCACGGATTCAGGCACTAGTGAATGTAATAACCTCGTTGGCTACCACAGTTTCTTTCTTGTGATTTGTAACTACAACTTGTATTGGCGCCTCCCGCACAGCACGTACCTTAAAAGCCAGTAGAGGGTTGTCCGAGCTCGCGGCGTTCATGTGGAATGTGCTAATAATCTCGTCTCCATAAAACACTTCGACCTTACGCACAAAAACCGCTGGCTGAGCGCGCACGAAGCGTTCATAGCGATTCGTAGCGGTCTGAACTAGCTGTAAGCCAGTGGAAGAAGGATGTTTGATTTTCGCCTTGACCTCAATCACCTCATTTTCACTGATCTCGCGGGGAAGCCTAAGTTTCACACTGAATTCTTCGGCCATATGTCTTCTCCTATTTCAACAACCACCCAGGCTAACTTTCACATCCTCTCTAGCCACCCACTTGCCATGTCGGGTGCACTCTGCTATCACTACTACCTCAGTGTCACCCCCATCCATCCTCATCTGATTCGCTATATAGGCAATTCCATTTGCAGGTGAGAACTCATACAAACCTTTTCCCACGATCGGGTCATTGAAGCTTACTATCTGAATGGATTTTACATAGTGATCAGTTTCCATTGGGTGGTTATTGAGTGATATCACCATAGGCACATTAGCTCCATCCTCTGCGATAATGGGCAGGCGGATATTGATTATGTGCTCGTACTCCAGTTTCGTGGGATCATTAGCATTCTCTACAAAATTAAAATGCCCACGCTCTTCTGCATGGCTGGGACGGAATGTGAAGCCTGCAGTAAGTCCTGCAACTCCCAGAGCAGCCATTCTCAGAACGTCTCGACGTGTTATGCGAGCTGAACCTGAACACACCATAATCATTCTCCCTTCCTAAACATCAACAACGTAACGTGATTTGCTAGATTGCGGTATCTATACAGATCCCTCTCCTAGAACCCTGGAAAATTCGTCGCTGTATTCTAATGACAATATTGATCAACTGGGAAGTTCCCCACACTTTCCATCCATGTCAGTGGATGGCAGATTCTGTGCATTTGTCACATTAGCAACTGTCAGTATCTGCTCACCACAGAAATAAGGTGCCCACAGGACACCATTAGTGCCAAAGCCGACGACGATGTCGTCTACCCACTCAATAGTTCCGCTTGTCTCCACATATTCCAAAAGTGTTACTGTGTCTCCACCACGATTAGTGACCAAGAACCAGTGACCATCAGGCGTCCAATGACCATTGTGTGTAGACTTCCCTCCAGTGTCAATCTTATCAATAATCTTGTTTTGCTCGCTGTCCAATATTGATACATGGGAATCCGCGCCATCGTTAGTTACCACTGCCAGTGCGGCAGTGGGGTGGAAATAAGTCGAGTTTGTATCCGTTCCGGAATCTAGGGTTTCAACCAACTCTAGTGTATTTACGTCAATTATCCCAAGCTTACCTATTTTCTTTAGGCCAACGTAGGCGTATTTGTCATCCGGCCGGAACGCAATGTTGAAAGGACCCGCCCCTTCAGGCAATTCAATCTCCTTCAATACCTCTAGTTTCTCCACATCTATGGCGATGATCACATTTGCCTTGTCGCAACTGTAAAGAACAACGCTGCCGTCATTGCTCATCTTGCCCGAGCGGCATCTTCCCTCCCCTAAGGACTTAACGATCTCCCGAGTCCTCACGTCTAGTACTTCTACTGAACCTAGAAGACCGTTGTCTGGGTCATAGCCTTGGTGGCCAATGAAAGCGTAGTTACCATCATGGCTAAATGTAATGTCACGAGAGCGTTGCCCACTAGTCTCGATTGAAGCTACTAACTCGAGTGTGGCCGTATTATGCAAGTGTACGTGTCCACCTTTTTTGTCAAGATCGCCATTAATAAGCAGCGTCTGAGTTGGACTGAACGCCCCGTGGAAAGGGTCGTTTATCCCGGTCTGTCCGTAGGTGATCTTGTCTGTCCAAGTATCAATCCACCCATAGGCATCATGATCGCCTTTACCCTCAGACTGAAAGTTTATGAATATGTGGCGCATGCCAGGTGCCACCCAGGGATGATGTGGCTGCACGTAAGCCACCTTTATGAAGTGTAGGCCATAATCATCAGCGTCAGGGTCGATAACAGCAATCTGGCCTTCGTCCTGAACAGGGATATAGAACTTCCCGCGTGACATGTGAGCAAGGAGATCAGCTTGGTTAGGCCAAGTCCAGCTATCAGTGTAGAAAACGGGCGGCGAACCTGCGAAATCAGTGATTGGAGTCGCAGCGTCTGGTCTCGCTGTTACTTCAACCTCAACGATCTTTTCTACTTCTACTACCTTCTCGACCACCTTCTCCACAATTACTTCTTTCTCTACTTCAACTATCTGCGGCTGGCAGGCAGTAAGCAATATGCCAACAACAGCCAGAAGCGCTATCACACTGTACAGTCTCTTCTCTTTCTTCATCGTCTCCTCCAATTATATGTGGTAACGGTTAGTTACCCTAGAGTTACTACGATTGCCGAAGTCCGACAATCGTATGCAGGACAATTCTTTTGCCACGAATATTTAGCGGAAATTTCAGGTTTCTCCTGTCCATCTGGTTTTTAACATGTGCGGACTTGGGCATATCTTGCCATGTGCAACATATGTACCAGCATAGCATCTCTGAGACACCAATCTAAGGAACAACCAGACGGATGGTAAACCGGAAGATATTCTCTTGATATTAGGGTACTTATTCTCATAGTTTCGCACTTATGCTTATGCTGTCTTTAATAAATAAAGACCACACGGTTTTGAAAAGCGGGCGTAATAACTGCGTGGAAGGCTGCCCGCTCTTCCCCGTCTGGCCTTTGAAGGCAGCTCGATGGCTGCCATTAGCTTGGCCTGTTTAATTTAGAACGAGGGGCGGATCAGCGTTGTCCCTCCGTACACATGCAGACTTGATTCATCACTGTGTTTTCACCTGTAGATTACTTATGTTATGTCAATACTTTCGACATTGCTTGTCAGTGTAAGTGTATATATTGACCATCTATATTATATAGTGTTGGCAGCGATTGTCAACTCGCCTTTTCTACGCGCTTTCGGGGAGGTAAGCGTACTGTTGTGGGCAGGACAGGACTCGAACCTGCGACCTCTTCTGTGTAAGAGAAGCGCTCTAACCATCTGAGCTACCCGCCCGAACGCGGCTGGAAGTTTACCACACCTGTGTTGCGTGTCGGGTACGCATCGCTCTTGGGTTTTCCTGGGTGTGGCATGGTGCATGCACTGGAGGGGATAAATGCGTGCCCTTGACAACCAGCAAATCAGTAGTAATATTCAGCTTCTGAAATTCAGCAGCTGAATATTGAGATAGATGAAATAATATGGATACTTCTCTCGCACCCGAAAACTTACATGAGCTCCGCATTCTGGAACAGATTGAACAAGACCCGGAAGCTACACAATTGGATCTGGCTGGCCGCCTAGGGGTGGCGGTGGGCACGGTCAACTGGTACGTGAAGCGTCTGGTGACAAAGGGTCACATCAAAGTCACTCGCCTGCAGCGCAGGCGGCTGCGCTATCTAATTACCCCGGATGGCATCGCAGAGAAAACGCGCTTGGCGATGGAGTATGTGCAGGTGAGCATGGGCATGTATCGCGCAACCCGGCAACAGGCGTGCGAGTTGCTAGCAAAGGCGCGCGAGGCCGGTTTTCAGCGCGTCACGGTTTCTGGGCAAGGTGATCTGGTGGATGTATTAAGACTTACGTGTCTTGAGCAGTCGGTTCCGGTGGTACCGCTGGGTGCTGACGGTGAGCTGCCGGTGCTGCGCGTGACTGGATCGGCGGTGATGCTGGAAATGCCGGAGGCATAATATGTGCAAGCAATGGTACGCGCTGCACACAAAGCCTCACAAAGAGCGTCAGGTCGCCTCGTTGCTGCGCTCACGTAACGTGGAGATATTCCTACCGCTGCTGCATGTCAACCCGGTGAACCCGCGCTCTGCTTGTGAGCGACCCTATTTCCCCAACTACCTTTTCGCGCATTTGGATCTGGATGTGACTGGCCTAAGCGCGGTGCAATGGACGCCAGGGTTGCTGCGTATGGTGCAATTCGGGGGTGTGCTCGGTACTGTGCCCGGGACGCTCATAGCACAGCTGAAGCGGCGGCTGAACGAAATCTGCGCCGCGGGCGGCCTTGCGCTGCAGAGTTTGCGTGCCGGCGACCGGGTTCGGGTGACCGATGGGCCTCTTCAAGGATACGAGGGCATGTTTGACGCGCGCGTGTCCGGCGCTGACCGTGTGCGCGTGCTGCTCGAGATGATCGGTGACGTCCAGCAGCGCCGCCGCCGCGCAGCCCGCGCCGTGCCTGTCGAACTGGACGTGAGCAATATCGCCAAAATGCGCGCCTAACGACGGCGCAGGACCCGTGCCCCATTTGCTGGAATAGAGCCACGGGTACTCGGACTGGAAAAGCCGGTGGGTGTTGTCCGGCCAAATATCGCACCACTGTATGAGATTCCCAGAGAAATGGGCATGTCGAAAGGGCGGAGCGTGGGTTATTAACACGCTGGGATTGAGCGAAGCGCATGGTAAGAAATTGATGAGATCCTGTTACCCAGTCTGGCGTCGAGTGTTTTTGTACTCATTACTTAGATAAGGTCTTTTGACCACTTCTGTCGCAAGCGTTCAGCGAAGAATCATAGATTGTTATATGATCAGTTTCCCGTCGTGTTGGTACTAGATATCCGATTGTTGCAGAGTGTTAAATGGCGTTCCAGATAATCTCTTTGAATTCATAAGCGACTGGCAATTTGTTGTACAATAACCGTGTCCAGCGTCCTGCAACTCTAAAGTGGATGATGTGAACATAATCATAAACAATAGTGCTTTGTCTGATGATTCGGTTGCTGGATAAATCTTCAATCTTGGGAGCATTGGATCGATGAAAATATGTATCTGTACTACACCTATCCGAAATGATCCTACGGATTTTCCCCCGCTAGGTAGTTTGGCGATTATTCAGTCGCTTCGCAAAATCGGTCATGACGCTCAGTTTTATAACATTGATTACTGGCGTCCAGAACAAGAATCGATTAGTGCATATTTCTATGATAATCAGTTCGATGTTGTAGGTATTAGTGCGGTAGTCTCGACTGCATACGGCTATACCAAGCACCTTGCGGATCTCATTCGCTCAGTGTCACCTGATACAGTGATTGTGGTCGGAGGCAATCTTGCGGCCAGTGCCGAGGTCTTGCTGCGTAAGTGTAAGTCCGATTTTTGTGTGGTTGGAGATGGCGAAGTGATTTTTCAGGACTTGATCTTGGCGCTGTCGGACAAATCTTGGACTCGTGAGATCGTAAAAGCGATACCGGGACTAAGCTTCCTCGACGAGAATGGACAATTCCACTTTACAGGCTACGGTAAACCTTTGCCTGGAGACGCAATCGAATGGCCAGATTATTCTATCCTAGAAGCCGACGGTTCTCTTCCTCATTACATCCATGGAGCTCCCTCCTGGATCGTTGAATATGGATTGGAAGTTCCTGCAGCCCTAGATGGCAAGAAAACAGCCACAATAATCACGACGAAGGGATGCGTCGCCCGCTGTACGTTCTGCCACCGTTGGGAAAAAGGATATCGTATGCGGCCTATAGATCAGGTGATAGAGCATATCCGGTTTCTCCAGGATAAGTACGATGTGGGATTTCTTAATATTGCAGATGAGAATTTTGGATCTAACCGTACGCTTACTAGGGAGCTGGTCACTCACTTAGGGCAAATGGGCATCATTTGGAGGGCCGGCGGTGTTCGTGCCCGTACAGTTGATCTGGAAACCCTACGGTTCTGGAAGGCAAATGGCGGCCGAGCAGTTTACTATGGGATTGAGTCTGGGAGCCAAACGATGTTGGACGTGATGGAGAAGAATACCGCTGTAGATACTAATGTTGACGCGCTGAAGTGGACCCATCAGGCTGGCTTGTTTACCATCTCACAATTTGTGATTGCAATGCCAGGTGAAACCGACCGGACCATCAACGAAACTATAGATTTTCTCAAGAAGTGCATGCCTTATCTTAAGGTATTTAGAGGGTTACCAGGAAGCAGTGTGAGCGTTAACTATGCTCAGTCACTCCCAGGTACGCCGCTATATGAATATGCTAGAGAGCATGGCTTCCTCGGAAACACCCTTGATGATGAGGAGCGCTACCTCATAACAATCAGCGACATCGATGCCTACAGTTTTGATCATTTCATCAACTACACCGGACAACCAATGTTGAAAGTGCTTGTTTGGGTACACCGGATTGCCGGCGAATTGAACGCACACTACATCGAGCGTGTGTTGGGCATCAAGATTTCCACTTCAATAGTACTAATCTCCCTGTTGCTGATGCCCATTCGGCATCTCGTGGGTAAGATCTGGCCTAGCCTTAGAACTGTTATTAAGACGCCACTCGATCGCGTGATAGACAAGCATTTTGATGTTAATGTCGCGGACCGTTCTGGGTATTTTAACCTTAGAGGCCCCGGTGCCCTCAGTGTGTTTTTCTTTCTTGGAGATCGCCGTTGGTCTTACGCTCTTCTAGC
>CAUZCX010000027.1:0-16024 GCA_963578565.1 Anaerolineae bacterium
ACATGTTGCTAGAAAAGCGCAGACCTGGAACAGACACGATAACCTAGGGCTGGTGGTAGGGGCGACCGATCCACTCGCGTTGGCACGAGTTCGTGCTGCTGCCCCTGACCTGTGGTTTCTTACTCCAGGCGTGGGTGCGCAGGGCGCAAATCTGGAGGCTGCGCTGCAGGCAGCTCTCCGTCCTGACGGAATGGGCATGCTTGTGCACTCATCCCGGTTTATTGCGGGTGCTTCTGATCCGGCCATGGCCGCCGCGAATATGCGTGATGCGATCAACGTCGAGAGGCGGGCGGAGGGTTCGGCTGCGGGAGATGGATTAAGATAGGGATGGCATGCGTGATGGCGTGGGTAGGCAGGGCAAGATAACTACACCACGCCTTCTTGTCGTAGCGCGGATACACTTGCTTTGTCGTAACCGAGCAGCTCGTCGAGGATTTCCTCAGTGTGCTCCCCGAGCGTTGGAGGTGCTCGGCGAATTGACACGGGCGCGGTGGGAATATGCATCGGCGAATTAATTAACGCTACTGTGCCGTCCTTTGAATGCTGAGCCGTTACGCGCATTTCTCGCGACTTGACCTGTGGGTTGGTAAAGACGCTGTCAATTGTGTTGATCGGTCCGGCTGGCAAGCCGATCTGCTCGCACAAATCCAGCCAGTGAGCCGCATCACGCGTGCCAAACAGATCGTTAAGCTTAGTCACAACCAGGTCACGGTTCAGGACGCGGGCTGAGTTGGTGCTAAAACGCTTGTCGCGTATCCACTGCGGCCGTTCAACTGCGTGGCAGAACTTTCCCCACTGGCCGTCATTTCCGGCGGCGAAAACGAATTGACGGTCGTGCGCTGTGAATGACTGGTAAGGCACTATGTTCGGGTGCGCGTTTCCATGACGCGCCGGGATTTTGCCAGAGACGAAGTAATTGCCGGCGGCGTAAGTCAGCAACGCAATCTGACTGTCCAGCAGCGCCATGTCGATGCGTTGGCCTTCTCCGGTGCGCTCGCGGGCATAGAGAGCTGCCAACACCGCACTAGCTGCAAACATTCCAGTACTGATGTCGGCGATGGCCAATCCCGCGCGATACGGGTCTCCCTCCGTCGGCCCGGTGATGCTCATGAGACCGCCCATAGCCTGCATAATGAGGTCGTAACCTGGACGCGCGCTGTATGGCCCGGTGTAGCCGTACCCGGTCATCGTGCAATAAATTAAGCCTGGACGGATGATCTGCAGCGTTTCATAGTCCAGGCCCCATCGGGATAGTGTGCCAGCTTTAAAGTTCTCCACTAGCACGTCACATTGGCGAATTAGGTCCTTGAGGATTTCCAATCCGTGTTTGGATCTCAGATTCAGCGTTAGGCTGCGTTTGTTCCGGTTTACGGACAGGAAATAAGCTGCCTCCCCGCTTTCGGTGAATGGCGGTCCCCAGTGGCGAGTGTCGTCACCGTGCCCGGGCGCTTCAATCTTGATCACGTCCGCGCCTAGGTCACCGAGCATCATGGTGCAGTACGGTCCGGCCAGTATCCGCGTCAGGTCGACTACGCGCACGCCATACAACAGACCTTTTTGGGCGCTCATATTGTGCCTCTTGTTCCCATGACCGTGCTTGCTCTGCGTGCGAAGTCGGCGAGGTTGTTCATGATATAATTGCAACTCCCTAATCCACAGAAATCCGCGCTCGGTGTTACGGAGGCGGGTACATCCTCCGGCATTATACAATGCCCACCGGGGCGTCTTGGTAACATCAACTAGATTATGAAGCCAGCCCGTTTCAAGTATTTGGCCCCCCGCTCTCTTGACGAAGCGCTAGCAGCAATTGCGCAACATGGCGCAGATGCAAAACTGCTTGCTGGCGGGCAAAGCCTGATCCCGCCGATGAACTTCCGTGTGATGCAGCCCGGTTGATCTTCATGATGTGGCTGACGCGGTGGCCATTGTATTGTGTGAAGACGGGCACCGAGGCGCGACTTATGAACTGTGCGGCCCGGAGGTACTCACCCAGAGCGCGCAGGCAGCGAAAATCAGTGCCGAAATCAAACGCACTGTGCGCGCGCAACAGATCGAGATGGACGAATGGGAGCGGCGCGCGCGCAAATGGCTTGGGCGAGTACGCGCTTGAGACCTTGCTTAAGATGTTCCGTTATTATGACTAACATGGATTCTGGGGCAATTCACACACGCTTCACGCGCTACTTGGGCGGCAACCGACCTCATATACTGATTTTGTGAAGCGCGTGCTGCACGAAAAAGGGTAAGCCAGAGTTCATTTAGGCACCGGCACGGACGAGGAACGCGCTTTCTCTCGGCTTGAAAATCACAAGTTGCAATAAAATAGAAGACCCGTGAATATTGCTCGCGCTGTTTCCTGATTATGTGACGAACGCGTAGAGGCTCGATGACCGCTGAAGTGGTGAGGGTATTATTATTGGTCACCTTGCTGGCCGAGTTACAGTCCGGCTGCGTTTAGTCTGGCGGCCTTCGGGCTGCATGAGTTTGGACGCCGGCGCAGCACATGTATTAATGGCGCCCTGCTGCCTTAATTGCGGTCGTGGACGCCCTGGGTATAATCCCTGCAACCTTACAAGTGGCGTGGTACCTGAGCTTGAATAGTTTCCTGCTAAAAGGGTGTGGTGTGTGGCTGCTCTGGCTGCTGGTCGCCTGCCGGTCGGATACGCTCGCCCCGGTGTCCGGGGCAGCAGGTGGGTCCGGAGACCGGGGCGAGCCCCGCGGCGACCACTCAACGCCGACGGTGGTTGTCAGCGTTGAGTCGCGCCCCGCGGCGCGCGTGAATGGAGAGCCGATTTCCGAGCAAGAATATGAGCGCGCCGTATTGCGATATGAGGATGCACTGCAGGCGCTAGGTCTTGATCCCGCGGAGCAGGGCGATTATCGCCTCACCGTGCTCGCGCAGGCTATCGATACGTGCTTAATCGGGCAGGCAGCGCGAGCACGCGGCTTGGAGCTTGACCCAGATGAGATGCAAAACGCTTTTGAAGAGAGCGTTCAGGCGCGCGGTGGTCGGGTGGGATTTGATGAGTGGCTGCAGACGAATCATTACAGCGAGTCTGAATTCCGGCAGGAGTTGGGAGCGCAGCTGCTGGCCGGCAAGGTTCAGGCCGAAGTTCTGACTGCGGTCGGCAGTGCGGTCGAGCAGGTGCACGCGCGCCACGTGCTGGTGGCGACGCGTGAGCAGGCTGAGGCTCTACAGGTGCAATTAGCGGCTGGCGCGGATTTTGCAACCATTGCACTTGCGCACTCGCTCGACAGAAGCACGCGTATCAACGGAGGAGACCTGGGCTGGTTCCCTCGTGGCCTACTCAGCACTCCGGAGCTTGAAACCGCGGTGTTCGAGTTAGCGTCTGGAGAACACACTCGCATTGTGGAGACCTCACTCGGTTTTCACATTGTCGAGTTACTTGCGCGGGACCCGCAGCGCGAACTCTATCCGCAGGCCGCGCTTGCGGTTAGGCAAGCAGCGGTGGATAGCTGGTTGGCGGAGCTGCGTGCGGTGGCGGAAATCGAGCGATTTGTGCCATAACGGTCTGAATCAGGCAGGAGCATAGTTTATGCGACAACGCAGATCCTCGTTTCTTGATGTACTGACATCGGCCTTACTTTACGCTACGATGATGATAGGCGGACTCTATCTGTTTATTTTCCTGGAGCCGCAGACTGTCATTAACCCCTTTCCGCCACCGACAATGCCTGTGCGGGCAGTGCTGGCGACGCACACTCCTACCCCGGCACCCGCAACGCCAACGCCGCTGCCCACCACCGTGCCGGTCGTGGTTGCTACCGAGACCAGTGTTCCTCCCACGGCCATTGTGGTTGCGCCGGAAATGACGGCCATCCCAACCACTGAACCTACAGCCGCGCCGACGGTCTTTACTTATACGCTTCAGGAAGGCAGCATAGGTTACACCACCCAGTTTGCCTATCCGGATTTGGATTGCGCATGGATGGGCATCGCCGGGACGGTTTTTGATGCTGAGGGCAACGCTGCGGAAAACATGATTGTACACGTAGACGGCCCGGACGGATTCGCGATCGATGCTATTGCCGGAACCCGTCCCGAGTTCGGACCGGCTGGATACGAGGTGACCCTGGCGAACGCGCCGATAAATAGTGACCAGATGTACGTCGTCCAATTGCTGGATGTGTTCGGCGAGCCGGTTTCGGAGCGCTATGCGGTGACAACCTTCGATGACTGCGACCGCAATCTGATCCTGGTCAACTTCGTGCACAGCCGGTGACGGTGGTCTGCCGTCTCGATGGGTACGCTCTATATAATCGCCACGCCGATTGGAAACTTGGAAGACCTCAGCCCGCGCGCGATGCGCATGCTTGGCGAGGTCGACCTTATCGCCGCTGAAGACACGCGCCATACTCGCAAGCTGCTTTCTCATTTTGAAATAAGCACCTCGCTCACCAGCTACTTCGAGCACAACAAACTGAGCAAACTTGATGCTGTGCTAGACGCGCTTCGCCACGGCGATGTCGCACTGGTTTCTGACGGCGGCATGCCTGCGATTTCCGACCCCGGCTATGAGCTGGTGTGCGCTGCGCTCGTGGCCGGCCACGATGTGCGGCCAGTGCCGGGTCCTTCCGCTCTACTAGCCGCGCTGGCTGTTTCAGGTCTGGCGACCGATGCGTTTGTCTTTCTGGGTTTTTTGCCGCGCAAGTCCTCGGAGCGTCGTCGGATGTTGGCCGAAAACGCTTCTGACCGGCGAACGCTGGTTGCCTTCGAATCGCCACATCGATTGTCTGTGGCATTGGCGGATATTGAAGCCGAACTGGGCGAGCGTCCACTGACGGTGGCCCGTGAACTTACCAAGCTGCATGAAGAAATCTTTCGTGGCATGGTCAGCGATGTGCGGGAGTACTTCGCGCACACGCCGGCGCGGGGTGAGGTCACGCTGGTTATCGGCGGCTGCTCGGATTCGGGGCTAGAGAAATGGGCTGCCGCGCGGGTGCGCGTTGCGCTGCAGGCTGCTCTGCAGGCGGGAGAAAGCCGCGCAAAGGCAGCGAAGGAGATTGCGGGGCAGAGCGGTTGGCCCCGTCGCGAGGTTTATCGGCTGGAATTGCCGGATTGATTGTGTTCTCCCAGCTACAGAATCAGTATGAAGATCTAGCCTATCTCCGAGGCGTGCTTGCTATGCGCCCGTGAATATGCTCTAGTCTTTCCCCAAAAAGATGTCAGGCCACGCACCAGAAATCCTCGGTCTCTACCAAGCCCCAACCTTGCAGCCGTGCGCGTATTAGTGCCCGGGCGCCGCGTGATGCGACCGCTGCCAGCAACAGGGGACGCGCGTGATGCCGCCACAACTCCGGTAGATCGTCTGCAGAGTGAACTGGGCAACCGCGGAGCGCATGGCCGATTTTCCCCATGTCTATATCCAGAAATGCTAGCAGCGGAGCGCCTGCACGGATAAGGTGCTTGGAGAGCCGTCGGCCCATTTGTCCGGCTCCCCAGACGATAATAGCGTCGTGTCCGTGCAATGGACCGAGCATCAAATAGTGAGCCTTGGCGCGTAGGAAATTCTCCACCGAATAGCGGGAATCGGTACGGGTGGCACGCTCAGGGTGGTCCCGCCAGCGGAGTAAGGTTTGCGTCACCTTCCCCATTTGTTTTCCTGCCAGAAAATAACGCAGCCACAGATCGTAATCCTCCGCCCAGCCGTGCTCTTTATAACCGCCCAGATCCAATAATTCGGCGCGGCGCAGCATGACGGAAGGATGCGGCAACGGACTTTCGATAAATATTTCACGCTCGATTTGAGCTGGAGTGGTCAGCGCATTCAACCATTCCACGTAACGGCGAAATCCTTCCGTCACCGTGTCGGACGGAAAAGTATCCACGAGGCAGCTGATGACGCTCAGCCCCGGCTGCGTGTGCAGCCGCTGGGCCTGTAGCTCCAACCGACGTGGGTGCGCGATGTCATCACCGTCCATGCGTGCCACGAACTCACCCCTACAGGATGCCATTCCGTGATTTAGCGCTTCAATCAGACCGACGCGCGGGAGGTCGATGGGGCGTATACGGGGGTCTTCGGCGGCGCAGGCGTGCAGGATTGGTCCGGTTTCATCATTGGAGCCATCGTTCACAGCCACCACTTCGAAATCCGGCAGCGACTGCGCCCGCAGGCTGTCAAGCGTTTCGGGGAGGGTAGTCGCCGCGTTGTGGACCGGTATCAATATTGATACAAGCGGGGCGCTCATGTGGTCATTTTACCCCGGCGCGTACGGCCAGTTTCAATTGGGATTTGGTTTGGCCCGCCCCCGTGCGTTTTGGGCGGTGCAACTCGCGGCCGGAAACCATATCGAAGCCCATCAGGCTGCGATGAAAGCAGCTTGCATGCGCGCGGTGTTAGGCGCAAGCTTTTGACGGAGTATATGGAAAGTGGGATGATGTATTGAGTTTCTGTTTGCTCGAGAGCGATTGATTCACAGTGCAGTCCGTGATGATGGTAGTTAAAGCGAGACAAAATAATAGTTACTCCTCTAATATAGCCACCGTCACACCTTCGCTGCCCTCACCGTGTTCTCCCGGACGGAATGATTTAACTTCCGGGTGAGTACGCAGCGCATCACGTACCGCCTGACGCATTTTCCCGGTGCCCTTTCCGTGTACGATGCGCACCCAGGGAAGCGCGGCCAGCACGGCGGCATCCAAATATCGCTCTAGATTCTGCATCCCGTCCTCAATGCGCTGGCCGCGCAGGTGCAATTCCATGCCAGGTGAGGCCGCGTGCACAAGTACGCTTTCAGTGGATTCGGATGGCGGGTCATTTTCGGGAGCGTCGGTGCTACCGGGACGCAATTCATCCAAACCGGTGCGCAGGCGCAGCCGCCCGATTTGTACCTCCGCCTCACTGCCGCTCAGTGCGGTGATGACGCCCTCGGCTTGTAGGCGTTCCACGCGCACGTAGTCGCCTAAGCGCAACGTGCGCTCGGGTTCATGCTCTGCAGGCAGCTCAGCGGAAATGCGTAGCGTGGCCTTCTCTTCCAGCGTGCGCGCCTGCTGCGCAACCTGCTGCAATGCGTGCAGCGGCAAACCGCTGGCTTTCAGGTGGCGGTGTAGGCGCTTTATCTTGGTGCGTAGTGCGGCCAGTTCCTCCTGCACTTGTCCGCGCGCAGCCATCAGGATGGCGCGGCGTTCCTCGTCGATGCCCGCTAGCCGACTTGCCAGTTCGACCTGTCGTTCTGCTGCGTGCGCGCGTGTCGCCTCGCTTTGCTGGTGTTCCTTGCGGGCTTTGTCGCGCTGGCGGTGGATATCGGCCAGTAGTGCATCCGCTTGCTGATCGGTTGTGCTCAGAAAACTGTGCGCGCGCTCGATGATGTCGTGCGCCAGCCCCAGTCGTTTCGCGATGGCCAGCGCGTTGGAGCGCCCGGGTAGGCCTATGGTTAGGCGATAAGCCGGGGCCAGCGTTTCAGGGTCAAAATCCACGCTGGCGTTGATGACGGCGGGCGTGTTGTGCGAGAAAACCTTCAGGCGCTGATAATGGGTGCTGACCAGCGTGGTTGCGCCGCGCTGCAGCAAATGTTGCAGTAATGCCTGCGCCAGCGCCGAACCCTCTCCCGGGTCGGTGCCCGCGCCGATTTCATCGAGCAGCACTAGCGAGCGTGCGTCCACATCCGCTAGCATGCGCGTTATGTTGCGGATGTGGGATGAGAAAGTGGAGAGACTTTGCTCAATTGACTGCTCGTCGCCTATGTCGGCGAAGACGCCGGTGAAGAGCGGGAGCATAGCCCCGCTCTTCACCGGCAGCTGCAGCCCGCACGTTGCCATCAGCGCCAGCAGCCCGACTGTTTTCAGCGTGACAGTTTTACCGCCTGTGTTCGGGCCGGTGATGACTACAACGGTGGTGTCAGCCTCCAACTCGAAATCAATCGGAACTACTGATTCGGGCGGCAGTAAAGGGTGGCGGGCAGCACGCAGCCGGATGTGACAGCTGCGCCCGGAGGTCTCCGTGGCTACGGGAACCTGAAAAAGTTCCGGCTCGGTGCCATGCAGCGCCTCCGCGTAACGAGCGCGCGCAAAGATGAGGTCAAGCGCTGCCAGCGCATCCACGCTGCGCGTGATGTCATCGGCTTTCGCACCGACGTGCCCGGAGAGCACGCGCAGCACGCGCTCTACCTCTTCGCGCTCGGCCAGCTGCAACTCGCGCCAGCGGTTATTCAGGGCAAGTGTGGCTAGCGGCTCGATGAAAAGCGTGGCTCCCGAGGCGGACTGATCGTGCACGATGCCGCGAATGCGCCCTTTGAAATTGGCTTTCACCGGAACGACATAGCGGTCGGCGCGCTGCGTGATGAGCGCCTCCTGCAGGAATTCCGCGCTGCGCGGATTGTGTATCAGCCGCTTCAGTTTTTGCAGCAGTCGCTCGTGCGTGTCCGTAAGATCCCGGCGGATTTCGGCCAGCTGGGCCGAGGCGGTATCCAGAACTTCGCCGCGCTCATCCAGCGCGCGCTTGATTGTCTTCTCCAGTTCGGGCAGGTCGTGCATTTTCTCGGCGTGCGCGAACAGTGGATCGAATTGTTTACCCGCTCCCAATATGGCACGTTTTAGTCCGCGCGCGGCCAGCACAGTGTTTCTGATTTCGAGTAACTCGGCAGGCAGCAGCATGACGCGTTTTAGTGCGCGCGCGGCCTGGACACGCACGTCACAAGCTGCGCCAATGCTGGCCTCAGGGTGGATCTCGAGGAAATGCCGTGCTGTGGCGGTTTCGCGCTGGCGGCGTTGTGCCTCGAGCAGATCTGTGGTCGGCTGCAGTTGTAGTGCTAGTTCGTTGCTGGCGGAAAAGTCGCAGTGGTCGGCCAATTGCTCAAGCACCAGCGGCAGTTCAAGGGTATCCAGCGATTTTGCGTCCATGAGCGTGTGGTTGTTATTATACTGGTGGGTGAGCGCGTTCTTGCAGGTGGTATCATTGGGGACTGCAATCAGATGGTTTGATACAATATTCGTGAACGAAATGACCGCGAAAGATAATCCCTTGCCGCAAGACATGTTAGGGCGCATGCTTCAGGATTTGCGGATATCGGTTACCGACCGATGCAATTTGCGCTGCGTCTATTGCATGCCTAAAGAGGTCTTCGGGCCGGATTATCCGTATCTGGCGCGCAGCGAACTGCTTACATATGAGGAAATAGCACGGCTGACCCGCGTGCTCACGGGTCTGGGCGTGCGCAAGGTGCGCCTTACTGGTGGCGAGCCGCTGTTGCGTTACGACTTGGAGCGTCTAATTGAAATGCTTGCCCGCATTGCGAACCTCGACCTTACGCTCACAACAAATGGCGCGCTGCTCACGCTCGAAAAGGCGCGCACTCTGAAAGCTGCCGGCCTGCGGCGCTTAACCGTCAGCTTGGACTCTCTCGACGAGACCGTGTTTGCGTATCTGAACGATGTGGGTTTCCCGGTAGCGCGTGTGCTGGCGGGCATCGAGAACGCGGCTGCGGCCGGGTTTGCGTCGGTAAAAATTAACATGGTGGTGCTGCGCAGCGTCAATCTGGAAAGTGTGCTTCCCATGGCGCGCTACTTCCACGGCAGCGATCACATTCTGCGCTTCATTGAATACATGGATGTGGGCGATAGTAACGGCTGGAAACTTGACGAAGTAGTGCCCGCAGCAGAAATCGTTGCTCTTATTGGAGCCGAATTTCCGCTCGAGCCCGCCGTGCCAAATTACCGCGGCGAAGTCGCTCGGCGCTGGCGTTATCGCGACGGCGGCGGAGAGATCGGCATGATATCGTCAGTCTCGCAGCCATTTTGCGGAGATTGCACGCGCTTGCGTCTCTCGGCGCGTGGTGAGCTGTTCACCTGCCTCTTCGCCTCGGACGGTCACGATGTGCGCGCGTTGCTGCGGAGCCAGGCTTCCGATGAGCAGGTTTCCGCGATGCTGATCGATATCTGGCGGCAGCGGGATGACCGCTATTCAGAGTTGCGCAGCTCGCAGACGGCGCGGAGGCCGCACGTGGAGATGTCGTACATCGGGGGATAGCCGGAGGTTAAGCGGGTATCAATTCAGGTTCTCGGCCGCGAGTTTCCAGGAATAATCTACTTCGTGCTGAAAGCGGCGCACGCCCACCCTGCGTAACAGAAGGATCGCCAGCAAAAGTCCTGTGGCCTCCAGTGTAAACACAGCGCCGTACGCCTGTCCGGGTAATGCTCCTACCGCTAGAAAGGCGCCCTGGAGCCCGCCGGAGAGCAGCGAGGCCGGTCCCTTTGCGAGCGCCTGCACTAGTGTCCAAGTGCCCACGAAAAGGCCGGTGTGCTGGCTAGAAGTCATGTCCATCATTAGGGATACGCTGCCTACGGTGAAGAAACCGGCGCCCAGTCCGAGCATCGTAATAATGGCTGCCAGCATTCTTGCGCTCTGCAAGAAGCCGCTGGCAGCCAGGCCGGCGAAAGCGCCGATCATGATCCAGCAGCCAAACCCGGTAACCCCCCGCTTTCCCATTCTGGGGATGAGGCGCATGCCCCCTACAAGCATCCCAGAGACCAAACCTACCCCCATATAGGCGTTAAAGCGTGTGGTCTCGGATGGTGGTAGTAAGAATACTTCGCCTCCGAATGGCTCCAGAATAACATCCTGCATGAAATAGGAGAACATCCCCACCATCAGGAAAATAGCGAAACGACGCGATTGCTGGCTGTGCAAGAGCAGCGCGAGTGCAGTGCGCAAGCTCTGGGACGGCGGGCCCGATTCTGTGCGGTTGCGTGGCTCCTGCCGCCATAACGCAATCACAGCGAGTAGCATAGCTGCCGCGAAACCGATGGCGAACAGCGACACCATCCGGTCAAAGGTATAAGTGTGCATGAATGTTGCCGCGCCGATCCCGGTGATGATGATTCCTACCATCATCAAGGTCCACACAAGCGCAGTAGCAGGCCCACGTTCTTTCGAGGTGGTGCGGCTTGCTATTAGTGAAAGGTATGCGGTTCCGGCTACAAAGGTAGCAACTCCCTCAAGCAAGAAAAATATGAAAGCTGCGGATACATTCAGCGGCGTCGGTGCTAGCGCAAGCCAGCGTACAACCCATGGAGAGAGCACCAGAATTAATCCAGCTAACGTCACTCCAAGTGCGATGTAAAACGTGCGGCGGTAGCCACCTATACTGTGTATGTCCGAGAAGTGGCCGAAGGGAATTGCCACCAGCGCCCCGAGGTAGTGACCTCCTCCCACTAGCAGCCCTACCACCAGTAGGTCTAGCCCGAGCTCGACGCGCATTACGCGATTGAGCACGCCCAGGAATAGCACCGATAGTCCGCCGGCAGCCATTTGAAAAAGCCCTAGCCGTAGAAGTTGGGAACGGGTCATTGTGACAATTGCTCCTACCGCGAGAGTGGCTTAGATATCTTTGTCGATGCGATAGGTGCGCCTCTGCCCGTCACTAGAAAACCAGAAAACATAAGCCCGGCTGCCAGTAGCTCGCCGAGGTATAGCCATGTGCCAAAACCAATCCGCGTTAGCACACCGGCGAAGCTGATCAAAAGCACACCGGCGGCGATTAGCAAGTTGCCAACCATACGATTGCGTAAAACTCGTTTGCTATAGTAAAGATAAGACGACCATAGCGCTCCTCCCACCAGTGTGATAACCCCATAGACATTAAAGATCGGCGTCGCCATCCGGATGATTGCCCCATTGTGCACTGGGGGCATGATACTACTGTATTGCTTGCTGATCGGCATTCCGGCTGTGAATCTGTTTTGGTCCAGCAGTGGCATCACTTGCAGCATGAGCGTCAGTGCTACCACACTGCCCAAAATCAGCAACGCCGTCCAAGGCGCCACTCGGATAGGTGGGAACAGTAGGTACATGGTACCGTGCCCAATCCAAGCCGCGTTGAGGGCTGCACCGAAAAAGTACCAACCGAAGAATGCCCATGGGCTCCATACCAACGACAGATATGCTTCCGCGAAACTTGCGATGCTGAACATAAACAGCCCGATACCCCAAAACAGTAAATGTAATGCGCGGAGCTTGAAAAAGCGGCGGATTACCAGTACGCAAAAGAGCAGCATGATTGCCGCCGACAGGAAAGGAAAAAGAGTGATTAGTGTAAGCATAAAACCATAATAGAATTAAATCCGTGCGACCAGAAGTGAAGGTTACACAGAACGGCAGACATTCAGACCGGAGTAAATGCGATGTACCGATAGTCTGTCTTCTTATGAATTGATCATTTTTCCTACCAACCCATGAGATGCTTCCATAACTGCTTCGGATAGCGTTGGATGCGCGTGCACATTGCGAGCTATTTCTTCTCCGGTTAATTCCAGTTTTTGAGCTAGAGTTATTTCGGGTAGCAACTCGGTCACCTGAGGACCAATCAGGTGCGCCCCCAGGATCTCCCCGTACTTGGCGTCGCTGATAATTTTAGCCCAGCCACCGTAATCTCCCATCCCCAACGCTTTGCCGCTGGCGCGGAAATCGAAACGTGCCGTTTTTACTTCGTAACCAGCATCTCGTGCCTCAACATCGCTGTAGCCAAAAGACGCCACCTCAGGGTGGCAGTAAGTGGCACGGGGCATCATTCGGTAATCCAACTTTACTGTTGGTGCCCCGGCGATGATTTCGGCAGTAACCACACCCTGTGCTGAGGCCACGTGGGCTAGCTGCAATTTTCCGGTCACGTCTCCAATAGCATAGATGCCATTGACGTTGGTGCGCATGTCATCATCTACCTTGATAAACCCTTGTGCATCACGCTCGACAGCGATTGCATCTAAGCCGAGGTTGTCGCTGTTCGGTGCAAAACCGACTGCTATCAGTACTTGAGCAGCGGCAAGAGTTTGGACGCCTTTCTTCGAAGATACGGTAACTTCCACACCCTGGCCGCTCGTTTCTAGCTGCTCGACCTTTGCTTCCGCTAAGACGTTGATCCCACTTTTGTTAAAAGCCTGCGTTAACTCCGTGCTTATCTGTTCATCCTCCAGTGGAAGGATACGTGGCAGCATCTCGACTATAGTAACTTGGCTTCCGTACGAGTTCCATATTGTGGCAAACTCCACTCCTATGGCGCCACCACCAACTATGACTACGGAGGAGGGAAGGTGATTCTGAATAATTGCCTCTCTGTATGTGAGTACGTTATCTCCGTTTGGACTGAGCGCCGCAGGTGCTGCCGCGTGTGATCCAGTTGCTACTACAATATTTCTGGCGGTAAGAGTTATCACTGCGCCATCTGAACCGCTAACCTCAACTGATGAGTTCGATGTTAACCGGGCCGACCCCATGTAAACATAGATGTCGTTCTTCTTCATCAGGAATGCAACACCCTTAGTCAATCGCTGTGCCACTTGGCGAGATCGCTTAACCGCGACGCTGTAATCTAGCTGTAAGTTGTCGAAGGAAAATCCGAAATCATCCCCGCGATTCCGAAGCGTGTGGGCGACCTCCGCGTTCTTCAGTAGCGACTTACTGGGGATGCAGCCCACGTTAAGGCAGACACCCCCGAGCCATTCCTTGTCCACGATAGCGACCTTCTGTCCAAGCTGGCTAGCGCGAATGGCGCATATGTACCCACCTGGGCCAGCGCCGATTATGATCAGGTCGTAGTTCATGCTAGGCCCAGCTCTCCAATACAGACTTTACCTTCGCAAGGAATGTGTTGGCAATTGCTCCGTCAATGATGCGATGGTCGAAGCTTAGTGTCAGATAGGCCATCGGTCTTACTACTATGGCATCCTGTTCTACCACGGGCCGTTTCTGGACTGCGCCGATTCCCATAATGGCGCATTGCGGCTGGTTTATTATCGCGGTGGCGAACAGTGACCCGGAAACACCGTGGTTTGTTATCGTGAAAGTACCGTCCTGCACTTCGTCCGGTTGGAGCTGCTGTGCCAGTGCGCGTGCCACAAGGTCATTCAGTTCGCGTGCGGTCTCTACCAGCGGCTTTCGGGCTGCGTGTTTGATGACGGGCACGATCAATCCGTTCTCTCCGAGCGAAACAGCCACGCCGATGTTGATATCGTCCTTAAGTACAATCTTATCCTCTAGCAGCGTGCTATTCAAAATCGGATGATCCTGAAGCGCGGCCGCGCTTGCCGCTACAAAGTAAGCGGTTAGAGTTATCTTGCTGCCATCACGGTCTAATTGAGCTTTGTGCTCCTGATGATGACCGACGACCGCGCTCATATCCACTTCGAACACGGTGGTGACGTGAGCGGATGTGTGCTTGCTGCGCACCATGTGCTCAGCGATGGCCTGACGCATGGGAGTCCATGGTTTGTTTGTGCCTCCAACCGGGGTGGTGTCCGGCGCGTTTTCGCTGATGAAGCGCTCCACGTCTTTTTTTGTGATGCGGCCCCCTTGTCCTGTGCCCTTGATCCGTTTGAGATCCACATCATGTTCGGCGGCGAGCCTGGCTACCACCGGCGAGATGAATCCACCCCTCTTTTTTGGAGGATCAGGGGTGACTGCTGCGGACGGGTTGACAGTTGGCGGAATTTCGGGCTCGGGCTCGGCTGTGGCTATCTTGGGAAGCCCCTCGCCAACTTCCCCAATCCATCCCAGCAGTGTGCCTGCCTGCACGGAAGTGCCCTCTTGAACGAGCAGTTTGAGTATAGTGCCGCTCGCGCTGGCAGGAATTTCTGTATCCACTTTGTCGGTGGTTACCTCGAGGATGGGGTCAAATTCCTGTACGCTCTCGCCCTCGCTGACCAGCCATTTTGACACTGTACCTTCAACTACACTTTCTCCCAGCTTAGGCATTATAATTTCAGTCGTCATCGCTTTCTCCTAACAAGTCGATAACCTGCACATCGCAGCGGTAATTTGATCCCGATCCGGCATAAAGTGATCCTGGAATGGAGGGATGAAGGATACGCCGTGTGGCTAGGAACCGGCCAGGTTCTACCTTATGTTTCATGCGGTTGCTCTTTTATTGAGTTTACCATATGCCGTAGGCGGGAAACCAAGTTCACCGGTGCAATTACAGTCATGTTCAAATGATCATGCGCTCGTTCTCAAAAACTGGTCTATTCTCCAGAATGCGTTTCGGAGAGAAAATTGAGAGGTCCAGGCTTGGACGCTTTCCCAGAATCAATTCCGCAATGTAACGCCCGACTGCGTGGCATTGCTGAAAGCCGTGGCCGGAGAAGCCGTTGGCTAGAAAGAACCCTTGTAGGCACGGCCACTCACCGAGGATGGCATTTCCGTCAAACGTGTTGACAGCGTACAGACCAGCCCAACCGCCGCTGATTTTCAGACGGTCGAATGACGGTATTACCGCGATCAGTTCATGCCAGATCCGGTCCTCAAATCGCTCTCGCTCCCAGCGTAAATCATCATAACCGGCTGGGTCATCCGCACGTGAGAGCGCGCAGGTGAAGTGGTTCTCACCCTCATGTATGCAGTACAGTCCGGAAGGGAAGAAAATCGGCGGAAGCAGGCCCTCTGGCTGAAGCGTTGTTTCTATCACTGTTACCTGTCGCTTGGTCGGTGTGATCGGTAGATCTACTCCACCGCTGCGGGCGATTTCCGCGGCCCACGCACCAGCAGCGTTGACGACAGCGCCCGCTGTGAGTTTGCGTCCTGTGGACAGTTCCACCCCGCCGATGTGATCATCACTAACCAGCAGTCGCTCCGCTTTTGCGTGAATGAAATGCGCCCCTAGAGACACCAACTTCTTTCGATAGCCATTCAGTATCGCTTCCGGAGACATGGTGCCGTCCTTGCATCCGAACGTCCCGCCCACGCAGCCCTCCAGATTGTAGAACGGAAAGTGCTGCTGCACCTGTTCCGGCGACAGCCATTCGACCTCACACCCTAGGCTGCGCTGTAGAGTATATCCCTGCTCGGCTTCCGCGCGGCTGGTTTCGTCAATGATGAAAAGGTTGCCCTGTTGTCGAAAGTCAACCTCCGGCTTTACACCTCGCACCGCCATCTGATCGGAGAATTTTTGCAGCATATGTAGCCCGTACAAAGACATTTGGATGTTTTCCTTGATATTGAATTGCACGCGGATATTCCCCTCTGAAAGCGTAGTCGAGGCGCGCGCATATGTTGGATCCATCTCAATCAGGGCTACA
>CAUZCX010000028.1:0-15993 GCA_963578565.1 Anaerolineae bacterium
AGTGCGCGGGACCGCCCCCGGCATGTTACCCACCGAGTAATGCACCACACCATGGCGTACATAGGTCGGATCACCATGGTAAGTGACGTGATCTATAGTTTCCACACAACCACCCTGATCGATAGCAACATCTACAATCACCGAGCCGGGCTTCATCGACTTCACCATCTCTGCACTCACCAGCGTAGGCGCGCGCGCTCCGGCAACCAACACCGCCCCAATCAACAGGTCTGCGGTCTCCACAGCGCGAGCAATATTGAATTCATTAGACATCACCGTTTCTACACGTCCGTTGAAGATGTCGTCCAGGTGACGCAAGCGTTGAGCATCAATGTCCAGCATGATTACCCGTGCGCCAAGACCAACCGCTATCTTGGCTGCATTTATACCGACCACGCCACCGCCGATAATCGCCGCCACCCCAGGTTTCACGCCCGGCACGCTCCCCAGCAGCACCCCCATGCCGCCGTTATTGTGTTCCAGAAAATGCGCACCGACCTGCACCGCCATGCGCCCGGCCACCTCGCTCATGGGTGTTAACAACGGCAGAGCGCCGTTCTCTAACTGCACGGTCTCGTATGCTATGGCGGTAACTTTTTTTTCCAGTAGGGCCCGCGCGAGAGCGCTCTCTGCGGCAAGATGCAAGTAAGTGAATAGTGCCAACCCAGGGTAGAAAAATGGGTACTCCTCCTGCAAAGGCTCTTTCACCTTACAGACCATATCTGCACCCCATACGTCTGCGGCTTCCACGATTTGAGCACCTACCTGAAGGTAACCATCGTCCCCAAAACCGCTGCCCGCGCCTGCACTAGTTTCCACCAGCACCTCATGGCCACGAGCGTGCAGGGCAGCAGCGCCTCCCGGAGTCAGGGCAACACGGTTTTCCATCTCCTTTTTCTCTAGCGGGATTCCGATTATCATAGCACTTTCCCCTCACTAACTGTCCACAGGACAACGGCTCATTTCAGCACAGCCAAACTGGGTGATGACAGCAGGCGCAGTTTCAGGCGGCGTTATAGAATGTCCATTAGAGCGGTTTTAAGAGCAGAAATTATTTTGTCAATCTCGGCTTCGCCTGCGATCAGCGGCGGCGCTGTTATTACTACATTAGAAAAGCCCGGAACCGTGTTAGTATTGCGCGTCAGCAGCACCCCCTGTTGTTTACAGCCCTCTAGAACAGCGCCCACCTTGTCGCCAGATAGTGGCGTCTTCAAATCCTTGTCAGACACTAGTTCAACTCCGGCAAGCAGACCACGCCCACGCACATCACCCACATAGGGATGTTCAGTCAATTCATCCAGCTGGCGTAGCAAATACGCACCCTGCTTTGCAGAATTCTCGACCAGTTTTTCGTTCTCCAGAATCTCGATATTTTTTAGCGCGACTGCAGCCGCGACCGGATGCGCGCCGTAGGTATTAATGTGCCGAAAATGCGCCAGATCACCGGCTTCACTGAGAAAGGCATCGAAGATCTCCTGACGAACAAGGGTGGCTGCAAGCGGCATATAACCACTAGCGATTCCTTTCGCAAAAGTGAAGATATCGGGTTTCACCTGCCAGTGTTCATAGCCAAACATTTTACCGGTGCGCCCAAAACCCGAAACCACCTCGTCGAGAATGAGCAACACGCCGTATTTGTCGCACACCGCACGCACTTTAGGCAGGTATTCATCCGGTGGAATCAACACGCCCCCACCAGAAATGATCGGCTCCATGATAAAAGCTGCAACCGATTGCGGCCCCTCGTAAATGATAGTGTCTTCCAACATCTGGGCACACTCGATCCCATGTTCGGATGGGGTCAAGCTGTCACTGGAGCGGTAAGGGTAGGGTGGCGGTATATGCACAAACCCCGGCACTCCTACTCCATAACCAATTTTCCGTTCCGCCTGCCCGGTGGCACTTAATGCACCAAGCGTGTTGCCATGGTAGGCGCGGTAGCGGGAGATGATTTTGTACCGCTGGTGACCGCCCGGTTCACCGGATTGCATGTGGTATTGCCAGACGATCTTGAAAGCAACCTCATTCGCCTCCGAACCGCTGGAGGAGAGATACACCCGCGCCTGCATGCTCACCATGTCGAGCAGCTTGCTGGTGAGCGCAAGGCCGGAGTCATGCGTCATAATCGGGCTGAGGTAAGCCAACCGCTCCATCTGCTCACTCGCGACTGCAGCTATCTCTTTGCGGCCATGTCCTATGTTCACGCACCAGATGCCCGCCACAGCATCCAAATAAGTGGTACCATCCCGCGCCTTGAGATAGCAGCCATCTGCCTCCACAATATGCAAAGGTGGGTTGTGCAACAACGGTTGGTGCTGCATAAGCGGTTGCCAGATTGATTGCACGCCCAGCTGTGATCGGCTTTTGTTTGACATTTCTACCTCCCCTAGAACATGAACTCCCAAAGACCTTGACCACGAGCATGGTCGTGCACCTATTCTACTCCCCCCTATTTATTGGGTCAAATGTTCTCGCTGATTCTGGCCCTTACCATCTGATGAGAGGTCACAGTATCCGAATCTCCAATTGATGATCGATGCAGAGTAAGATTGTTGCTTCCGCACGGAAGCAGTGGGGAGGGCGTCATCTGGGCGATGGTTGTCCGTCAAGTTGTCGTGCTCGGGATGGGGTATATTTTAGACGTAGCTCGACACGGTTTAGTTACATTTTCTTCTCCTTCAGTCAGACGCGAGTCCTCCTCCTGCTCGCGTCTACTGTTTAACCGCCGGCGCTGAGTAGCAGATAAAGACCCAGAGTACCGCTCTCTCCGTCACTACGAAAACTGTCATCTACGTGGAAACCGGCGCGCACACACAGAGTATTGAGCTCATCGAGTTCAAAGTGGTGCACATAGCGCAACCCGTGGCCGCCGCGGCGCCAGTCTAGCAGATAGTCGCCCGGATCCGCCGCGGTTTGCTGCAGCCCAATTTGCTCCCAGAGCACAATCTTGTGCCGCAAGCGTGGCAATTGAAGGAATTGCCAGACTGATATCACGCAGCGCGCACCGGGATACAGCGTGGTGTTAAGCTCGCGCAGCAGACGCAGCCGCCGGCATGAACCTGGGATGTGGTGCAGCACTGAAAAGCAAACGGCCGCCTCGAAGCTGCACTGCAGCCTCCCACCCCATCCTGGAGATGCAAGGTCTGCATAGATGAAATCGCAGCGCGGCGACGTTGGAGTTTTCCGGAGCAACTCTCGGCTGAAGTCCACACCCACATAGTGACTGCCGGGCGCATGTCGGTTACTGGCTGTCAACACGCGTCCATCTCCACAACCGACATCGAGGAGCGAGCCGTACGGTCGCAGCGCTTCCAGTGCTCGCATAATGCCAGGCTGCAGGCGCCTGCGCGTAGCAGAGAAATCGGTCGCAAAGGCGTTGTAAAACTCGCGGTTCAACCGCAGCAGGCGGCGGGCGGTGGATGTGCGCACGATTCTAGATTATACTGGCTGCCATGCGCATCCAGACAAGCCACACGGTGCCTGACGTCAGCCGCTACTCTGAGCAGGTGCTGGAGATTATCCGCGAGATGCAGTCGAAGCCAGCACGCGATGGCGAGCAGCTAGGTACTATCCTCCGACGGCACGTGCACGATAGCGGCCGGATTTTCAGCAAAAATCTGCTGGTGCGCACAGCGGGACAACCCAGCTGAGCGTATGCTTCCACTCTGATAAACTAGGCAGTGGCACTTTTTCCGCTCGCACTAACGTTATTCTCAACTGTCCTGCACGCCGGGTGGAATCTGATTGCGCGTAGTCAGCGCAGCCCGGGCTTCTTCTTACGTCTTTCACTGATAGTATCCGCAATTGGACTGGCGCCGACACTGGTTGCAGAATTCAATAACTCTGCTTTGTTGCCCTCAGTCTGGAGGCACCTGATTATCGCAGGCTGCTCTATGGCAATTTACTACCTCGGGCTCTCACGGGGTTACATAAGTGGGGATTTTACAGTTGTGTATCCACTTTCAAGGGCCGCGCCTGTTCTGATTATCGCAGGTCTGGACGCAGCTCGTGGGCAAGCACCAAACTTTTTCGGTTGGCTGGGCCTTCTCTTGACAGCCATTGGGTGCGTTCTTGCACCGCTTACATCCCTGCGTGATTTTACCCTGAAGCGCTACTGGAACAAGACCACTCTTTGGATTGTGATCGCAGCGCTTGGCACCATCGGATACACAACTGCCGACAGCGCCGCAGCCAAGTTGCTGTTGCCCGGTCCTGGTGCAGTTACACGCTATCAGGTTTTCGAAGTTTCTATTGCGCTAGTTGCAAACGGTATCATACTCTCGATGCTACGCACACCAGTGCGCTTCAAGGGCAGATGGAGCGATTGGAGCTCAGCCGGGCTAGCAGCGGCCGGCCTTTTTGGTGCATATGGGCTGGTACTTTGGGCGTACCAACTCAGTGCACATACCAGCTATATTGTAGCCGTACGACAGTTTAGTGTTGTTTTAGGCTTCGGGGCAGCCGTAATATTGTTTCGCGAACCGGCCGTGCTTTTTCGGTTGGTTGCTGTGCTGCTTATTACAGGAGGCACAGTATGCATCAGTCTGGGTGGCTAAGATGACTGCCAGACAACCCGAGGTGCTCATCGTTGGTGGCGGGGTGATAGGAGTGTGCAGCGCATATTTCCTCGCGAGGTCTGGGTGCACTGTAACATTGCTGGAGAGAGGAGATATTTGCTCCGGCAGCTCGCACGGAAACGCCGGAATTACCGCATACGGTCACGTTGTGCCACTGGCTGCACCGGGCGTACTCGTGCAAGGTCTACGCTGGATGCTACGTCCGTATAGTCCTTTCCATATTAAACCTAGGCTCGACCCTGATCTGATACACTGGCTGTGGTGTTTCCGCGCCGCCTGCAGCGAGAGCCGGATGCGGAGCACTATACCTGTGTTGCTCGCGCTGGGGCAATCCAGTCGGCGGTTGTTTACACAGCTGCATGAGACCGAGAATCTACACTGCGGTTACCAGTACAAAGGGCGTCTGAACGTTTTCAATAGTCGTGCTCACTTCAAGTCAGGGCGGCATGAGGCTGAAATGCTGCGTGCTTACGGTGTGGAAACCAATGTGCTCAGTGCCGCTGAACTGCAGCGTATGGAACCGCATTTACTACCCTCCGTCATCGGCGGCATTCACTACCCTGATTACGGTCACCTAATCCCCGATCGCTTTGTGCACGCATTGGCGCGGGCTGCGCGCCGCCTCGGCGTGACAATCGAAACCAGCACGGAGGTGCGCGGTTTCAAAACATCCGGAAGGCGTATTACCGCTGTGTGCACCGGGCGCGGCGACCGCAGTCCGGACGAGGTAGTGCTAGCGGCGGGTGCATTTACTCCACTGCTAGCGCGCCCGCTCGGTCTGCGGCTGCCCATTCAGCCAGCGAAGGGTTATAGCGTGATTATGAAGCAGCCAAAATCATGCCCACAGCTGCCTTTATCCTTGGAGGACCACAAACTAGCTGTTACTCCAATGGGTGATCATTTGTGCCTGAGTAGCGCGCTTGAACTGATCGGTTATGACAGCAGCATCAACCCTCGCTGGGCTGCCGCGATTTATGCAGGTGCACGCGAATACCTTCCGGAAATTGACGAAAACGCGCCAGCGGAAACCTGGTGCGGCTTCCGTCCGCTTACACCTGATAGCCTTCCCATCATCGGGCGCAGCCCACAGCACGACAACCTTACTGTTGCCGCTGGCCACGGGATGCTCGGTATCACACAGGGCCCAATCACCGGAAAGCTGGTGACACAGCTGCTGACCGGTGAGAAGCCTGAAATCGAACTGCGCCCGATGCGCGTCAGCCGTTTCTCGTAACTGCGCTGAGCACGGACACAAAAATTCCCGCATCATCTGTAGTGTAATTGAACCGGAGTGCGAAAACCGTTATCTGGCAGCCAGGCGCGCCGAGTAGTAGGAGCAGTAATCACAGTCACCGGAGGCATGTGGCGGCGGAGTTTCTGACTGCAGGCATCGATGCGCGGCAACAATAGTGTCTTCAATCCAAGCGTCGCTGCCCTCGTACGGAAGCACGCTCACTTCGAAATGCAGCTGCTGCGCAAACTCCTCGCGGCTGCGGTCGCCATTACAATAGATAAAGTAGCCAGTGTCAGAGACGTCGAATCCATTGCGGCGAAGCAACCACTGGTAGATTTCAAGCTGGCGCTTGTAGCCACGCTGCCACTCAGCATCCAACGAAACCGTACTATTCTTGCTGGTAGCTTTATAATCCACCACGATTAACTCCCCGCTCACGGCTTGCCAGACGTCATCAACAGCGCCATGGATAAGCAGATTGGTAGATACATGTAGATGCTGGACCCCTTTAAAATTGTTGCGCCAATCGTCAAGGTCAGGGTGCTGGAAGGGCACAGCATTAATGCCGTGGGCACTCATGTAATGCGGGTGTGGTTTTTTCTGTTTGCGATATACATCGAATTCATTTTTCAACAGGGCGTCCACTGCGGAATTCAGGTTGAAGGGGAAACTTGATGGTCGGTCCACCCCCAGCCTACGGTCGAGATAAAAACAGCGCGGGCACTCGATGAAGCGATCAAGCCGTGTGCGGCTGAGTTTGAAAGGCTTTTCGCTCTCTGGGTCAAAGAGGTTTCGCTGGCGTGGCGGGCGATATGTCATAAGATTCCATTCTAACACACCGCGCAATATCACCGAGAGATTACGAAAACCACGCAGCCCCGAGTGAGTCAGCCAGAGATATCAGGCAGTAACGGGGGGACCGGACAGCCTAGCGAATCTGCCACTGCCCGAAGCAACTCCGCTTCCGCAACAGTGACCTGCCTATCGGCGAGCACGCAGGCAACACAGGCCTTTACAACTCTGCGCTTCAACTTGGGTACAGCGGCGGCCAAATCGTCGAGAGCGCCATCAATAACTGACAGAGAGGGCTCGGTCATCGTCACTACACTTTTGCTTTCCGGGAAGATGCCGCGCATTCCCACATCGAAAGCATGTCCAACCTCTGCCGCGTCAGAATGACCTACATGCGCCAGGCTAGAAAGCAAGTCTATGCATGCCGGGCGCAGCGAAACCATAGATCTCACCTGCTTCGTTACAGCGCCTTTCTCGGCGAATGCACCCTCGAGGTGGCGCAATAGCATATGCTGTAATGTGTATTCAAACAAGCTGATGTGTTCATCAGCTTCCATCAGATGCTGTACATTGGATCGAAAATCGCGATACTGGCTGGAGGAAAGTCGACGCAATGCCGCAAGGGAGATCTCAAGGAGAGATATCCGTAATTCGGCGCCCACAGAACTCATCAACGGCAACAAGCGCAGAGTCTCATTGTACACTGCCTCGTCCGCCCACTGCCGTAAATGCTCCAGTTGATGCGCACGAACAGGTTCCTCCTCGTCCAGCAGCAGTCCATACACCACGGCACGCGCTCCAAATGGCTGCTGAGCAGCCATCCGCACCTCCTGTGGAATTCTTTTCACCATCGCGGCTGCGTGGACAACATGAGCAGGAGTAGCGGCTCCAATGGAACCAATGATGACATCTGCATCGGCCACGAATTGCGCCGGCTGCCCGTCTACAGATTCGGGAATAACTGCGTTGACCGAGGCCTTGGTTTCAACACGTTCGAAATCTCCCGAGAAACTCGAGTCTATGCGCCGGATCCGATCCAGAAGGGGTGGATGGGTTGACATTATCGTGCTCAGGAAATTTGTGACGCCGTTGGCAAATAACAAGTGGCTGGCCTCCTCTGCTTTGTCCGCCAAGAGCCTAGAGCTCCCCTCAAAACCGCCGATCTGTTTCAGTGCTCCCGCCAGCCCATCCGGATTACGCGTGAACTGTACCGCGGCCGCATCGGCAAGGTATTCCCGCTGGCGTGAAACCGCACTCTTAATGATTTTAGCGAACAGTACGCCTATGTATCCGACTACTATAAGGCCAATACCTAACAGCATTAACATCATTCCCGCGTTACCTTGGTCACGCTGGCGCGAACGCCGGTAACCAAAGCTCGAAAAAGCTGCCGCGCGCATCACGCCGAAGCCAATCATGGCGATTGCCAGAATGCCCCCCAGGATACCGATCAAGCGGATGTTTAGCCGCATATCTCCATTGATAATGTGACTGAATTCGTGGGCAATGACTCCTTGCAGCTCCTCGCGGTTGAGCTGCTCTACGCAACCACGTGTCACGCCGATGACGGCGTCTCCTGGGCTGAAACCGGCAGCAAAAGCATTGATGCTATCTTCCTGCTCCAGAAGATATACAGGAGGAACCGGAGTCCCGGATGCAAGCGCCATTTCCTCCACCACATTTAGCAATCGGCGCTCACCGGAATTGCTGGTGGAGGTATCCACCAGCATACCCCCCAACATTTCTGCTACGGCTTGCCCCCCCTGCTTAAGTTGGGCGGTTTTGATCAGCGTACCCACAGCGACCACGGCAAGAGTGCTAATCGCAACAGTGGAGAATAGGCCCAGGTCAAAACCGGACCGATTGCCGAATACCAGCGCAACAGTGAAGTACACTGCGACTATGATCGCAGCCACCGCAAAAAAATAGTAGATGATAAGAAAGCTGGTTTTGCGCCGCGCTGCATCCTGCATTTCGAAGAAATCCATGTTTATCAGTTGCTCATATGAAGTTTGTCATTGGCTCGACAAAACAAACGGATAGACGCGCTGTATGGAAGCGGCGAACGCACTTGTGCCCATGGTCGGCAGGCAGACTTAGGTAAAGGAAACCTTAGGTGCCGCGCGCTCGGCAGCCTCTTCCACCTCGAACAATGATGCCTCCCCGAAACCGAAGCGAGCGGATACTATTACACCGGGGAATGTCTCACATGCCGTGTTATAAGTCATCACCGCATCGTTGTACGCCTGTCGCGAAAAAGCAACTTTGTTTTCGGTCGAGGTGAGCTCCTCACTCACCTGCATCATGTTCTGATTTGCCTTCAGGTCTGGATAAGCCTCGGCCAGCGCAAATAGACGCCCCATCGTTCCAGTGAGCGCCGCTTCCGCGCCCATGAGGCCACGCATGGCGTCGGGATCGCCCGGATTGGCTGCGGCGGCCATGCCGGCACTGGAGGCCTGATTGCGGGCATTGATGACAGCGTCAAGCGTATCGCGCTCATGCTTCATGTAACCCTTGGCCGTTTCCACAATGTTGGGTATCAAGTCGTAGCGCCGTTTAAGTTGTACGTCAATCTGCGCGAAAGCATTCTTGAAGCGGTTACGCAACCTTACCATCTGATTGTAAAGACCGACTAGCCACAATACTAGGATGATTATTACAGCGAGAACGATGATAGTTGGATTCATGGCTGCACCTCCGTACGTTCTGCTGCCATTATACTCCGGAAGCCGTGCAAAATGCGATGGAGTATGGCCGCGCTAGACAGGAACCTCTCGGTACTACCGCGTCGGGATGTTGCCATGACATCCTGTTGCCGCCAAATGTTACTATCATTGTTACGGTATCCCCTGTACGGCGCGTGCTTCAACCGCTTGCATACAATTTGACCCATACTGTTCTTCGATTATTTCCTTTAGACCCGTGCCGCCGTACTTTGTACCGGCATAATAATAGTCGCACAAACAAGTGTCTCCAAGGGGTGGAGCACTACAACCGGCGACATCCATATCTCCGGGTTGCATACCACGCAACTCCACCGTTCTTCCAACAAGCGAGAATGCCAAGAGAGTGACTGCCAGACCTAATACAATAGTCGCACGCAGCGTCGCGCGGACACCGTCAACCCGGTTCCGCAATATGCTAACCAAATGACTGAAACAGAGGGACACGGCCAGGATGGTAAGAAGATCTTCGTAAATTACGTAAAACGGAAACAGTTGACGTAGCGCGGAGAAAAACAGCATGCCCATCCCAACTATCGCGAGGAAAACAACCGTACGAAAGGCTGTCGCATTACGCGAAAGCGATATCTCAAATAGCGTCAGCACCACAATGAGCAATTCGGGCCAGCGGGAGCCCTGATAATGGCCCCACCATTCTGCGAATACCGAGGTAAGGTAGAGTAGTGGAGAGGAATTGTCACCAATGGAAAGGAACAAGATCGAACTCTGTGGGTGTACGATTTCGAAGAGCACGCGCGACACCGCAACCTCGATGTGAGCGCCGAACGCTTCCGGAGAGACGCGCGCCAGGTGCCAGAGGGCGCCCCAGGAAATGGCTAAAAGAATCACCAATCCTGTGCTGCCGGAGACCCAACGGTGTAACTCAAGTTTGCGTATCAACTTACTCAAACCAAACTGTCTCCGACGACCAGCTACAGCTGTTAACGCGGTGCCGGACACTAACGTAACTAGTAGGAAAAGACTGTACGCATTGACCTGCGGATGCACAAAACTGGCGTATACCGCCAATTCACACCCAGCCATGAAAAGCAGCGCGTACGTCGTAGCATCATACGCACCATGCTTCAGTAGCGCGAACATCCTTCCTCTGCCATAGCTTTGGAATGACCTTACACAGAACACAAGCAACACATATAAGAAAAGCAGTAACACAAACCCAAGTATCTCAATTACCAAATATGGCACGAGTGACAAGGTTAATGAGGCGATGAATTCGGGCCAATACCGCATTAGCAGCACCAGGGGCGCTCCAAGGAACAAATTTGCTATAGCAGCGTACTTCAGCACCAAGATACGCGTACCGGGTCTGGCTCGGTCCCAAGCGGTATCCGCAGTCAGCAAGAAAATCAAGGGCAAAAAGGCGAGATATGGCAGAGAGTTGCGCTTCGCGAAAAGCGAGAAAGCCAATGCCATGCCGCTGCCAACAAGCGTATACCCATACACTGACAATCTAGTTGATCGTACTGCTCTGAATACAAGATACAGCGATAGCAGTCCCATGCACGCACTTAAGGCCTCTTCTCGGATTCTCAACAGAAACTGTACGTTTGACCACGAGACAGTCGCGATTATGCTCGCGAAGAAACTGATGAGATTTGATCCGGTCAGAAGGTGGGCGAACCAGAAGACCGTCGCCACAATCAGTAGGAAGATTACTGCGCCAGACAGCCAGCCAGCAACCACGAATTGTCTCAGGTGCAGCAGCGGATCGGGGTGAGAAGCGAGACTCTGAAACGAGGCCGTGCTAAGTACTCCAGTCTTCGAGGCGAGTGCGTAAGTCCAACCCATAAGTTGTACAAGCGGCAGCCCTGCTCCAGAAGAGGTATGTTCCACAAACCCAGACGGGATACCGTCTAGGAACCTCAGGCCTGCAACGGAATAACAGAAATCAGAGTCAATATTACTCCAATAGCAACGGTCCAGACCTGTAGCCGCGTAGACGAACGTGGCTACACCGATAGCAACGGCAATCGCCGCGAGAAACCACAGTGCGTTGAGTGTTTTCTCTTGCTTCATTGTTAGAGGTGCGCTGCAATTTCGTGGTTCAAGACATCATCACCATGCCATCACCGGCTACATTCATGGAGAACTGTGACACCATACCTGTGTCATCTCCATCACATGGTGGTAATCTTATGTGGCTCCCGCCCCATGCCTACTTCCCTGAGTGACGTCATACTCTTCTATCCCCAAATCTCACTTTCAGACCATAGCCAAGCAGCGCCACGCACTCCACTGGAATCACCATGATGCGCCTTAACTAGTGTAGTGCACACGTCATCTGAGAAGACATAGCCTGTCCATAGACTCGGTACATTGTCATATAATCGACCGATGTTGGAAAGACCACCACCGAGTACTATCACTGCTGGGTCGACCAGGTTAATTATCCCCGCAAGACCACGCGCCAATCGATCCTCATAAGTGGTAAGCACTGCAGTGGCATGCTGTTCTCCAGCATAGGCCCGAAGAGATATTTCCTCTGCAGTGATCCGAAGCCCTGTTCTGCGGAAGTAGCTCAGTTGGAGACCCGGGCCTGATAGAAAGGTCTCTATACAACCCTGTTTTCCGCAGTAACAATCAGGACCGGGAAGCTCGTTATTGCGCGGCCAGGGTAGCGAATTGTGCCCCCACTCTCCCCCAATGCCGTTTACACCAGGGACGAGTGTCCCATTGATTACGATCCCGCCACCGGTCCCTGTACCGAGGATAACGCCAAATATGCTGTCTGCACCGGTCGCCGCACCATCCGTGGCCTCAGAAAAGGCAAAACAGTTGGCATCATTTTGTAGCCGTATTGGGCGCTGCAACAGGTCTTCTAAGTCCCGATTTAACGGATGACCAATCAGTGAAGTCGAGTTCGCGTTCTTGACCAACCTTGTTGTCGTTGACAGCGTACCGGGAATGCCCACCCCTACGCTTCCCTTAAACCCGATGGTACTTTCTAAATCGAGAATCAGATCGCGAACGGTACCTAGGATCTCGCCATAGGTTTCATCCCCCGGACCCGTGGGGGTCAACACTCGCTGCCGCGTAAGCACATTACCATCCCTTGCGATTGCGATGCCTTCAATCTTGGTCCCGCCGAGATCTACTCCGATTCTGCATTCAATTCCTTTCAAGGTTTCCTCTGGTTGCGGTAACTTGCTCTTTGGCACAGCGGTTTTCAGGATAACAAGACGGTGGTTCCGCAGCGGATCAAATTGATTGTGGCAGAACAAGACATCTCTTCACGCAGCGGCATACGAGATTACTGCTCTCCCATTTAATCGGACGCTGATATACCTCAAGATACAATAGTGCAGTCATTATATAACATCGATCGACAATGAGAATCATCGACTTCCCAAAGGTGTCAATTATGCAGCGAGCAGAAGCCCATTACCATTGTCTAGCAATACTAACCGCATCCTGACTTTCTCAGCACCTGCGCTGCGTATACTATAATGCTGGCTGTTGTTGGCAAATACTTAGCAGCACCCACAGTAGAATCACACTATCATTCATGTCTCTTCAAAAACTCGTGTCCTATGAATTTCAGACTCGTTTCGGGGCGCCACCTCGATTCGTTGTGCGCGCCCCGGGCCGCGTCAATCTGATTGGGGAACATACCGACTACAATGATGGCTACGTGCTGCCGATAGCTATTAACCGCGCAGCCTGGATTGCCCTGCGCCAGCGCCATGATCGGCAGATCAGAATATACTCCGTCGACTTCGATGAGGTTATTGAGTTCTCATTGGATTATCTGCAACGTGGAGCAATGCAATGGGACGAGTGGCTGAAAGGCATGGCCTGGGCTATGCAGAAAGAAGGCTACCAACTTCAGGGATGGGACGGCGTGCTTGCCGGAGATGTACCTATTGGCGCGGGGTTGTCTTCATCCGCTGCTCTACAAATGGCCACTGTCCGGGCCTTTGAGTGTGTATCTGGTTTCTCCTGGGATGCTCTTACTATCGCCAAGATTGCGAAATGTGCAGAGCACGAGTGGGTGGGAATAGAGGGCGGGATCATGGATCAGATGACGGCAGTTGCGGGCATTGCCAATCATGCATTGCTGATCGACTGCCGTTCTCTAGCCTTCGAACCGGTACCATTGCCACGGGAAACCGTCGTTGTGGTACTCGATACCGCAACCCGTCGCCAGTTAGTTGATACGGCCTATAACGATCGGGTTGTCGAGTGTCAGGCGGTAGCTGCCCACTTCGGAGAGTCTTCCTTAAGAGAAGTAAGCAGCAAGCAATTAGAATCTGCGGCGCAGCAACTGGGAGATACAATGTATCGACGAGGCCGCCACGTTATCACAGAAAACGCGCGCACCAAACTAGCTGCAGCTGGCATGCGCCGCGGATACGCGGCTGAGATGGGAAGGTTGATGGATGCTAGTCACGTAAGCTTGCGGGATGATTACGATGTATCAAGTCGGGAATTGAATGCGATCGTAGATGTCGCACGGCAGCAGCCTGGATGTTTTGGAGCCAGGCTTACTGGGGCTGGATTCGGCGGTTGTGCCGTGGCGCTAGTGGCTTCCACAGCGGTACATCGGTTTATTGAACTGGCTGCCGCTAATTATCAGACGGTTACAGGATTGCAGGCGACAATTTACGTAACTAGGGCATCAGATGGTGCCAAAATAAGCTATGACAGTAGAGATAGTACCGATGACCTATCGTCATAGTCGATTCCTAAATATTCCTATGTCGCGCCATGCCATCCTCTCGGTTTCGATAAGCGTATTCGGGCATTTCATTATCGAAGTTTGTTACAACTTCCTGCCGATTGTTTATCCGCTACTCATCGTATCAATGGGTCTGCGCTTCGCCCAGATTGGCTTCATCCCTCTTGTCCTGTGCATTGTTGCGTCGGTCGCACAACCCGCCTTTGGCTATTGGAGTGACCGTTGGAGTCCGCAGAAGCTGGCAGCCCTTGGGGTGATCTGGGGCGGTGTCTTTATGGGGTCGGTAGGGCTTGCACCAAACTACGAGCTTCTCATCCTGGCAGTTGCCCTGGGGGCATTAGGGTCTGCCGCATTCCATCCTTCTGGCGCGACGATTGCCTCGGTGGGCGTGGGCAAACACAGGGGCGCAGTGGTATCCCTCTTTTCGGTCGGAGGCAACTTGGGCGCAGCCTCGAGCCCGCTCTTGGTCGCAGTCGGCATCGGCTGGTTGGGTATGCCGGGTACTTCGATATTAATTCCGATCGCACTGCTGGCCGGGTTGCTGATTTACTGGAAATTGGGAATGCGTGCAGCTATTCATTCGGAGGATTCTCGAGATAAAAACAGTCATGCTGGACGTGAAAATCGCAATGGATGGTTGCTGGGCCTCATCCTCGTTGTGTTGGCCATCATGTTTCGATCTTGGTTTCATCTCTCGTTTATGACCTATCTGCCAATGTGGATACAAGAACAAGGCCGTACCCTGACGGTGGGGGGACAATTGCTGTTTTTGTTCTCCGCTTCCCTGGGTGGCGGTAGTCTTTTGGGTGGTACGCTGTCAGATCGAATTGGACGCTGGCAAGTTATGGCACTAGGGCTAGGTTTCCTCAGCCCGGCCTACTGGTTTTTCTTGAACGTGGTCAGCCCCGAAATTCAGGCGATCCTCATCGCCGTACTGGGAATACTGATGGGTCTTACGTTTCCTGTTAGCATCGTTTTTGCGCAGGAGTTGTGGCCACGCGGTATTGGGCTCGCCTCAGCATTAGTAATTGGTTTGGGATGGGCGCCGGGGGGCATCGGAGCATCGGTTACGGGCTTGTTGGCCGACAAATATTCATTGACGGTTGGACTCCGCGCGCTCTTGTTCGCCCCAATTTTTGGCCTGGCTTGCATATTGATATTAGTAGCGCTTCAGCGCCGTCAATACCTTGTTGCACAAAGCGTCAACTCATCCGGCTAGTTTCGGTCATTAACCGATGACACGCAGCTGGTAGCAACATGACCAAAGGCGGTAACTTTAAGCTAATTTCGGCGGTTGTCTAACCGCTGTGTAACATCAATAATCAACAAAAAAACTCCCCCCGGATCTGGCAATGCAGCGGGAGCGTTTCTGGATGTACTGTTTGTAGATAATCTGAAAGCCCATGATATAGACCACTCAGTTGGGGACAGTGTACTCCTCGGACATTCTGGTTACCGATTGATTCAGTCGATCCAAATATGCGTCCAAATTCTCACGTGCAATTGGGTTCCCGTGGACCGGTGCGATATATGTGATGTGATAAGTATCGAACAATGACTCTAGCGTGGTACGTAGCTTGGCTGGGTTAAAGTATCTAAGAAAGACGAGTGTTTCGCGGTGGAAATCATAGATGTCGTCCGACGCAATGCCTTCAGGAATGTCGCTGGAGATCAGATCACACATTCCATCAGAATGATGATTGCCAAATCCATCTGAGGTGAATAGCACGCCAGCTCCGTGATCATAAATCCATGCCGTGTGGGATCGGTCGGCGAGCGGTGGATCAATGAAGCTGAATCGGCGGCCAAGCACCTCCATGCTCTCCCCGATAACGCTCTGTTTCGCATTGGGGGGCAGTCCTAGAATTGCGGGCAAACCCGACGAGGCAATTATCTCTACATCTTCCCATTCGTCTAGGATGGGAGCCACGTTTCCTCCGTGGTCATAATCAGCATGAGATAGGATCA
>CAUZCX010000029.1:0-15258 GCA_963578565.1 Anaerolineae bacterium
AGTACGCCAATTACATGACCCTGATTGAGCCACAGCATGAGCTAGCTTACAACCGCATTGCCCCTATAAGCACCTGGCAAGGGCTGCATTCGCCGCTGCTGGACCTGCTAAACGTAAAATACGTCCTCAGCCAACAGGAAATCTACAGCCCGCAGAAATACACCCTGGTGTATCAAGGTGAGTTGCGCGTGTACCGCAACATAGATGTTTCTCCGCGCGCATTCACGTTAACCGAGGGATGCGCCTTCAGCACACCGGATTTTGCAGCCGCGCTGCGTGAATATGACCCGCGCCATTTCATCGCGCTGCAGCCCGACGCTTCCGATCGCCCTTCCCGACCCACCGAACCGGAGCGGGAATGCCAGCCAGAACCGGCCAATATCACAGCTTCATCTCTGAACGAGATGCACATCGAGGCAAACTTACAGCGGCCCGGCTATATGCTGCTGGCCGATTCCTATGCGCCGGGATGGCAGGCTTTTGTACAATCCGAGGGGGCTCCGGAAGAGCGGCAGCCTGTGCTACGAGCCAACGGGAATTTCCGCGCCGTGCACCTTAATGCCGGTCAGCACCAGGTGCGTTTCAAGTATATCCCGGCCTCCTTTCGCCTAGGCGGGCTGGCATCGGCGCTTTCCGTATTGACCCTTGTGCTGCTCAGCACCGTGTGGGCATGGCGATCATTCTACCGCGAACAATCCTCCTCGCCGGTGCACAGAGTGGCGAAAAACAGCATGGCGCCGATGGGGTTCAGCCTGCTCAACCGCGCCATAGATTTCATTTTTGCCATGTTCTACCTGCGCGTACTAGGCCCGGCCGAGGCGGGCAATTACGCTACCGCCATCGTCATAATAGGGTGGTTTGATATCTGGACAAATTTCGGCCTAAACACCTGGCTCAGCCGCGAGGCATCTCGCGACCGTGCCCACGCCAATCGCTTCCTATCGAACACTACCGTCTTACGGGTGATTCTGGGAGGCGTCACTCTACCAGTTTTTCTCGGCGGCATAGCACTATACCAACGGCACACGGGCACCCTAGGGGATGATACGGTTCTGGCGATCGCATTGCTAGCGGTGGGGATGCTCTTCTCATCGGTATCCACCGGCCTCACAGCGCTCTTTTATGCCTACGAAAAGGCCGAGTATCCAGCTGTGATCAGCAGCCTAACCACAGTACTGAAAGTTGCCTTTGGAGTAGGGGCGCTACTGCTGGGCTACGGTTTCATAGGCCTGGCAGGAGTAACCATAGTGGTCAACGCGATTACCATGAGTGTGCTGACAGCGACGGTATGGCGCTTGTTCTTCCGCCCGCGCGCAGAATTTGACATTGCCCTGCAGCGCGACATGGTCTCTGAATCATTCCCGCTGATGCTCAACCACCTGCTTGCGACACTGTTCTTTAAAATAGACATTCCGATGATCCGTACCATGCGCGGAGAGGCCGAAGTAGGGCGCTATGGAACCGCGTACAAATTCGTGGATGCGTTCAATATCATTCCGTCCTTTTTCACCTTCGCCCTGTTCCCGTTGATGAGCCGCCAGGCTGCAGGGGACCGCCCGGCGCTGACACGTACCTATCACCTCGCTATCAAGTTGATGGTTGCGGTCGCGTTACCTCTGGCGGTTGCAACCACATTTCTTGCCGCTCCTATGGTAGGGTTGCTCGGAGGACGCGAGTTTCTACCAGACGGTGCGATAGCGTTGCAATTGATTATCTGGTCAATTCCCTTCGGGTGGATAAACAGCGTGACCAATTATCTGCTGGTGGCCATTGGGCAGCAACGGGCACTAACGCGTGCTTTTGTAATCGCTGTTACTTTTAACATTGTCATAAATGCGATGCTCATTCCACTCTACGGGTTCCGCGCAGCGGCAATTTCCACCATTCTATCGGAGATCGTGATAGGCGCAGCTTTCCAGTGGTACGTGTTTCGTCACCTGAGCCCGACGCCATGGCGGCGCCTGTTCTGGCGTCTGGGAGCAGCTACGCTGCTCATGGCGGCTGCTACCTGGTTGGGGGCACGGCTGCATCTGTTGCTCGGCCTGATGCTTGGCGGCATCATCTATCTGGCAGCAACTATCTTTCTCGGAGTGTTTGCAGCTCCAGAACGGAAATTGCTGGCCGAGCTGCTGCCGGCACCGGTAAGAAAACACGTTGCCCCTCTGAGTCACGAATAGTAAGAAGTTTTGCAATGTTGATCCGCATCGAAAACATCTCTGATTACGTATCCCAGAAGGTTACTTTGTAGGGCTGGGTACACGCCAGAACGGGCAAGGGGAAGTTGCACTTTGTGCAGTTGCGCGATGGCACCGGCGTGGTGCAGTACGTCGCCTTCCAAAAGGATGTGTCAGATGCGGTCTTTGAAACCACGCGGAAATTGACACAGGAATCAGCCGTGGTAGTGACCGGCACGGTGCGCTCCGACGAGCGCGCGCCCGGCGTACCCGGAGGCTACGAGGTCGGCGTCGAGAACACTCAACTTCTGCAGGCAGTGGAAGAATACCCTATCACGCCCAAAGAACATGGCGTAGAATTCCTGCTCGACCGCCGTCATTTGTGGATTCGCTCCTCGCGCCAGTGGGCGATTCTACGGGTACGCGCTACCGTCATGCGCGCGGTTCGCGAGTGGCTTGACGAAAACGGATTTATGGAGATCAGCACGCCCATCATCACGCCGACCGCCGCCGAGGGAGCTTCCACCCTTTTCGAGATTGACTACTTTGGCCAACGGGCTTATCTGGCACAAACGGGACAGCTCTACAACGAAGCCAATATCGCCGCGTTCGGTAAGGTATATTGTTTCGGTTCCACTTTCCGCGCCGAAAAATAAAAAACTCGCCGCCACCTGACCGAATTCTGGATGGTTGAGCCAGAAATTGCCCATTGTACCCTGAGCCAACTGCTGGAAATCGAGGAGCAGTTTGTCAGCCACATCGTGCAGACCTGCCTGCGCGAGCGTGCCGCCGAACTATCCCTGCTGCAGCGCGACCGGAGTCATCTTGAGAATATAAAGCCGCCTTTCGCACGGATAACATATGACGAGGCCACGACTTCTGTGCACCTCATACCAGCGGCGCATTGGTTCAAGCATGATATACTCGCCCAACCATGCCCGATCTTGCCACCAAACGGGCGTGCGTGCAGGCACTCCTGAACACGCACTCTCCTGCTGACGCGATTGCTACTTATTACGCATTGCACCATGACCCGGAACGCACGTGCCTCTTCTTGCACCACGACACAGATGGTCGAGCGGACGGATTCCTGGTACGATCACAGACTGGCATGGATCTTTTCACTCCCATTGTTACCATGCGAGCACCCTCCGAACAGACCGCTGGCGCTCTTTTCCATCGCGCGTTGATCGCTGGCAGACCGTACTATCTGCTGCTGCCACCCGCACTTGAAGCGGCGGCTGGGCGCGAGCTGGATATGAGCGCTTCGGAGAGGCTGCGCGTATATTGCCTGGATCCAGCACACTTCCGGCCGACAATCAACGCGTTGGTGCAACCCAAAACTGGGCCAAACGGCATGCCCCGCTTCGAGATTTGCTCCAACCAGCGCGTGCTTTCCACCTCCGGAGTAATATGGCGCTCACCGCATTTTGCCGAAGTCTCTGTTTCTACTGCTCCGGAAGCGCGCGGCCGTGGATGGGGGCGCTCGGTGATTGCCGCTTTGGCGAACGAACTAATGCGCACCGGCGTGCAACCTCTCTATATCGCCGCAGAGAACAACCAAGGCTCCATAAGCGTTGCCGAGGCGGTGGGCTTTAGCGACACCGGCGCGCGCATTTTCTCCGGCAGCGCCACTCTGCCGTTCGCACACTGACTGTGCATGCGTTGGCGATAATCCTTATTCCTGGTTGATCAGATATGCCATTTCAGCTGCACGACAACATCCCGGTATGGGGCGACTTGCAGGAAAACGCGCTTGTGCAAATGCGTAATTGCCTGCAGCATGACCGCGCGGTGACAGCCGCGCTGATGGCAGATCATCACCTCGGCTACGCACAACCCATCGGTGGCGTGCTAGCCTATCAGAATGCAGTCTCTCCCTCTGGTGTAGGTTACGACATCGCCTGCGGAAACAAAGCTGTGCGTCTGGACCTACCGTCAGATGAGGCGCGCGCAAACATCAGCACGATAATGACCGACATCTGGGAGACAATCGCTTTCGGAGTGGGTTGCAGGAACAAAGAACCGGTTGACCACCCGCTATTCGAAGATCAGGCATGGAGGCTCAAGCCGCTGGCGGCGCTGAAGAGCCTGGCGGCGGAGCAACTTGGCAGTATCGGCAGCGGTAACCACTACGTCGACCTTTTCGTGGACGAGGCAGAGAGAGTGTGGATAGGTGTACACTTCGGATCACGCGGTTTCGGACACAGGGTGGCAACTCATTTTATAAAGGCCGGAGGCGGAAAACCGAACGATGTTTACCCAGTGGTGATACCGGTGAATAGCAATCTTGGCCAAGATTATCTGCGCGCAATAAAACTGGCGGGTGCATACGCTTACGCGGGAAGAGATTGGGTATGTCAGCGGGTGACTCGGATGCTGGGTGCAGAAATCATGGAAGAGGTGCACAATCACCATAACTTCGCTTGGATGGAGCGCCACAACGGCGCCGACATCTGGGTGGTGCGCAAAGGCGCCACCCCGGCTTATCCCGGACAGCGGAGTTTCATCGGCGGCAGCATGGGTGATGTCTCTGTGATTGTAGAGGGTGTTGACTCTCACGAAAGCAAGCGTGCGCTCTATAGCACCATCCACGGAGCCGGGCGCATAATGTCGCGCACAGAGGCTGCAGGCAGACGCAGAAAAGGGAAACGCCGCGGAGGAAAGATTTCACGCCGTATGATGCTCGATTGGATTTCTGAGCAGGGGGTTGAGCTGCGCGGCGCAGGCTCGGACGAATCTCCGCACTGCTATCGGCGGCTGCCGAAGGTGGTGGAGCACCACGCCCCCACCCTGCGCATTCTGCATACGCTGCAGCCCATAGGAGTAGCCATGGCCGGACCATCTGAATCCGGACGTTATCGCAAATGAATCGAATATCTACAGCGCCCAGCAGCGCCGCTTCTGAGCATTCCGCCCTGCCATTTGCAATGGAGTTAGCACGCGCGGCTGGAAAGCGGCTGCTGGGCTGGTTCGGCAACACCGAGGTGCATATGAAATCGGATGGCACCACCCTTACGCAAGCAGACACCGCTGTGGATGCTTTCATCTGCGCGGAGATCACAACAAATTTTCCGGATGACCTGATCATCAGCGAGGAGATGAACCACTCCCACTACCCTGATAATGAGTATGTCTGGGTAATTGACCCGCTGGATGGAAGCACCAACTTCAGTCAGGGCTTGCCGCTGTGGGGGGTGTCCATAGCGCTGTTGGAGCACGGTCAGCCAAGCATAGCGGTGCTGTACTTTCCAGTGTTCGATATGCTCTGCCACGCTATCGCAGGCGCAGGCGCGTTCGAAGACCGCCACTCGATTTCGGCACGCAGGCCCGGAGAAGTTGCCCGCCACTCAATTTTCACTTGCAGCGCAGGGGCAGAGCGGCATTATTGGCCTAGGCTGCGCGCAAAACGACGCACATTCGGTTCAACAATTTACGAGCTGTACCTGGTAGCACGCGGTCAAGCCCTCTTCAGCATCGTGCCAGAGCCGAAAGTATGGGACCTGGCTGCGGCCTGGCTCCTGATTGGAGAGGCAGGCGGGGTAATTGACACGCTAGACGGCTCCGTACCATTCCCGCTAAAGGGGGCGGAGAATTACTCGCGACCGCATTTCCCACTGCTAGCTGCAGCCAGTCCGGAGATGTGGAAGCGCGTGCGGGCAAGCATGCAGCCGGAATAGCTATCCATTGCTGGCGTGAATGGCCGCTAGGGATACGGGATCACCAGTTTGTGGCCCACCTGGATTGTGGCGCGGTCGACGATATGGTTGCGGTCAATGATCATCTGGATCGGCACCTCGTACTGAATTGAAATGCCAATCAGGGTTTCGCCGGGCCGTACCACATGGATGCGCTGCACCGGAGTGGCGGTGGCCGGAGGCCCGGGCGTGGGTCGTGGGGTCAGCGGGGGCAGCAGAGTGGGCATGGACACCGTCTCATCGAAATAACGCGCGATGACAAGTTGCGGATATTCGTCTGCGTAGCGCCGCAGCGTATCGAAAAATTCATCCCCGCTCACAAATTTGAAGGCACCATTACGGAAAAGTTCGCGGGTGAAACGCCGGAACGCCGCCGGCCCCATTCCGGTGCGCAACTCATGCAGGAAGCGCGCACCCACTCTGTAGGTGTTTTGCAGCAACCCCTCCGTACTCTCAAGGTCGTAAGCCGTCAGATTCAGCGCGCCATCTGGCTGCCAGTAGTCTATGCGGTCACGCCAGTACCAATCTTTCATATCCGGATAGTAATGCTCAAGGTACAGATATTCCGCGTACATAGAGAGAGACGCCCCCAGCCAAGGCTCAGCGATTGGATGGTAGCCAACCACTTGTCCCCACCACAGATGCGCCATCGTCAGTGGGAGCAGCGCCATGAGCAGCGTGTCGGGCTGACCGGTGTAATCCTCGAATCCTTTACCACTGTGAAGCAACAATCCCCCGGCGGCAACACTGGAAAGGTAGGCATCTTGCGCTATGACCAGGCTGTGATAAGGATAGTGCCCAAACTGGTCGTTGAAGAGTGCCAGGGTACGGCTGGCGGCCGTGAGCACAGCATCGGCTGCGAAGGCATGTTCACGCAGATAAAAAACGTAAAGGGTGACCCCAGCTTCTGTGCGGGTTTTGAGCTCGTAGTCCGGACTGGCGCTGAAGGCAATGCTGCGCGCATTTTGCATATGGAATTGCCATAGATTGCCCCGGCGCTCCACCGGGCCACCGCTTGCAACCACAATACCCTCCGGAGCACGCACCTGCAACTGAAAATCGGCTACATCGGACAGCAGCGATGGCCCGACATCGGTCGGTGCCCACCGCTCCCATCCGCGCCCCGGATGGTAAGGAACTAGATGCGGGTACCAGTTGATGAACTGTATAACCTCCTCCCCGTAGCCTACATCGCCCAGAGGCCGACGAGTGCCCAGCCCAATCTCAGCCGCCTCCAACCCGTAGGTTATGCCCACCAGCCGCGATTCATGTGGGTTCAGATCTTCTGACAACCGGAGCGCGAGAAAGCCATCAGGAGTGAAATGAAGCTGCGTGGCAGTGGTCTGGACCTGCTCTTGTAGACGCACCGTGCTAATAGTAAAACGCGTAGTCTGCAAATCGTTAGGCAGAAAGAAAACTAGCTCGGTCCACACATCTGGACCAGGATTGATTACCTCCACCAGTTGCGTAACCTGCACCCGATGGCCCGAATAATCCAGCACCACGTCAAAATGGTAATTGGCGACGGCGCCCAGTTCCGAGATAGCAGGAGAAGGCGTGACGTCCGAGCCAGCCGCGACCGGGTTCTCAATCATCCCCGGCGGCACAAAGGTAGGCAAAACAGGAGCTGTGGGTGATCCGCCGCTCGAACAGGCTGCTAGCATGGCTGCGGCCAGCTGCAAGCGTATGACGCCAGCAGTTGGCCGCAGCACAGATCCGGTCACTAGTCTAGCACGAACCAGAGCGCTGGCGTCCACTTTCTAGGCCAAGTCCACTTTGACCACGACAGCGTCCAAATCCCGGAAACGCCGCGCACGCATCGGCTGTCGGCTGCCATCCCACTGATTGAAATCAGCAACCACGCTGACGCGACGCGCGTTGGACGCCCAGTCGGCAAAACATACGCCGTCTACGCCCTGGTTCTGGGGTAAATGCACGCCTAGGATCTCGTACAGGCGAGTGTAGATACGCCGCGTGAAAAGAAGCAGGTCATCATCAGAGAGCAGTGGCGACAACCGAGTGGAACTGGTCATTTTCTGGAGCGCGCTTGCAACCTACGGACATTATACCGGTTTCCGCTCACCAACCATCCGATACCACGGTGGTATAATCGCCCATAAGATTCAGGTTATGGAAATCACATGGTTCGGGCACTCATGTTTTCGGTTGATGGAGCGAAGCGCCGCCGCCATTGTCACTGATCCGTTTGACAAAAGCATAGGCTTCACACCGCCGCACCTGAAAGCGGATGTGGTCACGGTGAGCCACGACGCGCCCGGGCACAGCAATCTCTCCACCGTGAAGGGTGCACGTACCGTCACGGGTCCGGGTGAATATGAAATCGCGGGGGCATTCATCACTGGGATGCGCACCACGATGAGAAATTCAGAAGACGGCGCTGGGACTCAACTAGAAAACATCGCCTACGTCATCGAGTACGAGACCGCCAGCATATGCCATCTGGGAGACATGAGTGCCATCCCCGCGCAGACGCAGGTAGAGGCACTGGGTACGGTAAATGTGCTGCTGGTACCGGTCGGCGGCGGGAAGGGTCTGAATGCGGTGCAGGCCGCGGAAATCATCAGCCTGATTCAACCATCTATTGTGGTACCGATGCACTACAAGACAGGTAAAACAAAACTGAAACTGGATCCACTCAGCAGATTCCTAAAGGAAATGGGACTCGGAAGAGTGTCGCCGGAACCAAGTCTGAAGGTAACCCAGTCCAGCCTTCCGGAGGAAACGCAGGTGGTGGTACTACAACGAAAGGGTGATTAGCACCACCAGCAGCGAATGCAATATCCCGCGAACATGGTTAAGCTTATCCTTAGCTGGGACATCAAGCCGGATCTCGAGAAGGAGTACTTCGAGTTCGTGGTGCGCGAGTTCGTGCCCGGTATCACCAAACTGGGCATCCAGCCGACGGATGCCTGGTACACACTCTACGGGGATTGCTCTCAGATTCTCACCGCCGGTATAGCCAAAGACCCAGGCGTAGTGCAGGATATCCTGAGCAGCACGGAGTGGGACGACCTCGAGAGCCGACTGCTCGATTTCGTGGATAATCTGGAGCGTAAGGTGGTACTGGCCCGGCAAGGTTTTCAACTTTAGAGTCGGAAGCGCGCTGTTATCTGCATGACAAAGCCAATCTATCTAGATCATGCCGCAACCACGTCTGTGGAGCCCGAGGTAGTCGCGGCCATGATTCCGTTCTTCGAAGATGAATATGGGAACCCAGCCTCTGTTCATAGATGGGGACAGCGCGCTGAACACGCGCTGAGTTCTGCGCGGGAACAAATTGGGGTTATCCTCAAGTGCAGCGCGGACGAAATCATCTTCACCGGATGCGGCACCGAGAGCGATAACCTTGCGCTCCGCGGTGCGGCGCTGGCAGCGCGCGCGTCCGGGCACGGAAACCATCTCATCGTCTCGGCGGTGGAACACCAGGCGGTGCTAACCACCGCCCGGCAATTGAAAGAGCAACACGACTTTGAGTTGACCGAACTTCCGGTGGACAAGCACGGCTTGACCTCATCCGAAGATCTCTCCGCTGCGCTGCGTACTGACACCGGGCTGGTTTCAATCATGTACGCCAACAACGAAATCGGAGTGATAGCGCCCATCTCGGAGCTGGCGGGCGTTGCGCACGCGCACGGGGCGCTCTTCCACACTGATGCGGTGCAGGCTGGCAGCCAGCTGACTCTGGATGTAGAAGATCTGGGCGTGGACATGCTCTCTCTTGGCGCACACAAGTTTTACGGCCCAAAAGGGGTGGGGCTGCTGTACGCGCGCCGAGGCACAGCGCTGCAGCCCACCCAGACCGGTGGCAGCCAGGAGACCGGCCGCCGTGCCGGCACGCACAACGTGCCCCTGATTGTGGGAATGGCCGCCGCTATGCAGCTTACCGCAGAACGACGGCAGCATGACTGCAGCAAAATGGAAGCGCAACGCGATCGGCTAATCGACACAGTGCTCCAATCGGTGCCGGATGCACATTTGACAGGTCACCGGTCCAAGCGGCTTCCCAACAACGCCAGCTTCGTGTTCGCTGGCATCAATGGCAACGAGCTGCTCATGCATCTCGATCTGGCAGGGGTGGCTGCAAGCTCTGGATCTGCCTGCAAAACCGGCAGCCCGGAACCATCCACGGTGCTGCGTGCGCTCGGGCTGTCCCCCCATTGGGCGCTGGGTTCATTACGCCTAAGTGTTGGTCGACACACGAAGAATGAGGACATCGAACACATGGTTTCATTGCTCCCCGATATCATCGAACGAATGAGAGCGGCAGGTGACTAACGAGCAGCGCGTGGCGGTGGCAATGAGTGGGGGAGTGGATAGCTCGGTCGCTGCCGCGCTGCTGCGCGATCAGGGCCATGCAGTTTTCGGGCTGATGCTGCGCCTGTGGAGCGAGAACGGCCAAAACGGGAATGGCCATAACCGCTGTTGCACTCCGGACGCGGTCGAGCGGGCGCGGAAGGTGGCGGCGCTGCTCGACATCCCATTTTATGTCATCGACGCGCGCGAGGTTTTCCACCAAGCAGTGGTCGAGTTCTTTCTCAGCGGATACACTTCCGGCGTTACGCCCAACCCATGCATTCAATGCAATCGCCACATTCGGTGGGGATTCCTGCTCGACAAAGCGTTGGGGATGGGTGCAACACACCTAGCAAGTGGTCATTACGCGCGCCTACATAAACAGGGCAACCAGTACCAGTTGCACCGGGGTTTGGACGCACATAAAGATCAGTCGTATGCGCTCAGCATGCTCGGCCAGCGAGAACTTGAGCGTACGCTCTTTCCGATCGGCGCTTACACCAAATCCGAAACGCGCATACTGGCCCGAAGCTTCGGACTGGAGGTGGCGCAGCATCCTGAAAGCCAAGATCTCTGCTTCCTTGCCAACAACGACTACCGACAATTTGTACGCAAGCATGCTCCAGAAGCGCTGCGCCCCGGCCCGATTGTCAACCGGCAGGGAGAGTGCATTGGAGAACACCGCGGCCTGCCCCTCTACACCATCGGGCAGCGCAAGGGTATAGGCATCTCAGCGTCCGAGCCGCTGTACGTGTTAGCCATTGAGCACGCTGCTAACACGCTGGTGGTGGGCTGCCGAATCGAGTTGGGAAGCCACCGCCTACGCGCCGAAAAGGTAAACTGGATAAGTGGTGAGACGCCAGGCAGCGCACTGCGCGCTGGGGTGCAAATTCGCTACCATGCCAAACCGGCCCCGGCCAGCATTACCCCAGTTAGCGCCGACACAGTAGAAATGGAGTTCGATCAGCCACTGCGCGACATCACGCCCGGACAGGCTGCAGTGTTCTACAGCGACGACGTGTGCCTAGGAGGGGGAGAGATTCAGCCATGACCACGTCCGCTTACCTGCTCGCCATTATATTGCCGACATTGTACGGTGCATTCTTCCATCTAGTCCGAGGCGGCGACGCGCGCAGGCTACTGCTCTATCTTGCCGCCAGCTGGGTAGGTTTCGTAATCGGGCACAACGTCAGCCCGATGGTCCAAGCGCATATTTACGCCATCGGTCCGCTCAACGCAGGCATGGCCACACTAGGGTCGACGCTGTCTCTTCTGCTGGCGCACTGGCTGGCTGTGCGCGCACCCGCCATAAGGCAATAAAAAAGACTTAGCGCGACCTCCTGATTAGCTACGGATAGCTTATAATCGCACTGATGACTGAGTCACCCCATGTATCCGCGCCCGACAACGGCGCAAACGGATCGTCAGCCTGGAAAATTCCGGTCGCATTGGCAGCAATCGCGTTGCTGCTGGTGGCAGGGTTGACGATGCTGGTCGTTTTCCTGCTGCGCAACCCGGGCTTGACGCGCATAATACGCGACATGGTGATCATCGCATTTGCACTCGAGATCTTGGTGATAGGTGTAGCGATGATTATTGTCACGGTGCAGCTTGCGCGATTGCTGCATTTGCTGCACCACGAAATCAAACCTATTCTGGATCAGGCAAGTGATACAATAGGTACGCTGCACGGCACTGCACGGATGGTGAGAGAAAATGTAGCTGCTCCGGTGATTAAACTGAGCGGCACACTGGCAGGAGGCTTGCGCTTTTTGAAAATGCTCTGGCCCGAGCGAGGCCAGGGTGGCCATTAATACTAAAAGACGGTCGAAAGGAGTGAAGTATGGCAGACAATAACAGTGATTTTGGTGCGTTCTTTTCAGGATTCGTCATCGGCGGGCTGGTGGGCGCTGCGATCGCGCTGATACTGGCCCCGCAGAGCGGGAAAGAAACACGCTCGCAGGTACGCGAAAAAGGGATCGAGATAAAAGAGCGGGGCGAGGCCAGCTGGCACGATGCGCAGGAGCGCGCCAAACATGCGGCAGAAGACGCCAAGATGCGGGCAACAGAAGTGGCTGCCGAGGTACGTAGCAAAGCTGAAGAAATAGTCCGAGACGTAGCCAAAACCGCGACCGAGAAAGCAGACCGCGCCACCGAGGGTGATGGCGCCGCCGCAGGCGCCTAATCCAGAGCAAGCACCGAGGCGATTGCTTTCGGCGTCATCGCAAGCACATCCCCAGCCAGCACACTGGCTTGCGCTCCCACCTCTCCGGTCGCCATCTCTCCAGCAAGACCGTGCAAAAAAGCCCCTGCCACGGCAGCCGGATACGGACGTAAACCCTGAGCCAGCAGCCCGGTAATCAACCCAGCGAGCACATCTCCGGTGCCCGCACGCGCCAATGCGGCAGTGGCAAAGGGCTGCAATGTAGCTTTCCCGTCCGGCGCAGCCACCACAGTGAAAGCGCCTTTGAGCACCACCACATGACCCCACTCAGCAGCAAAGCGGCGCGACACCGCGACACGGTCCGCTTGAATTTCAGCCTTCGAGAGCCCAGTGAGCTGCGCCATTTCGCCTGGATGTGGGGTGAGCACTGCCGAAGCCGGTAGCAGCCGCGGCCAATCCGGCAACGCGGCGAGCAATTTCAATCCATCCGCATCCACCACTGTGGGGGGCAGGCTTGCCCGCAAGGTAACCTCAGTAGAAACGCCCCGCCCCAGCCCGAAACCTATGCGGCCACTGCCGACCACCCCGTCTTCTAGTAGCAGCGCACTCAAAAAATCCGCGGTTGGTTTCTCGGTGCCCCAGCCGGGGCCAAGAAGCAGTGCATCCGCGCGCGCGAGAGCATCCTGCAGCACCGCAGCCCCTCCGGGGGCAATCACGCCCATGTCGCTTGGAAGGATGAGCCAGGTCGCTTCGGGCAGCAGCGTGGCCAGAATGGGTTGGATGACACCTGGAGCGCCAACTGTCACAAGCCCGGCGCCGGCCCGGTATGCACCCGCGGCAGCCAGATAAGCAGCGCCGGCATAATTGACAGAGCCAGCCGCCAACAGTGCGGTGCCAAACGTGCCTTTATGCGCGTCGCGCGGGCGTTCCGGCAGCATCGCGCCAACCTGCGAGGGGGAGGCTAGATCCAAATCAACGTCGGCCAGCGCCGGCAAATCTCGCGGCCAGCCGATATCGGCCAGCACCAGCTCGCCCAGCACATCGGCACCGGGGAAAACAAACTGCCCCACTTTAGCCGCTCCGAAGGTGACGCTGACATCCGCAGGGAGAATATTTTCATCCATCGCGCCACTGTCGCAATCAAATCCGGAGGGACAATCGACAGCCACACGCAGCACCCCTTCACACTCTCGCAGCACTGCACCGATAGCAGCAAGCAAATCGCCTGCGCGCCCCTTTATGGGTAGTCGCGCTCCGGTTCCAAAAAGCGCGTCCACAAAGACATTCGCCCCGCGCAAAGCGCCCGAAAATTTCTTTTGCCCCGCGTCGCTCTCGCAGTCCTCTACCTCAACACCGGCCCGCAATGCTTTCAGAAGACTCTCGTCCCCGCTCTCGCGCGGGCTAAGGGTTAAGAGCTGCACGACCGCGCCCGCATCGGCCAGCAAGCGCCCGGCTACCAGCCCGTCGCCGCCATTATTTCCCGGCCCAGCAAGTATGGCCACGCGCGCTCCAGAGAGTGCCTCCACGCGGGCGCGCACGGTCTCAAAGATGGCCGCACCCGCCAGTTCCATCATATGTGCATAGGATAATCCGTGGGCTTCGGCCCCGGCTTCCAACGCACGCATCTGCTCTACAGTGGCTATTTTGGGCATACGCCTTGCTCCCCGCGTGGCGGGCAGGCACTCTCAGTACCCCCGAGAGGACTTGAACCTCTAACCTGCGGATTAGAAGTCCGCTGCTCTATCCACTTGAGCTACGGGGGCATGATTTTGACTGAGATTGTACCACTACTACGATGGGGATAGCAGCGCGGTCATGGTCTGCCTAAGTGAAGAGGCAAGATAGTACGGTTGTAGCATTGCATAGCCCTCCAAAAAGGAGTGGAAATGATCACCATCACCGACAAAAACTATAGGACTATTGCGTTTCTGGAAATTGAAACGCACATCGAAACGCAGGTCGATGCCTTTCTGATTGACCGCAGGGCGCAGGGTAAGAGCGAAGGCACACTGGGCTTTTATAGACAGGAGCTGGCGCTCTTCGCGGAGTACTGTGATGCACAGGGCGTCACGACCACAACGCAGCTGACCTCGACCATAATTCGCAACTTCATCCTGTGGCTCCAACAGAGGGACACAACAAGGGTGGCGTACACGCCTTCTATCGCGCCCTGAGGACATTCCTGTACTGGTGGGAGGAGGAGTACAAACCGGAGCTGTCGTCATCCGTGATGGTAATGGCGGGAAAGGCCGGACTGTGTTTGTGGGTAGGAAGACGCGCAGAGCCCTGAGAAGATACCTGCGTCAACGCCCAGCATGCACTGACCGCGCCGTGTGGGTAACGGTCGGGGGTAGACAGGCTCACTTACACTGGATTACGGCAAATCGTTCGCAGACGTGCAAACCAAGCGGGTGTGACACCGCCTGTGTTACACAGCTTCAGACGTCTGTTTGCAGTTCAATGCCTTCTGAACGGCATGGACCTGCGCAGGCTACAGGAACTGATGGGACATAGTGACCTGCAGATGCTCATCCGCTACACCAAATTGGTGACGGATGACCTGCGGGCCACACACCTGCAGGCGCCGCCTGTGGACAATTCGGATTGGTAGGAATGTGGCAGCCCATGCTTGCTGACCCGCTGCGAGCGGGTGTATAGTTGGAGCGAACTTAGCAGAGGGCTGCGTCATTCTATGAGAACAATGTTCCTGCGGGGAGGCCTGGTGCTGGCTTTCGTGTTAGCGTCATGTGCGCCGGCTGGCACAGACACCGTGACCGATAGCGCAGATAAGTCGGCAACTGCCACACCGCGTCCCACCGACACCCCTGTGCCGGCGAACACGAAATCAGCCACTAATACCCCGCTGCCCACACAAACGGATGTACAACGGACAGCAGCAGCTCCGGCA
>CAUZCX010000030.1:0-15011 GCA_963578565.1 Anaerolineae bacterium
TCAGTCAATGTGCGCCGGGGATCAACGGCCTGGAGATCTTGGTCCCGAATAGTACGTTCCGTGCGAGGGTTGCGCTTGGATTGGGGTCGGTCAAGGCGAACTTCGTTATGGATGTCGAGTTCGTCGAGCTAGATGCTCCGACCCGCGCAAAGTTCAAAGCACATGGCCAAGCGCCTGGAAGCGCTGTAGACATGGTTAGCGAAATGATACTAGTGGAAGGCCCCAATGGCTCCACAGAACTGCAATGGACCACGGATGTCCATATTTTGGGCACTATCGCCAGCCTGGCTGCGCGTTTTGCGCCGAGCATCACAAAGAAGCTTACCGGAGAATTCTTTGAATGTGTCAAAAAGAATATCGAGACGTGATACTCACTGGAAACAATTCCGCTGTGAAAAATTTTGTGTCAACTTAGCTGCCCCGTTGTAGGTCGGAAGCCGTGGGAATTCTCGTGAAGCGCGCGACAAGGCCTATGCTGAGTAATTGCACTTGCGTCATCACATCATTGTGATAAAGTATCGGCCTGTATATTAGGCGTGGATCCCAGAGATGAGCAATAAAGAACAAGGTGCAGTGACTGAAGCACAGATTGCTGTACACTGGCAAGAGGAAGATTACTTTCATCCCCGCGATGAGTTCATCGCCCAGGCGAACATGACCGACACGGACATATATGACCGCTTCAGCCTGGAGAATTTCCCGGATTGTTTCCACGAGTATGCCGATATGTTGAGCTGGTACGAGCGCTGGCACACTACGCTCGATAGCAGCGATGCTCCCTGCTGGAAATGGTTCGTCGGGGGGAAAATCAACGCCAGTTACAACTGTGTGGATCGGCATCTGGAAGCGTGCCGCAATAAGGCGGCCATCATTTTCGTGCCTGAGTTGGAGGATGAGCCCCACGAAGTTGTTACCTATCAGGAGCTCTATGTGCGCGTGAATGAAACTGCGGCGTTGATGCGCGATTTTGCCGGTCTTAACACTGGCGATCGGGTTACTATTCACATGCCGATGGCAAGTGAGCTTCCTGTGACAATGTTGGCATGCGCGCGTCTGGGCGTAATTCATTCAGTGGTTTTCGGCGGATTCAGCGGCAAGGCGTGCGGGGAACGCATTGCGGATTCTGGCAGCCGGGTGCTCATCACCATGGATGGATACTATCGCAGTGGCAAAATGCTGGACCATAAAGTTAAGGCGGACGAGGCCGTAAAGATTGCGGCGCAGGCGGGGCAGCAGGTCGATAAGGTACTGGTCTGGCGGCGTTGTGCAGGCGAGTATCAATCCGAGAACCCCATGGTGGACGGACGTGATTACTTCGTGGATGAACAGCTTCCATCTTTCCGCGGCAAGCGCGTTGATCCGGTGCAGCTGCCGGCGGAGGCGCCGCTCTTCCTGATGTATACCAGCGGCACGACCGGTCGACCCAAAGGCTGCCAGCACAGCATCGGCGGTTATCTCTCTTACGTGGCAGGGACTTCGAAGTACATTCAGGATATTCACCCGGAGGATGTGTACTGGTGTATGGCCGACATCGGCTGGATCACTGGACATTCATACATCGTCTACGGGCCGTTGGCATTGGCTGCCACAACCGTGATGTACGAGGGTGTGCCAACGTTTCCGGACGCCGGACGGCCGTGGCGCATCGCCGAGCGGTTAAACGTGAACATTTTTCACACCGCCCCGACCACTGTGCGCATGTTGCGGAAATTCGGACCGGACGAACCAAAGAAATACAACTTTGAATTTAAGCATATGACCACGGTTGGCGAGCCGATTGAGCCGGAGGTCTGGCGGTGGTATCACGAGGTGATCGGCAAGAGCACAGCAGTCGTCGTTGATACCTGGTGGCAAACCGAGACAGGTGGATTCCTGTGCAGCACTATGCCCGCGCTGCACCCGATGAAGCCGGGCAGCGCGGGCCCGGCCGTTCCCGGTATTCACCCCATTATCTATGATGAGGACGGCAACACCGTGGCGGAGGGTTCAGGCATGGCCGGAAATATTTGCATCCAGAACCCGTGGCCGGGCGCCTTCCAGACAATCTGGGGCGACCGCGAGCGCTACGTGAAGACTTATTACGCCAAGTATTGTAAAGACCCGGAGAGCCAGGACTGGCGTAACTGGCCTTACTTTCCGGGCGATGCCGCTACTCAGACTCCGGATGGATACTATCGTATTCTCGGCCGTGTTGATGACGTGATAAACGTGGCTGGCCACCGCCTTGGTACCAAGGAACTGGAATCAGCCTGCATGACAATCCCGGAAATAGCCGAGGCAGCCGTGGTGCCAGTGGTGGATGAACTGAAGGGCAAGGTTCCGGATGTCTACGTCTCTCTTCAGCCCGGAGTGCAGCCCAGCGAGGAACTGGAGGCCGCCGTTACGCGCGCGATTGAAACGGAGATAGGCAAGATAGCGCGACCGAAGAACGTCTGGATAGTACCCGATATGCCCAAAACCCGATCCGGAAAAATCATGCGGCGTGTGCTCGCTTCCGTCTCTAACACCAGCGATGTAGGTGACATCACTACGTTAGCAAACCCGGAAGTGGTCGAGCATATTCGCCAGATGGTGCAGGGACAATAACCCTGGCAGCCACCCCAGAAGATCTTTTCGCCCGTCTGCGGGCACTCGGCATATCGGTGCCTACCCGTGCCCACCCGGAGGAGTTCACAGTTGAGCAAAGTCGTGCGCTGCGCGGCAACCTGGCCGGTGGGCACTGCAAGAACCTTTTCCTGAAAGACAAAAAAGACAATTTATGATTGTTGGTGGCACTTGGAAGATACAATCGTTGACCTGAAGCTGCTGATGCACGTGGTTGGCTCAAGACACCTTTCGTTCTGCAACGCGAAGACCCTGACCGAAGTGCTCGGAGTTGACGCGGGCGCGGTGACACCTTTCGCGCTGATCAACGATATGGAAGGACGCGTCAACGTGGCGCTGCAGCGCGCGATGTTAACATATCCGCTCCTGAATTACCACCCATTGGTGAACACTGCGACTACCACAATTCGTTCGCAGGATTTACTCAAATTCATTTATGCGTGCGGGTACACGCCGCAGATAGTCTCATTGCCCGCGGGCAATAGCGCGGCTGCCTAGGCGCCCCCGATTGCCACCTTAGGCCACAACTGATGACTGAAACCCAACAAGGTCTGATAGAATCAATCCGCATGTGGGCTCTCGGCAGTAAGATGCAATGGTTGGCCCGTACCGGATTTGGGTGCTGAGGCGATGGGGGCGCTAGTCGCTGCTGCCGAGAGCTGGCTTGGAGAAGGCGAGCAGGTTGCGCTGGCCACGGTGATAGGCACATGGGGGTCTGCGCCGCGCGGGGTCGGGGCAAAGATGGCTGTTTCCACCACAGGGAAAATGAGCGGCTCAGTGAGCGGAGGCTGCGTTGAAGGTGCTGTGGCGGAAGCCGCCGCGGAGGTGCTCGAGTCCGGCCGGGCCCAGCTGCTGCACTTCGGGGTAGCGGATGAGACAGCCTGGGAGGTCGGACTGGCGTGTGGCGGTGAAATCGATGTGTTCGTTCAGCCGCTACGCGGGGAAACGCTTGATGTTATCCGTGGCGCAGGTGATACTCCCAGCGTTACTCTTACTGTGGTGCGTGGCTCGGAACGATGTCTCGGCCGGCAAATTCTGGTATGCGCGGATGGTGAACATGTTGGTGCTCTGGGATCGGGGCTGGACGAAACAGCGCTGGTGCAGGCTCGCGCGGCGATGTCCGAAGGTTGTTCACGGAGGCTTGCACTACAGGAGGGGACCGAACTTTTTATCGAAGTCAGCCTTCCCCCGCCCACTCTGGTAGTGGTGGGTGGTGTGCATATCGCCATTCCGCTGGTCGCCATGGCCAAGGCGCTTGGATATCGCACCGTCGTGGTGGACCCGCGCCGCTCGTTCGGGAGTGCCGAGCGCTTTCCGGATGTTGACCTATTGTTGCAGTCGTGGCCTGATCGTGCGCTAACCGGGCTTCAGTTGGATGCCTCCATGGCTGTGGCTGTGCTGACGCACGATCCAAAACTGGACGACCCCGCCCTGAATGTTGCCCTTCCTAGCCCGGCGTTCTATGTCGGCGCTCTGGGCAGCCGAAGCACAAATGCTAAACGCCGTGATCGGCTGCTCGCGGCCGGGATCGCAGCCGAACAGCTAGAGCGGCTGCGAGCGCCCATCGGGCTGGACCTTGGTGGTCACTCTCCGGGGGAAATCGCGCTTTCAGTGCTGGCTGAGATTGTGTCGGCGCAACATCAGCGGGAGGGAGTGCGTGCATAGAGCGAAAGCAGGACATTCATTGTGAAGAGTCCTATTGTGAAAATTGACCTTAACGTTTTTGTCACCGATGTTTCCCTTCACTCTGTTAGCCTTGCCATACAAGCGGTCCCCCATGATTGTGAGTGGCTCTGGCTGCCGGAGCACTTAGGCATCCTGGTGCATGCGGTACTACGTGGACGCGCACGGTGACAGACAAATACTGCAGTATTAACTCGAAATGGCTGACCAGTTAGTGGCGCTAGCGTACGCTTCTGGGATGAACAAGCGGCTGAAAAGTGTCGCTGGCATTTGTCTAGTGCGTGAGCGAGTCTCACTCGTAATGGAGAAGCAAGTTGCCAGCCCCGACTACTTTTTGGAAGGCCGTTTCATCTTTGGCGCTGGAGCCGGAAACCGTGCGAGCCAACGCCGATGCGAGCGCCGATCGGGTAGTACTGCGACTGGAGCTTCAACCCTAGGCTCAAACTTTGGCGAAGCTGCAAGAGTTGGCGGATCAAATGGTGTAATATGAGGTGTGATTGCCTCTAACGAAAGGAGTGATTTACTATGGGATTCTGTGATGTTGATAATCGCGCCAGCAAGGAATTTGTCCCGGGAGTGCACGCACGCACCTTTTGGGCGGAAAAAATGCTGCTGGCGCACTTGGAGTTTGATGCGCATGCGCAAGTACCCAACCATAGTCATCCCCACGAGCAGTGTGGCACGGTGGTGGCGGGCGAAATTGTGTTTAGCATTAACGGAGAAGAGCGCACGCTCACCGCGGGCGACTGCTATGTCATTCCCGGCGGCGTGGATCACTGGGTCACCAACGGTAGTACGGCGGCGGTGTTGGTGGAAGTTTTTAGCCCGTTGCGGGAGGAGTACAAATATTAGCGCCCATACGCTCCCGATATTCAGCGGATACCTGTCTGACCATATGCCCGCTTTCTATATGAATCCTTGGGCGGCTTATTAAAGCAATGAAAAGATCACGTAGGGGTTTTTCCCATGACGCAAATGCGCCCATTCCTGGCTTGGACTCTGGGAATCCAGACCGCGTCCAGATATTGGTCACCTGTATGGTTGATGCTTTTTATCCGGCTGTAGGAACAAGCGTGGTTGAGATCTTGGAAGCACAAGGTATTGCAGTTGAATTCTCATGTGATCAGACCTGCTGTGGCCAACCTGCATTCAACGGCGGTTTCTGGAATGACGCCCGCGGTATGGCGCGGCACACCCTTGATGTTTTCAGTAGGACGGGTGACCCGATCGTGGTGCCGTCCGGTTCATGTGCTGACATGATTGTCCATCAATACCCTGAGCTCCTGAGAGATGATGTGGAATACGTATCTAAAGCACAGAATGTGGCCGCCCGCACGTACGAATTCACGCAATTCATGGTAGATAAGATCGGGTTGAGTAATGTGGGCGCGAGTTTTTGTGGACGAGCGGCTTACCATCCCTCCTGCCACGGGATGCGAGGCCTGAACCTACGAGAGCAGGCCCAGACCTTGATGGAACACGTCGATGGGCTGGAACAGGTTGAATTGCCATGTGCCGAAGAGTGCTGCGGTTTCGGCGGTTTGTTTTCCGTCACGATGAGTGCGATTTCTGGGGCGATACTCGAGCAGAAGCTTGACCACCTGATAGCAAGCGGCGCAGACTTGCTGGTGGCGAGCGATGTCGGTTGCCTGATGCATATGGCAGGAGGGCTGCAGCGCCGAGGAAGCGAGATAGCAGTCAAGCACATCGCCGAAATCCTGAATGAACAAGGCTAATCTTACTTTCTACGAGCGTGCTAGCGATGCGCTCGCGAATCCGAGCTCGCTTCAGGCTATCCGTGTGGGAGCGCGAAAGTTTGTTACGCACCGCGCGACGGCAGTGGCCGCTTTTCCAGAAATGGATACACTGCGCGACCGCGCGCGCTTGATTCGCGCCCACACTCTGAGCAGCTTGGATGTCTTTTTGGCCGAATTTGCCGATAACGTCGAGGCGAATGGAGGGTGCGTCTTTTGGGCTAAGAATGCCACCGAGGCTAATGATTATGTAGTGAAGCTGGCGGGCGCCAGGGAAGTGCGGCAGGTGGTCAAATCAAAGTCGATGGTGACCGAGGAAATCGAACTCAATCACGCTCTGGAAGCTGCGGGTGTGCAAGTGGTCGAAAGTGACCTTGGCGAATTCATCATTCAGCTCGCTGGTGAGAAACCCTCCCACATTCTCGCTCCGGCATTGCACAAGACTCGTGCTCAGGTGGGACAACTTTTCGAAAAAAACCTCAATACGCGCTACACAGACGACCTCTTTGCCCTCAACGAAATCGCTCGCTCTCACCTGCGTGACATCTTCCTGAGCGCTGATATGGGCATCAGCGGAGTTAATTTCGGCGTGTCCGAATCTGGTACTGTCAGTCTAGTAACAAACGAAGGCAATGGGCGTTTTACCACTAGCGTGCCGCGTATTCATGTAGCCTTGATGGGGATGGAGCGCCTGGTACCGACACTGGCCGACTTAGCCATCATGCTGCCTGTCCTGGAAGTTAGCGCCACCGGTCAGAAGCTCACCGTATATAACAACCTTATTACAGGGCCTCGCCGTCCCGGTGAACCAGATGGTCCTGAGGAGTTGCACGTGGTTATATTGGACAATGGACGCAGCGAAATTTTGGCGACCGAAGTGGCCGAGATACTGTACTGTATACGCTGTGGAGCCTGCTTGAACGTCTGTCCAGTCTATCAGTCCATCGGCGGTCACGCCTATGGCAGCGTATACTCCGGTCCGGTGGGATCGGTTCTAACTCCTGCTTTGATGGGCTTGGATCAATGGCACCAGTTGCCCCACGCTAGCACATTGTGCGGCGCGTGCAAGGAAATTTGCCCTATACGGATTGATATTCCCCGTCTGCTGCTTCAGTTGAGAAATGCCGGTAATCGAGCCTATCACTCTCCGGCATGGCTGAGGACAGGGATGAGAACATACCGCACTATTGCGCAACGTCCGTTCCTCTTCCGTTTGGGGCTGCGCATTGGAAGCGTTGCTACACGGCTGCTTGCGAAGCAAGGTTGGTTAAAGGTCATACCATCACCGCTGAGCGGTTGGACGGATCACCGCGCGTTTCCGGCGCTGGCGAAAAAGTCTTTCCGCCAACTGTGGGCAGAGCGAAAGCCCAAGGAGTATGCATCGTGAACCGGCGGACATTCTTATCTAATGTTCGTCATAGCCTACAAACCGGCTATCTCCCGATGGCACAATCGCAGGCACTGCCTGGGCCGTCTTTTTCACCCTTTGACCCTTACGATCTAGCGGATCAGTTTGTAGAACAGGCGCTTGCGGTAAAAAGCAAAGTACATCACGTGACTTCACATGCAGCTGGCTGCCAACGAGTGTGCGATATTTTTACCAAACATCAGGCTACGTGGTTCATGGCTTGGAGGGATGAATTTCTCCCCATCCATGGACTAAACACTGAGCTTGTCCAACGAGGGTTCCAATGCCAGGACAGTACGATCCCAAATGAGCCTGCGGATCGTCGGGAGAAGCATCTCGCGTTATCCGACATTCCCATCGGTCTCACTGGGGCTCTGGCGGGTCTGGCCGACACCGGGAGTGTGGTGGTAAGCTGCGGAGAAGGACGTGGTCGACTCGCATCACTGTTGCCTCCGATCCATATCGCCTTATTAGAAACGCGCTTACTATTTCCAGGTATAGCTCATTTTGTTCAGGCCCACTCGGATGTAGCTAAACGGAGCAGCAACCTGGTATTCATTACTGGGCCCAGCCGCTCCGGCGACATCGAGCAGACGATGACACTGGGGGTGCACGGCCCGAAAGAGTTGCACGTGATATTGATAACCGCAGACCATAACAAAACGGAGGTGTGACAATGAAACGCATCTCGGTAAATAGCTACGAAGATTGGTGGTCTGACTACATTATAAAGACTATTGTAACAATAGTATAGGGATTGAAACCTGCTGCAACAGGTATGTCCATTGTGATTGCAACCACCACATTCAACTATGGCATAATGATTGGATAATAACTGATTTGAACTTCGTGAATTCCAAGCACCGCTTTTCGCGCATCGGATGTGTTGAATGAGGACTAAAGGTTTCCTCGCTGATCTAGCTCGCATCTTTCCTGCCGATCGGATGCTTACCGAGCACGCGCAGCTCATCCCTTATGAATCGGACGCACTGACGGCTTTTAGCGCGCATCCGCACGCGGTCGTGCTGCCTGAATCCCAGGATGAAGTCATTGAGACCGTGCGGTTGTGCCATCGCGATAGCGTGCCTTTTGTGGCTCGGGGTAGTGGCACTAGTCTTTCCGGCGGCTCGATACCTAACGAGGATGGCATCGTCATTGCGCTGAATCGACTCAATCGTATCTTACGTTTAGACTCGGAGCAGCGTCTAGCAGTAGTAGAGGCCGGCGTGCCTAACCTTGCTGTCTCAGAGGCGGCTGCGCCGCACGGCCTGTATTACGCGCCCGACCCCTCCAGCCAGTCGGTGTGCACGATTGGCGGCAACGTAGCTTTTAATGCCGGGGGTGCGCACTGCCTTAAGAACGGCATGACCAGCAATCATGTACTCGGAATCAAGGCAGTGTTGCCGGATGGCGCAGTGGTGGATCTTGGCGGTAACAGCCTAGAGGGAGTTGGCCCCGACTTGGTCGGACTGTTCGTGGGATCAGAGGGTTTGTTCGGCATCGCGCTGGAAATCACGCTGCGGCTGCTGCCCGAGCCTGAGGCTTATCGCACCGTTCTTGCTGCATACAGTAGTATGAAGTCTGCCGGTGAGACGGTGGCTGCTGTTGTGGCGTCCGGGCTGCTGCCAGGTGCAATGGAGATAATGGACAATCTGACAATTCGGGCGGTGGAGCAGTCTCTCCATGCTGGTTATCCTACTGACGCAGCCGCTCTGCTGATTGTTGAGTTGGAAGGCGAGACTAATCAAGTGGAGGCCGAGTTCATTGAACTGGAGAAGACTATTCGACGGTCGGCGGCATTCAGCGTGCGCAGCGCGCGGGACGAGGCCGAACGGGCGCTAATCTGGAAAGGGCGCAAGGGTGCCTTTGCCGCTCTTGGGGCAATCAGTCAGGCTTACATCGTGCAGGACGGCGTGGTGCCGCGGAGCCAGCTAGGCGCAGCGCTGGCCGAAATCGATGAAATCAGTGCGCGCTACGGATTGCGGGTTGCGAATGTGTTTCACGCTGGCGACGGCAATCTACACCCTAATGTGCTTTATGATAGCAGCCAGGACGGCATGCTCGAGCATGCAGAGGCGCTGGCCGGAGAGATTACGAAGATGTGCGTGCGCCGCGGTGGCGTCATCACAGGTGAGCACGGCGTGGGCATGGAAAAACGCGAGTACATGCGCGATATGTTCTCCGAAGCGGAAATGAAAATGATGCGGCGGCTTTCGTACGAAGTCGACTCGCGCGGAATTGCAAACGCGGGCAAGATGTTTCCCGGCGAGCGAGTCTCGGGTGTTTAAAGTGGAGGCGATGCTACAAACCTTTGGGCTTTCATCTACCCGATTCGGATAGTGGCAGGATACAATGAATCGACCTACCTCCTCCAAGGAGGTTCAGGAGGCTATACTGAAAATTTCTACACCATTACTCGCGCGCGGTGGTGGCAGCAAGAGTGCACTGTCCACTCCGGCTGCTGGAGAAACCTTACTGGATCTCTCCGAGCTAAGCGGTGTGCTGGAATATGACCCGGAGGAATTCACCATTACCGCGCGGGCGGGTACCCCGCTGGTAGAGGTAACGGAGATGCTTGCACAGAACGGACAGTGGCTGCCCTTTGACCCGCCTTTAGGAGCGCGTGGGGCTACACTCGGCGGTACCCTTGCGGCTGGTCTTAGTGGTCCGGGGCGCTATCGGTTCGGGGGGGTGCGCGATTTTGTGCTAGGGGTGCAATGGGTCTCCGGCGTGGGCGAACTACTGCGTGGTGGCGCCCGCGTAGTAAAAAACGCTTCCGGTTTCGATTTCCCCAAGTTGATGGTGGGCAGCCTTGGAAGGCTTGGGGTGGTAACTGAAGTCACGTTCAAGGTGTTCCCGGTAGCGGAGCAGTTCGGCACCATAGAACTCGAATATGACAGCCTGAACGAGGCGCTGGCAGCCATGAATGAGTTGAACAGATCTCCACTGGATATCTTCGCACTCGAGTTGCAGCCCCCTGCCACATTGTTGCTGCGTCTTGGCGGACAATCATCAGCGTTGCATGGACGTCTGCGTCGACTGAATGAGATTCTGGGCGGTGGTACCGTCATGCTCGGTGAAGAAGAAGCTGTTCTGTGGTCTCAGCTTCGCGATTTCAGCTGGCTGCCCTCCAGCCATAGTTTGCTTAAGGTTCCGGTCACCCCTGCCATAATCTCCGCGCTAGAGGCTCGATTGGACCAGGGTACATCCCAGCGGCGTTACAGTGTGGGCGGCAACTTGGCCTGGGTAGGATGGCCAGGCGAAGTTGGAGATATTGATGGTATTTTGCGTGAGCTTGAACTGAGTGGATTGCGGGTGCTTGGGCTTTCTGAGTCTCCGTGGGTTGGCGTACCGCCGGCTGGATCTGCATTCGCTCAGCGCGTGAAGCGCGCGCTAGACACAGAGGGCAGATTTCTGTCACTCTAAATGCGCCACCAGATTCCGGTTGAGCATCTAGGCATTCAGGGCGTCGCCATGGCGACCACGGTGGAGAATTGCACGCACTGCGGCCTGTGCCTTCCGGCATGCCCGACATACCAGCTGCTTGGGCAAGAGATGGATTCGCCTCGCGGGCGCATAATGCTGATGAAAACTGCGCTGGAGGGAAGCTTACCGCTTGCGGAGGCACTTCCTTTCATTGACCGTTGTCTGGGTTGCTTGAGCTGCCACACTAGTTGCCCATCAGATACACATTACGGTGAACTTTTGCTTTCATTTCGTGCTCATGCTGAGGAGAGCGGCGCGCGCGGAAAGCTGCCGGACTTATTGGTTCGTAGGTTGGCGGTCGAAACTATGTCGCACCCGGCGCGCTTTCGTATTGCAGCTCTGGTTGGCATACTGCTGCGACCGCTGCGTGGTCTACTGCCCTCCCGGTTGGCTGCCATGCTTGAGATGCTACCATCCAAGCTGCCGGCAGCACCGCGATTGCCTGAAATCGTACCGGCGGAGGGAGAACGCCGGGCGCGTGTGACGCTACTGACAGGCTGTGTGCAGTCAGTTTTGGCTCCGGGAATCAATCGCGCTGCTGTACGCGTGCTTGCGCGAAACGGTGTTGAGGTGGTCATACCGCGCGGTCAGGGCTGTTGTGGGGCACTTGCACTTCATGTCGGGGATGCCGGAAGAGCGCGTGCTATGGCGCGCAGGAATATGCGCGTCTTTCCCACTGATGTTGATGCGCTCATTACCACGGCTGCGGGCTGCGGTTCTGGCATACGTGAATATGGCCTATTGTTTGGAGGCAAGCCGGATGGTTTTGCGGCGGGCGAATTTGCGGCGCGGGTGCAAGACATACATGTGTTTCTAGATGAGCTCGGTTTGCTTGCTCCGCGCGGGCAAGTCCATCCGAAGCGTCTTGCTTATCACGATGCATGCCATCTCCAGCATGCACAGGGCATCACGGAGGCTCCGCGCCGGCTGCTTCAGCAGGTTCCAGAACTTGAGTTGGTGCAGCTCGATGAGGTGGAAATGTGCTGCGGTTCTGCCGGGACTTTCAATATTGAACAGACTGAAATTGCAGGGCGGTTGGGCGCACGCAAGGCGGCAGTGGTGCTGCGAAGCGGCGCCGCCGGACTGGTGAGTGGTAACATTGGATGCATCACGCAAATTGGCACACACCTGCGTTCAGCGGGCAACGTCATGCCTGTCTTCCACACCATGGAGGTGCTGGACAGTGCCTATGATGGCTGAGTGCAGCGCCGGTGATGGTTACATGGCCGCGAAGACGTGGGTCACCATAGTGGTGGCTACCCCATCTGCGCTTTACAGCAAACCCGCCTTCGCGTTTCTGACCTGATTCTTTCCGGCGCGGCCGGTCAGTTGTAGCACTATTTCGCAGGCCTGATAAATTGCAGTTGCGCCGATGGGATGCCCGCGCGCTTTCAGTCCGCCCATGGTGGCGATCGGGATTTTTCCGTGCAGGCGGATTTCCTTGTCGGCAGCTAGCCGGCATCCTTGCCCGGCAGGTGCGAATCCAACCGCTTCCAGCAGCAGACATGCTGTGATGCTGAAGGTATCGTGCACTTCGAAGAGACTCACGTCTTCCAGATTGACATTGGCGCGCCGGAAAGCGGCTCGGGCAGAATTGCGTGCCGCCTCGAACATCAGTGGGTCAGGAGGGTCGTCTATGCGGAAGTGGTCAGTTGCCACACTAGAGGCCAGAATTTGCACCGGGTGGCTGCTGTATACACGCGCCTCATCGGCAGGTACCAGTACCACGGCTGCGGCCCCATTGCAGTTGGGCGAGCAATCGAATAGACGAATAGGGGCGTGAATATAGCGAGAGCTGAGCACCTCGCGTGTGGTGACACTGCGGCCGCGGAAGAGCGCAATGGGGTTGTGTTTCGCGTTGACAGAGAATCCGACCAGTGCGTCCTCTGGGGCATCGTGTCTCTGCAGATAGATGCGCATTAAGTCTGCGTTCTTGCTAATCATGGTATCGCCCACCGATACCTTGTTCTCGGCGCCCAGCGCTTTTGCGAGTGCTGGCGTTACCATACCAGCACTCATTTTTTATACCCCGACGGCGACAGCGCGGTCTGCTTCGCCACTGGCGACCACCATGTGGGTCATGCGCAGCGCGGCCGCGCCGGTGGCGAAGCAGACCGTACGTCGAGCGCCTCGATTCCGAGCAAGCAGCCCGGCCTCGTCTGCTATGAGCGCACCGAGATGCTTCTGACCCTGCAGCTCGTCGCCCAGCATGTTGCCGCAGAAGAGCCCGTCCACCTCGCGAATCCGCGCGTCCCTCATCGCGACGCGCACCACCTTGGCGCCGAGAGTACGCAGGTTATCGCCTTGTTGTTTGCGGACTGGCATCTGGCCTATGCCGACGATGCTGACCGGTCTCATACTTGTCTACCGATGACCTTGGATGTTCATAGTTTACCCCGGCGGTCTCCTTGACGCTATATCATTTTCCCGTACAATCCATATCGTCATGTCCGTATGTCCGCACTTCGCTTTCCGGCGCCGCGAAAGAGAGCCTCTCGGCTCTCTTTTTTTGCTTGCTTTCGAGAATGGCCAAGTGCTGACTGCACTGGGCCCGTTCTCGAAATGACTAAAGCGCGCCGAACGATAGTAGTATTGGAGAGAGGAGATTAACAATGGCCAATCGTAATCGCTTCAAGCGCAGCGTCAGTAGGCACCTTCCGTTCGGGGAGAAGCGTGACACGCGCTTCTACGGTATGCACATTGTCTCAGTACAGCAATTTGACCGGCAAGACCTGGACACAATCTTCGAGGTGGCGCGCGAAATGCGCTCGATGGTTGAGCGAGTAGGTTCTTTTGACCTGCTAAAGGGTAAGGTGCTGGCGAATCTTTTTTACGAACCTTCAACGCGCACCTCATCCTCCTTTGCGGCCGCGGTGCAGCGGCTGGGTGGAAGCGTGTTGCAGATAAACAACGTCACCTTCTCCTCGGTCTCGAAAGGTGAAGTACTACAGGATACCATCCGCACGATGGAATCTTACGCTGACGCTATCGTGCTGCGGCATCCTGAGGAGGGATCTGCCTCTATCGCTGCCAGCGTCGCTACCAAACCGATAATCAACGCGGGCGACGGGCCCGGAGAGCATCCTACGCAGGCGCTACTTGACGTGTTTACCATCCTTGAGGAACTCGGGCGAATCGATGGCCTCACAGTGACTATAGTGGGCGACCTGAAATATGGCCGCACCGTGCACTCGCTGGCGCACTTGTTATCTCTGTACGACATTCGGCTGCATTTTGTCGCCCCCGATATTCTCCATATGCCGGCTACTCTCGTCGATAATCTGAAAGAGCAAGGTATGGCGCCTTGTGAGCATGTTAACTTTGAGGAAGTGCTGCCCGAGACAGATGTGCTCTACGTCACGCGTGTGCAGCGTGAGCGCTTTGACGACTTGTCCATGTACGAGCGTGTCCGAGGGAGCTATGTAGTCGCTCCGGAAACAATGGCATCCGCAAAAGCGCGCATGATTGTCATCCATCCACTGCCGCGCGTGGACGAAATCAGCATGCAGTTTGACGACGACCCCCGCGCTGCCTATTTCCGGCAGATGGAATATGGCATGTACGTACGCATGGCGTTGCTGGCATTGGTGCTGGGAAAAGCATGATGCCGTCTTTCATAAAGTCGCTCGAATCCCGCGCGAGCGAGGCAGATACCTTGCTGTGTGTCGGCCTTGATCCGCATCCAGAAGCGCTCGCAGAACTCACACCAGCGGCAGCGCGCGAGTTCTGCCTGAGATTAATCGACGAATGTGCACCCTATGCCTGCGCCTTTAAACCCAATAGCGCTTTTTTTGAGCGCCACGGTGCGCAGGGAATGGTAGTGCTGCGAGAGGTGATTACTGCTGTTCCGGCCGGCATCCCGGTGATATTGGATGCAAAGCGTGGCGATATCCCCAGTACTGCTGAATCATATGCACATGCGGTTTTTGACACGCTTGGTGCGCACGCGCTGACCGCTAGTCCATATCTTGGCGCGGAAGCACTTGCGCCGTTTCTGAATCGTCCAGAGCGGGGTGTTTTTGTGCTTTGTAAAACTTCCAATCCGGGTGCGGACGAGCTGCAGGCGCTGCTGGCCG
>CAUZCX010000031.1:0-15005 GCA_963578565.1 Anaerolineae bacterium
ACAAACGCGCCGTAAACCACATTAATGAGCGCCAGGAAAATTATCAAAGGAAGCCAGAAGCGCGCACCCTCTGGCATGAGCATTACCCCGACGCGGAGCGCGGCGAACGCACCCAGCTTCATCAGCACGCCCGCGTGAAACATCGAGACAGCAGTCGGGGCAGCGACGTGTCCATCCGGGCTCCAATTGTGAAACGGAAAAATACCCGCCAGCACAGCAAAACCGAAAAACACAAACGGGAACCAGAGCTTCTGGAAGGCAAACGAGAAGTCGGCCTCCTGCAGCGCTATCATGTCAAAAGTGCCCAGACCGGAAAAGAAATACATCGCCAGAATTCCTACAAGCGCGAGCACCGAACCAATGAACAGATATAGCGTCAGTTTCATCGCCGCGTATTCGCGCGTAACTTTCCAGCCCCAGATTGCAATCAGGAGGTACATCGGAAATACCGCGATTTCGTAGAAGAAAAACAGATGGAACAGGTCTAGCGCCACAAACACGCCAAATACTCCGGTCGCCAGGATGAACAAGAATGCGAAGAACTCCCGCGGACGGTCGTCAATGCCCCACGAAATGAGCACCCCGGTGAACATCACCATTCCGGTCAGCAGCACCATCGGCAAGCTGATGCCATCCACGCCCACATAATAGGATATGCCCAGTGGCTCAACCCAGGTGGTTTTCTCAACGAACTGATAGCCCGCCGTCGACAAATCGTAGCTGAAGTAAGCAATCACAGAGAGAACCAGGGTGAGGCCGGCCGCCGCCAGGGCAGTCAATCGGATTTCGCGCTTGCGCTCGGCCGGATAGGTAAGCAGCAGCACACCGGTCACAAACGGTGTGAAAGTGATGACAGATAGAATCGGAAATCCCATATGCATCACCCTATCAGGTTCTTGGCAGTTTCGTTAATCACGCTGGTAATCCACCACGGCCACAGACCAATGACCAGCATAAGCACCATCAGCGGCGCGACCACCACCTTCTCCCGCATAGTCACTTCCATGTTACGGTCGGCCCATTTCTCGTTAAGGGGACCGTGCAACACCTGCCGAATTCCTTTGAGTATGTATGCCCCGGTGAAAAACAGGCCTATCATGCTCACCGCTGTGACGGCGGAAAACACGGGCCAGGCACCGCGCAAAATGGCGAACTCGGAGACGAAGCCATTCAGGCCCGGCAGCCCCAGCGACGCCATGGAACTGAACACCAGTATGCCGCCATAGACCGGAGCCAGCTGCCAGATGCCGCCACCCAGCTCGTCCAGATCACGGGTGTGCGTACGGTCGTACACCACCCCCACTAGAAAGAACATCGCCGCCGCGGAGATGCCATGGTTGAACATCTGCAGCACCACACCAGTGGTAGCAATCGTCCCGCTCAGGCGCATGGCTGGGTCACTGCTGCCTGCCACCCACGCGGCTGCCGCAATACCCAGCACGACGAAGCCCATATGGTTGACGGAAGAATAGGCCACTAGCCGCTTGAAGTCACTCTGCCCGTAGGCGGAAAGCGCGCCAAGCACAATTGCAGCCATTGCCAGAAAGGCGAGCACCGGCGCAGCCGCATGCGCTTCATGCGGGAAGAGCGGCAGGACCAGACGCAGGAAGCCATAAGCGCCCAGCTTCAAAAGCACTCCCGCGAGAATCATCGATCCTGCCGTGGGTGCCTCGGTGTGCGCATCCGGCAGCCACGTGTGAAAGGGCCATAACGGCACTTTGATGGCAAAGGCCACAACAAATGCCCAGAATGCGGCCGCGCGCACCGCGGAAGTGGGGACGTTGACAAACAACTCCCCGGAGAAATTGGGCCACACCTTCAACAATATAAGCAGGTCGAAGCTACCGGCCACCAGTCCGAGAATCTGAATGGCGAGCAACAAACCGAGCGAACCCCCGAGTGTATAGATAAAGAATTTGTACGAAGCATACTGGCGCGCCGAAACCTTTTGTCCACCGCCAAAATCGCGTTCGCCTTTCGGGCTTCCCCAGATATTAATGAGGAAATACATCGGCACCAGACCGATTTCCCAGAAGAGGAAAAACACAATCAGGTCAAGTGCCATGAACACACCCAGCATGCCGGTCTCCAGCATCAGGAAGAGCACCATGTACGCTTTTACCCGCTCCTGAATGCCAAAGGATGTGAGAATGCCCAGCGGCATCAAAAGCGTCGTCAGCACTATCATGGGAACGCTAATGCCGTCCACGCCTACATGGTACGATGAGCTAATGGCCGTATACCAGCTGGCCTGGTCCTCGAACTGAAACCCGGCCGTACTGGAATCGTAACGGGCCCACAGCACTATCGAGAGACCGAGCGGAACCATGCTGGCCAGCAGCGCGACCCAGCGCACCGCCTGCTTGCGCTCGCCTGGCACCAACATCACTGCCAACATGCCCACCACCGGCGCGAACAATATCAGCGTCAGAAGATGTTGTATGATGAAGTCAGTCATGCATTGTCTCCGTATTACCTCAACACCAGAAAGAACACGCCGCTCACGGCGATTACAGCACTGAGGGTTATCAGCAGATAATCCTGCACGCGCCCGGTCTGGATTACGCGGAACGAATATCCCGAAGCCCTTACGCCATCACCTAGTTTGTCCGACGGGTAATTGATACCCCATTTGTCGAACCAGCGCGCGCCGGCTGCAATACGCATCGCAGCGCCCGCGATAGTATGCAAAGTGCCATCAATTAGCCCGCGGTCAATCCAGCGGAAAGCAACCACCTCGGCAACCCATTTGGCCGGACGCACCAGCGCAAAATCGTACAACTCATCAAGGAAATATTTTCCTGCCAGCATCTCGTGAACAGGCCCGAGATAGGCGACCAGCGGGTCCGGCTGTCCAGCTGCCAAAGGCCGACGCCCGTACAGCAACCAACCGCAGCCCAATCCGCCCAGGCCCGCAACCACCGAGAGCAACACCGGGGTCCAGTTAAACTCAATTCCGGCAAGATGATGAGGAAGCGCACCCACAATGAAATGCTCAAAGGGATTGTGCCCGAGCAGCTCTCCCAACACCGGGAAATCAGAGTGTACGCCCACGAACCCGGCGAAAAGCGCGAAGAACGCCAGGACCACCAGTGGAAACGTCATCGTCCAGGTACTCTCATGCGAGTGAGCCGCACTCTCACTGCGCGGCTCACCCAGGAAGGTCAGGGCAATCTGGCGCATGGTGTAAAACGCGGTCAGGAACGCTGCCAGCAGCAACACTACAAACACCCACCAGTGCCCGTGCGCAAACGCATCAGCCAGTATCTCGTCCTTTGACCAAAATCCGGAGGTTATGAACGGGAATCCCGAAAGGGCGAAGCCGCCGATAAGAAACGTCCAGTATGTTACCGGCATACGTTTCGCCAACCCGCCCATATTTAGCATGTCCTGCGGGTCCAGTTTCTCCTGGGTGTGATGAATACCGTGCTCGACGCCATGAATAATAGATCCGGACCCCATGAAGAGCAGGGCTTTGAAAAAAGCGTGTGTCATCAAATGGAAAGCCGCGGCCACATAAGCACCGATGCCCAACGCCGCCACCATATAACCCAGCTGACTGATGGTGGAATACGCCAGCACCCGCTTGACATCGTTTTGCGCCACCGCAATCGTGGCGGCGAACAGAGCAGTGAAGGCGCCGATAAACGCCATCACCGTCATCGTGGGACTGCCACCATCCGCGCCCGCGCCGGCCGAGAGAAGCGGGAACATGCGCACGATCATATAAACACCAGCCGAGACCATGGCGGCCGCATGAATCATGGCACTGACCGGCGTGGGACCCTCCATGGCATCTGGCAGCCAGACGTGGAGCGGGAACTGCGCGCTTTTGCCCACCGTGCCCGCAAATATCAGCAGGCCAATCAGGTGCGCTGTCGCCAAACCGCCAATCACCGAAGGCGTGTGCAGCAAATGGTTCATGATTTCTTCGCTGAAGAATATCTCCCGGAAATTGAGGGTGCCGGCCTGACTGTACAGGTAGACAATGCCGATGAGCATGAGCACATCTGCAAAGCGCGTGGTGATGAACGCTTTCACTCCCGCAGCGCGCGGGGTAATCTGAGCAGGATTATCGTAATTGCGCCCGTGCCAGAATCCTATCAGCAGATAGGAACACAGCCCCATGATTTCCCAACCAAAGAACAACAGCAGCAGATTGTCGGCCACGGTCAGCACCAGCATTGCCCCGGCGAAGAGCGAAAGGAAAGCAAAGAAGCGCGAGTACATTGGCTCCACGCCATGGCGGGGCGCGCTGCCGGGCACATCGCGATCGTCGCGCGGTTTGCCGTAATTGGAATAGCCAACGCTGTAAAGGATTATCAGGAAACACGCCAGCGGCACGAAAAAGAGCATCACCACGGTCAGTGGATCAGCGGTCACGCCCATGCGCAACGCGCTGTCTCCGGTGGGCAGCCAGGCCACACTTGCGGCAAAGGGGTGCTCCGCGAAGTGAGCAGTTCTCAGCGCGCGGAACACAACCGTCCAGCTGAAGAGAAGCGATAGCCCGATAGCGCCCAGAGCAACCGAGTGGCTAAGCCGCTTATCGCGGTGAGTGAAGAGAATAATAAGGAAGAAGGACAGCAGCGGCGGAAGTGGAATCAGCCAGGTCAGCAGAGTTGACAAATCCATGATCACCACTTCATCAGGTCAATCTGTTCGGCCATGACCGTGGCACGCTGCCGATAGATTGAGATTATCAGGGCGAGGCCCACGGCCGCCTCGGCGGCAGCCACAGCGAAGACAATCACAGCGAAGGCCTGTCCGGCGATGTCCGCCGGATTACCATAGCGCCAGAAGGCAACGAGATTAACAATCACAGCGTTGAGCATGATCTCCACGCCCATCAAGATTGCAACCGCGTTTTTGCGCGCCAGCACCGCATACAAACCGAGCGCGAACAAGGCAGCCGCAAAGGTGAGATACCAGGATAGCGGCACCATTTCAATCCACCTGAACCCGCGCGAAGGCGACGAAAGTTGCACGCGCCATCATTCTGACTGCTTTCCCGGAAGCGCCACGGCAATCGAACCAATCAGAGCTATGATGAGCATAACGGAAGCTACTTCGAACGGAATCACATATTTATTGGGGTCTACCAGGCTCCGACCCAGTGCAAGCACGGTATCACCCACATCCCCGCCTGGCAAAGCGGGCCAGGCTGTGCGCCATAGCAAACTGGAGATAGCCACAAAAAAAACGATGGCCACGATCGCGCCCAGCCACCAGTTCGCATTGCGCTGCGGCCCGACGTCCTGCATCACCCGTCGCGTCAACATCACGGCGAACACGATCAAGATAGCAATCGCGCCGATGTACAGCACAACCTGCACCGTAGCCATGAAACCGGCATCAAGCAGCACGAAGATCACCGCGACACCGAACAGAGCCGCTACCAACCATACGGCTGCATGAATCAGGTTCCGAACCGTGACCACGAGGAATGCAGCCGCAAGAGTTAGTGCCGCGACGACCAAGAAGATAATTGGCGTCGCACTCATTCTGTCAATCCTAGCGCGAGTTGAGTTTCTATCACCAAGATAGGGAGAATTGCTAGCGCTCCAAAGACTAACAAGAGTACTTGCAATACGCTCAAACTGGCCACCCTTCGTACTCAGCCCGTGTCAATGCTTACCTGCTCGGCAGCCTGCAAATTCCGTGAAACTCGCGCCAGAATAATCATCGAAACTATGACCAAGGCTACGTTGGCAAGGAACAGAACCAAGGAGCGACCACCGACGCTAACACCGGCAGGCACGGCTTTGCCCACCAGAGCCGTGACCACCAGCACCGCCAGCGAGAGCGGTACTAAGAATTTCCAGTTCAGGTTGTTCATATGATCAATGCGCACACGCGGCAGCGTGACCCTTATCCACAGCAACACCAAGTAAACCACGTACGTTTTCGTAAGGAAGTAGATCACACCAAGCAGAGGATACTGATCAACCAGCGGGCCACGCCAACCCCCAAGGAAAACCACCGCTGTCAGCGCGGATATAGTGAACGCATGCACGAATTCCGCCAGCATCCACACCCCGAACTTCATGCCCGTGTATTCCACGTGGAAGCCAGCCACAATCTCGCTTTCCGCCTCCATAAGGTCAAACGGCGCACGGCCCGCTTCAGCTATACTGGAAATTAAGAACACCAACATTGCCAGCGGTGCGGCCACAACGAACCACACCTGTTGCTCCGCCACGATGTCGTTCATACGCATCGAGCCGGCCAACATCGTCGGCACCAGCAACGCTATAATCATCGGCACCTCGTAAGAGACCAGCTGCGAGACTGTCCTGAAAGCGCCCAGCAAAGCGTATTTGTTGTTACTCGCCCAACCGCCCATCATGATAGCAAGCGTACCAATTGCGCCCACCGCCACGCTGTAAAGTATGCCCACATTCAGATCAGTGCCGACCATTGTGGATGAAAATGGAATAACCGCCCAAATGCCTACCACCGACATAACTGCCAACACCGGCCCGATATTAAAAATGACTTTGTCAGCGCCCGTGGGGGTAATGTCTTCTTTTATCACGAGTTTGACTATGTCTGCAAATGATTGGAACAGACCGAACGGTCCCACACGATTAGGCCCCAGCCGGTCCTGAAATCTAGCAGCTACCTTTCGCTCCAGCCAGATGGTGAAAATAGGAGTGAGCATAACGAAATTCGCCAGAACGAAACCTGATACCAGTTTCTGCAACACTGACACCGCGCTGGAATGTAGGCCAATGGCACCGAGCAGCCACCCCAGAAGGTCATACAGAGAGACAAGCAAATCACCAATGTTCACTTCTGGCATTTAATAATCCGAAGTAAATCAAGCATTATCTTCACGGACAAAAAAAGATGACAGCGCGACATCTGCTGCTATTGACCCGAGGCAATCTCAAAATGGTTAGACCCAGTCAAGCGCTCCCTTGCGCCACACATAAACCAGACCACCCGCAAGAATTAGAATGAAAATCACCCCCTCCAGAACTGCGAAGAAAGGCAATTGCTGATAGGCCACAGCCCAGGGAAAGAGAAAAACGATCTCTACATCGAAAATCACGAAAACCAGCGAGAAGATATAATACTGCACCTTGAACTGAACCCATGTATCCCCAACCGTCTCCATGCCGCATTCATAAGTCTGGTGCTTTAGCGCGTGCGGTTTTCTCGGCGCAACGACGCGAGACAGAGCCAACGGAATGATGGCAAAGACAATAGCAATAATCAGGAACATCCCAACAAACAGCCATTCATGCGCCATAACGTACCTTACAAACCCACTCTCATCCTGGAGTTACGCCACCTCACAATATCTCCTCCGGCGGCATTTGTGACAAGCGGTGCGAATAATATCATGGGTGCAATTCAGTGTCAACGAGATTAGGATGCGAAGGTGACTCGTCAAGATCGAGTAGAGCCATCGTGCGACCAACAGAAGGCAGAGAAAATTAGGCCGCTCGGAGGAAACCCGGTTATTCGTAACGCAGCGACATTTCGATTCACCAAACCGTACAGCCACCAACTGCGCTTCACGCCGGTCCACGACATAATGAAACCGGCTACACTCCTGGTGCTCCTTTATCATGTGCCACGCCGCTTGCAATCTTGCGGCAACACGCTTGATCTTGTAATCTACAGACCTATGTGGCCAGCCCTCTGCGCTAATGTAGCAACCAACACGCGCGGCAAGTCCACCGTACCTCCTCGATAGATGATTCCGGAGGATTTCTTGACAACCCGACATAACAATACTATATTCATTGTGCCCATAGCAAGTTTTCACTGCCAGACCAGTAATCGCCAGTGTCCGCACTAGCATGCGCCGACTGCAAACTAAAAGTCCATCCCAATACGGAGTCGCTGATGCCTAAAGACATCGAAATCGTCGCCGAATCGCCTGCTCAGTTTGCAGCTATTCTCACCCCGTCCGCTCTCGATTTTATCGCCGGCATGCAGCATGAATTTTATAAGCGCCGCGAGGCTCTGCTGCGTAAGCGTGTGACACGCCAAGAAACCATCGATGCCGGCGAGAGACCCGATTTCATCCTAGAGACCAGCAACATACGCTCGTCCGACTGGAAAGTGGCTGAACCTCCTGAGGACATGCAAAAGCGACGGCTAGAAATAACCGGACCGGTAGACCGCAAAATGATAATCAATGCACTCAACTCAGGTGCTGATTGTTTCATGGCCGATTTTGAGGACTCTAACTCCCCCACTTGGGAGAACAATATCCACGGGCAAATAAACTTGCTGGACACCGTGGCTGGAACTATCACTTTTGCCAGCCCGGGCGGAAAACAATACCGCCTTAATAAGGAAACCGCCACGCTGCTAGTACGGCCGCGCGGCTGGCACCTTCAGGAGCACCACGCGCTACTGGACGGGCAGCCGGTCTCGGCCTCTCTTTTCGACTTTGGTCTTTACCTATTCCATAATGCCCACGCGCTGCTGCAGAAAAACACACGGCCTTACTTTTATCTGCCAAAGCTGGAGAACCATCACGAGGCACGGCTATGGAACGACGTCTTCATCTGGGCTCAGAACGTGCTGGAGCTGCCGCGCGGAACCATTCGTGCCACCGTTCTGATTGAAAACCTATTGGCCGCTTTCGAGATGGATGAGATTCTGTACGAATTGCGCGAACATTCTATCGGGCTGAATGCAGGGCGCTGGGACTACATTTTCAGCACCATCCGCATTCTGCGTAATTGGCCGCACGCGATCTTCCCAGACCGTAGCCAGATTAGCATGACCGTTCCTTTCATGCATGCATACACAGAATTATTGGTGCAAACCTGCCACCGAAGAGGCGCTCATGCAATCGGCGGAATGTCGGCATTTGTCCCGAACCGGCGCGACCCGGTGGTCACGGAGGTTGCTTTAGAGAATGTGCGCAAAGATAAGGAACGAGAGGCCGCCGCCGGCTTCGATGGAACGTGGGTGGCCCACCCGGACTTGGTACCCGTCGCGCAGCGAGCATTCAGCAAACATGTGAGCAATCGCTCTGACCAGCGTGACCGGCTGCGCCCAGAGGTGAATGTGAGCGCAGATGATCTGCTGGATGTTGAAGTGCCCGGAGGCGAGATAACCGAGGCCGGTTTACGCCTCAATATCAATGTGGCGTTGCAATATCTTGCCGCGTGGCTCGGCGGACTGGGCTGCGTGCCCATCTTCAATATGATGGAGGACACCGCAACAGCAGAAATATCGCGGGCACAGCTTTGGCAATGGCTCCACCACGCCCAGGCAAGGACGACGGACGAAGAGCCTATCAACGCGGCGCTGTACCAGCACTTAGCTGACGAGGAGACGCAAAAAAGCAAAGTCCTTGCTGCCAGCATTCCCGGCGCAGCCGAAAGGCTAACTCTTGCACGCGAGCTGCTCGACAAGCTGGTCACCCAGGAGGATTTTGTGGATTTCTTGACCCTGATTGCGTACAAACACTTGACCAGCGGAACGGCGCAATAGGGCCATGAGTGCATTACATCCGCCTGACCGGTGGTGATGCTCCTTCTGGGAACCGGACGAAAATCACAGTCTGCGCGAGGCGCAACCTAATCTATTCAGAATCAGCAAGTCACCCAACAACGGCAAATAGGTGGGGGTTTCGCTCAGTAGCAGCCACGCAATACGGTCTACTCCAGCAGCTGACCTACATATGGTTAATAGTGATAAAGATGTCCGACAGGTACCAAGATCCCCACATTGCTTGACAAACCAGCCATACTGGGACTACAATTTACCGATCTGGTACATAAAGAGATACAAGAGTATAGTTCGGTAATACAATCCCCCGTACCACAACTTTGAAGGAGAACAGAAAATGACACATGAACTTCCAGCCTTGCCATATGCACACAACGCTTTAGAGCCTCACATCGATGCGCGCACAATGGAAATCCATCACAGCAAACATCATAATGCATATTTAAACAACCTGAACAACGCTTTGGCAGATCATGCCGACTTACAGACCAAATCGGTGGAAGCATTGATAAAGGACTTGACCGCGGTACCGGCGGATATTCGCGCGATGGTGCGCAACAACGGGGGTGGCCACCTCAATCACTCGCTGTTTTGGCCAAGCATGAGCCCGAACGCCGGCGGTGCGCCATCCGGAGAGTTGGCAGCCGCTATTGACGCCGCCTTTGGAGATTTCGATGCGTTTAAAACCGAATTCTCTACGGCAGCCGGTACACGTTTCGGGAGCGGGTGGGCGTGGCTAAGCGTCAGCGTGAACGGCACGCTGACAGTTAGCTCGACAGCTAATCAAGACAACCCGGTCTCCGAGGGGCTCACCCCACTGCTCGGACTGGACGTTTGGGAGCATGCGTATTACCTCAACTACCAAAACCGGAGGCCGGATTACATATCCGCATGGTGGAATGTGGTCAACTGGGACGAGGTGGCGGCACGCCTGGCAGCGGCATAAACCTGACCGAACCGATAGCGGCATCGCTAAAACAGAAGAGGAGAATTTCCAACCATGACTTACATCATTACCGCTCTATGTCTGCGCGACAGTTCCTGTGTCGAGGTTTGCCCGGTGGAATGCATAATCCCCGGCAAGCCGCAGGCCGAGTGGCCTTGGTTTTATATAGACCCAGACACTTGCATAGATTGTGGTGCCTGCATACCGGAATGCCCTTATGAGGCTATTTTCGAGGAGGAGGAAGTCCCCACGGATTACACTGCGAAGGGCGAAGAATATATAGCCAGAATCGGATTGGACGGTCATTGGGAGGGAGAGAATGACCAGGGCGAGGCAGTTGTACTTGATTGCACCCGCCAGCTGGAAGCTGGAGAAGTTTTAGATCTCACCGAGGACATCCAGCCCAACTACGATTACTTCACGGACGGCCCCGGGTACGACGCCCTAGACATGTAATCGGCGAGTGCGGAGTAACCGAGTGGATTGCGCCGAGAGAGCCTATATAGGCTCTCTCGGTTCGTATATGAAAAAGGAGCTTTACTACGTCAGTCCGAACTGAACGCGACTCTTTGGGCGAGAAGTTAATCCCCGCCGATCGGTACTTCGGTATCCAGACTGCTAGGGCTATCGAGAATTTCCCGGTTAGTGGACTGCGCCCGTGGCGTGCTTTCATCTGGTCGATGGCCGTGATCAAGCGATCTGCGGCCGATGTCAATCATGCGCTGGGGCTCCTAGACGAGGGGATCGCTGGAGCTATCGTCAGAGCAGCCATAGAAGTAATGGAGGGACATTTCGATACTGAGTTCCAGGTAGACCCCTTCCAGGCGGGAGCTGGCACCTCGCACAACATGAACATAAATGAAGTCATTGCTAACCGAGCAATCGAGATTCTGGGCGGCAATAAAGGCGACTACAAGACCGTCAGCCCTAACGACCACGTCAACATGGCGCAGAGCACGAATGACACGATCCCCACCGCCATTCGACTGGGATGCTTATGGAGACTGGGTGAGTTGCTGGAGACTCTGGATAGGCTGGCCGACACGCTACAGGCCAAATCCGTCGAGTTTGACGACGTAGTGAAATCAGGTCGCACGCACCTGCAGGACGCGGTTCCGATTCGCCTGGGACAGGAGTTTGGCGCTTATGCAAAGGCGGTACGCCGCGACCGTGAACGCGTCGTCCGCAGCTCCGAGGGGTTACGGCGCCTGGGGATTGGCGGCACCGCAACGGGAACCGGTCTCAACGCCCACCCGGAATATCATGCCCACATGGTGAAGCGTCTGAGCGATGTGACCGGCCTAGTACTCTTCGAGTCTGACAATCTGTTTGAGAGCATGCAGTCGCTCTCCGACGCAGCCGACTTCTCATCCACTCTGCGGGTAACGGCAATGACGCTGACTCGGATCGCTAACGACATCCGCCTGCTGTCTTCCGGGCCTTCGACAGGCCTTGATGAGATTCGCCTGCCCGTAATGCAACCGGGCTCCTCAATCATGCCTGGCAAAGTCAATCCTGTGCTAGCTGAGATGCTCGACCAGGCGATGTTCCATGTGCAGGGATGTGATCACACAGTGGCGCTAGCATCCCAGGCTGGGCAGCTTGAACTGAACGTGATGATGCCCATCATCGCCCACAACCTTTTCGAGATGATGCAAGTAATGATTGGAGCAGTGCGTGCCTTTGACGAGAAGTGCGTGCAGGGTATCACAGCCAATCGCGAAAAGGCCGAAGGCTGGCTAAGCAGGAACGCGATTGTAGCAACTGCCCTCAACCCGCTGATCGGCTATCTGGAGGCCGCCTCTTTGGTGAAGGACGCGATGAAGCGCAATGTTTCAATTCGCCAGGTAGCTGCAGAGCGCATCGAGGCCGGGCAGCTGAAACACAAGGATGAAGATCGGTTAATCACGGTCAACGAAGTAGACAATACGCTGGGGGACCTGCGGAGGTTGACGGAAGGGGGTATTCATTAGCAAATAATCCTCCACCGGGAAGACGACGGTCACCCTCACGCCTCATTCAATTCCATTTAAATGTTTCCGTTTTTTTCCACATCGGGTGGTGAGCTTGTCGAAGCTAGCCAGATCAATACCAGCAACTTATGAGTGAGTATACGCAAACGCAATTCTGAGTATTATTACTCCTGTACACATCAATCATATCAGCAATCGTGCCGTACGTCCGCAGAGTTATATTCTAGCACATCTACATACACACTGTCCGCCACCTGACCACCCAGAGCTTGCGTCACATTACTATCCGCCCGCACGTGTACAGGACCACCGAATGGCGCACGCGCGATGACAGTGACCACAGCCTGAGGACATAGCCCGATCTCTGTTAGATACCGCAGCATCTTCGGGTCCTCGTCCACCACCCGGATAATGCGGCCGGCTTGCCCAACTCGCAACGCGCTCAGCAGGGTGCCCGCTGAATCAGCAATGTGACCCTCCTTGGTGGGAATTGGCTCTCCGTGCGGGTCCACCTCCGGGTCGCCCAGGAAAACGGCGATGCGTTCCTCGAAGGACTCGGAGATAACATGCTCAAGATTCTCCGCCTCGGCGTGCACTTCATCCCATGAGTACCCTAGCGCCTCCATTAGGTAAAGTTCGATGAGACGATGATGGCGAATTATTTGCAGAGCAATCTTCTCCCCTATCGACGTCAGGGTCACTCCCTTATGCCGCTGGTATTTCACCAACTGCGGCGTATGCATAGCCAGCTTTTTGAGCATACCTGTGACCGAGGCCGCCGCGTAGCCAAGGCGCTCCGCTAGAGCATTGGTTGAGACCTTACGCTCGACCTGCTGCAATTCGTAGATCGACTTCAGGTAGTCTTGAATCGCGTGTGATAAATCAGTGCCGTGATCACTCGCATCTGCGTTTTTAGGCATGACTAATTCGCTGGAATTATAGGCGCACTCATACGCAAAGTCAACCTTGGTATTTGGTATAATAAGAATGACCTTGCTATGCCAGTGGAATTAAATCTGACGGAAGATCAGGTGCAGCAGATGATTGAGCACGCACAGAATGCACTTCCCAACGAGGCTTGTGGCTTACTGGGAGGCCGCGATGGAAGCGTGCAGGCCGTATATCCGGGGGCAAACACCGAGCACAGTCCGGTACGGTATCGCATGGACCCGCAAGAGCAACTGCGCGCCATGGATGCAATCGAGCTCTCCGAAGGTTATATGGTAGGTATCTTTCATTCGCATCCGACGGGACTACCTATTCCTTCGGCTACAGACATTTCGCAAGCGCAATATCCTGAGGCAGTTTATATTATTCTTGCGCGCCATCCCAGCGGGGAATGGCAAATGAGGGGCTATAATCTAGAAAATGGGCGCAGCCAGCAAGTGGCGCTCCAAGTGGGACCGACGCCAGCGGATCGATCTGGATGATGTGCAGGTACAGATAGGGGAAAGCTGACATCATTAGGGACAACCACCAATGAACCACATAATCGCGATTCTGTTTGTTGTGCTTGGATACCTGATAGGAGCGGTTCCAGTCGGACTGCTGATAGTGAAGCGCATGACCGGAAAGGACATCCGTATGGTTGGCAGCGGGCGTTCGGGAGCCACCAATGTCATCCGCGCCGCCGGTATGGGAGCGGGCCTGACCACAGCACTGCTGGACCTGGTGAAAGGCGCGTTGCCAATCTGGCTGGTGAAACTGGTCCTTCCGGAATGGCCATGGGCACACGTGCTGGCCGGCGTGTTCGCAGTGCTGGGTCACAATTATTCCATCTTCCTGCGTGAGGTGGTGACCAACCCGCAAACCGGCGGAACCAGAACCGTCCTGCGCGGCGGTGCTGGCGGAGTGACCACTGTAGGCGGCGCGATTGGTCTGTGGGCATGGACCGGTGCCATTCTAGTGCCGACTGGAGCTGCCATCCTTTTCGGAGTGGGATATGCTTCCTTGGCGACCATGTCGGGCGGAATAATGACCACCGTCATCATGGTGGTACGGGCCAGTCAGGGTTCAGCACCCACGGCCTATGTGTATTACGGTCTGTCATGTTTCGCGCTGCAATTGTGGGCGCTGCGACCGAACATTAAACGCCTGCTCAACGGCACTGAGCGGCTGGTGGGCTGGCGCGCCAAGCGGTTGACCGGGAAACTTACAGCCGACCCCACGGCGTTAAACCGCGAGTAATCCCCCAGACACAATGCCAAGAAAGCTGACAAAAAAACAATCTCAGCCTGTGCGAAAGCACGCACCCCGAATCAGGAATGTGCTTCTTCTGATTATCGGGATGTTAGTGGTCGCCGCAATGGTGCTGGGGCCACTGCTCAGTTTGCTCGGCTAGGCAGAGAGTATTTTCAGTCAAGCACCAACAGCGCGGTCAGCGCTAGTGCAATCACTGCGACAAGAACGTATTCCACCACCGCTAGGCCGATATGACTTTTGCGGCTTACTTGCTGGGTAAAGCCAACCGCAAGATGAAGCACCACCAGCAAGCACGCCCCGACCGCCAGCGGGGGCAAGGCCCAGTAGCCGAGCACCAACATCAGCTCAGCAAGAAGCAAACCGACAGCGAGACTGTTCCAAACAACCTGCGGCGCCGGGAC
>CAUZCX010000032.1:0-14914 GCA_963578565.1 Anaerolineae bacterium
GAGTCGGTGGATGCCGTCATGCATTTCGCCTCACCTGCAAGTCCCTCTCAAACTGCCCCAACCAGCTACCTGCAGCTCCCCATACAGACACTAAAAGCCGGGGCTTTGGGAACTCTTAACGCACTGGGTGTGGCAAAGAAACACAAAGCCGTCTTCATGTTAGCCTCCACCTCCGAGGTTTACGGCGATCCGCTTGAACACCCCCAGAGCGAAACATACTGGGGCAATGTGGATCCAGTCGGCCCGCGCTCGGTATACGATGAAGCCAAGCGCTTCGCAGAAGCACTCACCATGGCGTATCAACGCACGCACGGGGTTGATACTCGCATCGTGCGCATTTTCAACACTTACGGGCCGCGCATGGCTTTGGATGACGGCCGCGTGGTACCAAACTTCATCGGTCAGGCGTTGCGCCGTACGGCACTCACTGTTTACGGCGATGGTGCGCAGACACGCAGTTTTTGCTATGTTGACGATCTGACCGATGGGATTATGCGACTGTTGCACTCCGGGGAAAGCTCGCCGGTAAACCTTGGCAACCCGCACGAACTCACTATTCTGGAATTCGCACAAACAATTAATCATCTCACAGGAAACACCGCCGGGATCGTTTTCGAAGATGGGCGCACGCACGGAGACCCGCAGCAGCGACAACCTGACATCTCGCAGGCAAAAGAGCGGCTAAATTGGAAGCCGCAGGTGCCATTGGAGCAAGGCCTGCAGCGCACCATCGAGTTCTTCAAGGAGAAATATGCGTCCAGCGCCTAAGCGGCCTGTCCTCACTGCTCGACGGTAAGTTACCATGCGCAGGAACGCATCATTGAGCCGCACCGCCATCGCCGTCCTTATTATGGCGGCCGCATTGCTATTACTTGCTCTCGGGCAGCGGGGGGAGCTCACCCCGCTGCGTAACCTGCTCAGCACCATGATTACACCCTTGCAGGAGGGTCTTGCCGAAATGCGGCCTACTATCCCCGAGGCTGCACTGATCTCACCACAGGTGTTGCTTGACCGTAACGCCACACTGGTAGCCGAAAACGAGCTCCTGCGTTCTGAGGCAGTGCGCCTACACGAGGCCTACGCCGAACGCGACATGCTGGCGAAACTGCTTGACTTTGAGCGCGCGAACTACGAGCATACTTACCTGACTGCCGAAGTCATCGGCCACGATCCCAGCGCCTTTCTTCAGTTCATCATCATTAACAGGGGCACCACCAGCGGGGTGCAGCGCAGCATGCCTGTTGTCACCCACTCCGGACTGGTGGGAGTAATCACCGAGGCAACCCCGCGTGCTAGTAAAGTGTTGCTGGTCAACAGCGCGCAGATGGCCGTGAACGTACGCCTGCAGCAATCACGGGCTACCGGAGTACTTTTTGGGCAAGCATCCAGCGACTTGCGCCTTCGCTTCGTGCCACTAGATACCGAGCTGGCAGCCGGAGACATCGCGGTCACGTCCGGGCTGGGCGGAACGCTGCCGACTGACATACCGGTGGGGGAAGTGGCCTCAGTACGCCGGCGCGCCTATGATGTTTTTCAAGAAGCAGAGGTGCTGCCGATGGTAGATTTCAGCACTTTGGAAGTGGTGCTGGTAATCACCAAATTCACTCCGACAGACCTCGATCCCCTGCTAGCCACCCCGGAAATGGGTATCCCGTGAGAAACCTGCTGCTCGCCCTGCTGCTGCTGCCGGTTCTGGCAGCCATCCAGAGCACGTTAATACCCTCGTGGGGCTGGGCCGCGGGGGCCAAACCCGACCTGGTGTTGGTGGTGGTGCTGGCATGGAATCTAGCCAGCCCTCACGCTAATAGCATGTTGTGGGCACTGATCGGAGGCCTGGCTGTGGACACCGTCTCGGGCGGCCCAATGGGCGCCAGCGTTCTGGCACTGCTCGCCGCCAGCACACTGGCAAACTTCACCAGCGCGCGCGTCTGGGAAAGCCACATCTTCCTGCGTATCGCGGTGGCAGTCTCCGGGAGCGTTCTCTTCTACCTGATATACTCACTGGTGCTAACATTTTCCGGATGGGGGACAGACTGGATGAGCGCGCTTGTCAGCATCTTTTTACCCACCGCAACACTAAACACAGTGCTTATGCTGGCTCTCTTTCCCGCAGCGCGTTGGCTGGCGGATCGCATAGCGCCGCGTACTATGGGCATGTAAGATGAACTCCCCGCCCTTCATATCACCCGAGCGGATGGGCACCTTTTACGCCCTCATTGTTGTCAGCATGATAGCCATTGTCAGTCAGCTCGTCCGGCTGCAGGTGATTGAGCACGTTTCACTCAGCGAACTGGCTATCGAAAACCGACAGTCCCAAGTGAATGAGCCTGCACCACGCGGCGTGATTTATGACCGTAACGGCGTCATTCTCGCTCACAATCTCCCATCATTTAACGTGACCATTACACCGGCCGACCTTCCGGATGACGACGTACGTCTGCATGAGATTTATCAACACCTTTCTGCAGTGACTGGCACGCCCATCAGCACCCCTCCGCAAGATGCCGGCAGCGCCAGCGCAAACCATTTGGGCGAAGAGGCGCCGCCGGCAGGCATCACCGACGTGGTCTATTTGCAGCAATCCATTGCACCCTACGACCCAGTGGTGGTCGCTCTGGACGTCCCACGCGAGGTAGCGATGGCAGTAAGCGAGGAGCTGCGCAACCTTCCGGGCGTCGACATCAAAGTGGCGCCAGCCCGCGATTACCCCACCGGGGCACTTACCTCGCACGTGGTTGGGTATATGGGACCAATTACCCGGGAGGTGGAGGATTTCTACGTAGATAAGGGATTCGACGCATCGCGCGACAAAATCGGATACGCGGGCATCGAGGCATTCATGCAGGACACCCTCTCCGGAAAGAACGGCTCAAAAGTCGTCGAACATGATGTTGCCGGCTTGGAATTACGCGCGGTAGGTGAAGTAACACCAGCCGTACCAGGCAACAGCCTGGTGCTAACACTGGACGTGCGCCTGCAGGCCATCGCTGAAGGCGCACTCCGCCAGAGCATGAAACTGGAGAACCAGGTGCGGCGCGGGCAGCCGGTGACAAACGGGGTAGTCATCGCCATGAACCCGCATACGGGCGAAATCCTTGCGCTCATCTCGCTGCCAACCTACGACAACCAGCAGTTCGCCCGCTTCATACCCGTGGATTATTACACTGAGTTGCACGATCATCCCCATCGGCCGCTGCTGAATCAGACCATCAGCGGCGAACACCCGCCCGGATCAGTGTTCAAGCTGGTAGTAGCGTCCGGTGCGATGCAAGAAGGAATTATCACCCCGGAGCAACGCGTCTTCGACCCGGGCGAAATCGAAATCGTCAACCGTTATTTCCCGAACGACCCTGGAAAGACGCGCAAGGTGGTCTGTTGGAAGCGGGACGGGCACGGCTATGTGGATTTCATCACCGGCATTGCGCAATCCTGTGACGTATATTTCTATGCGCTCGGCGGCGGATTCGAAGAGGGAGGCGTGGATAGTGCTGGGCTAGGCATTGATCTCATCCACCAATACGCCACCTGGCTAGGATACAACCAGCCCACCGGCATAGAGTTGCCGGGCGAATTGGGAGGGCTAATCCCCAATCGGGACTGGAAACGGCTTAACGTAGGCGAAAACTGGTCCACTGGTGATACTTACATCGCATCCATAGGCCAGGGATACGTGCTCGCCACTCCCCTGCAAGTGCTCAATTCGTTTACCCCGTTCATCAATGGCGGGTCACTGGTACGACCAACAATCATCCGCGAAGTTCTGGATGGTGAGGGCAATATCGTGCAGCCCTTCGTACCTCAAATCATCCACCAGACCCCGCTGAAACGGACGGTGCTTGACCTAGTAGCCAAGGGCCTACGACAAGTTATGACGGACGGCACCGGGAAACGACTCGGGGAAATCAATGGGGTTGCACTGGCTGGAAAAACTGGAACAGCTGAATATTGCGACAACATCGCCCAAAAAACCGGGCGATGCAAATTCGGTTCCTGGCCCGCCCACGCTTGGTTCGTGGGCTACGGGCCGTTCGAAGACCCGGAAATCGCGGTGCTGGCCTTTATCTACAGCGGCGAAGAAGGTGCCACCGTAGCCGGACCAGTGGTGATGGAAGTCCTGGGAGCATACTTCGAACTTCAGGCTATCGACCGGGGCACATCCGGATAAGAATGTGCCCCGGTGCTTAGATAATGTCCACAACTTTGCAGTCAAGCACGTCCCGCGCACGAATGAACGCTCCCAACCGGCGCGCGTGGAAAAACCTAGACTGGAGCCTGCTCGTCGCGATGGTGCTGCTGGTCACCTTCGGGATTGCCATGATTCGCTCGAGCACTTTCGAACATCCCAACCTAGCGGACACTGCTCCAAAACAGACTCAGTTTGCCTTGGCGGGTGCCGTGCTCCTTTTCCTGGTTGCCTCCATCGACTATCGGTACTGGCAAAGTCTCTCTAGGATACTTTACGTTGGGATCATCCTGCTTCTCGCAGGTCTTTTCGTTACCGGCGTCGTCGCTGGCGGAGCTCAACGCTGGTTCGACTTTTTCGGCTTGTTTTTCGTTCAGCCATCAGAACTAGCAAAAATCGGCAGCGTCATCTGGATCGCCAGTTTTTTCGCGCGCCGCCGCGAGAAGTTGACTCAATTCAAATGGGTGCTGATTTCCATGGTTCACGCTGGCATCCCGGCCGCGCTGGTGATGGCACAGCCCAGCCTGAGCGCGGCTGTCATGATAATTATAATCTGGATGAGCATTCTCTGGGCGGCAGGCCTGCGCTGGCGCCATTTGGCATTTCTGTCCGGTGCCAGCCTGGCCGGACTGCCCATAATATGGCTGCTGATGCAAGAATACCAGCGCGACCGCATCGCCAATTTCCTTAACCCCGCCGCAGACCCCGGTGCCCAGTACAACGTGCGTCAGGCGCTCATTAGCATTGGGTCCGGAGGCTGGTTCGGCCAGGGTTATAATCAAGCCTCGCAGGTGCAGCTGCGATTCTTGAAGGTGCGCCACACAGACTTCATTTTCTCCGCAACGGCTGCTGAGTTCGGCCTATTGGGTGTTTTAGTCGTCATGATTCTGTTAATAGTGATGGTCGCACGAATCCTGCGAATTGCCACCATCGCCAGAGAGCCATTTGGAGCATATCTTTGCTATGGCATGGCAACTATGATTTTCGCTCAGGCATTCTTCAATATCGGCATGAATCTCAATCTTCTGCCGGTAATAGGATTGCCACTTCCGTTCGTGAGTTATGGCGGAAGTGCACTGCTAACTCTCAGCGTGGGCGTTGGTCTGGTGCAAAGCGTCGTACTGCGCCACCGAAAGTATGAGTTCTGACACCACTCGCGTCCGCTTTGCGCCCTCCCCTACCGGCTACCTACACATAGGTGGGGCGCGCACAGCACTGTACAATTTTCTGTATGCGCGGCATACCGGCGGACAGATGTTGCTGCGCATAGAAGACACCGACCGCAAACGCTACCGGCCGGATGCGCAAGAGCAGTTGATGGACAACCTACGATGGCTCGAGATATCCTGGGACGAGGGACCGGACGTAGGCGGACTATTCGCCCCCTATATCCAGTCTGAACGCGCCGACTGGCATCGCGAATGCGGCCAGAAGCTGGTAAGCATAGGGCAGGCATATCATTGCTTTTGCAAAGTAGAAAGGCTGCAGGAACTGCAGCGTAGCCGCAAGAGCTACGACGGGCGCTGCCGCGAGCTCGCACCCTCTGCTACTCGCCAGCGTGCCGAATCCGGCGAAGAGCACGTCATCCGCTTCCGCAGCCCTAAGGATGACAGTACCACGGTGCATGACTTGATCCGCGGCGAAATAACCGTCCGCAACGTACAGCTTGATGATTTCGTGCTGATGAAGTCAGATGGGTTTCCCGTTTACCATCTTGCCGCCATGGCTGATGACCACGCCATGGGTATCACACACGTGATTCGTGGGGAGGAATGGCTGCCTAGCCTGCCAAAACACGCCCTGATAATGCGCGCACTCGGATGGAGGGAGCCGATTTGGTGCCATCTTTCCGTGCTGAAGAAACCCGGCGCCAAAGGCAAGATGAGCAAACGCGATTCGCAGCAGCGCAGTAAAACCGAAGGTCATTCAATCTTCATCCACGAATTACGGGCCCTCGGGTATATCCCGGAGGCGGTAGTCAACTGGATGGCGCTTATGGGCTGGAGTATGGATGACCGCCGCGAGGATTTCACCATTTCGGAGCTGCAGCAGGTGTTCACTCTACAGCGCCTTAATCCCTCTCCGGCGACAGTGGATTTCAGCAAACTAGACTATTTTCAGGGCAAGCGCATGCGCCAGCTCTCGGCCGCGGAAATAGCAGCAGGCATCAAGCCACATCTCATGAGCGCGGGATTGCAGCCAGACGATGCCACACTGCTGAAAATCGCGCCGCTGATTCAGGAACGTATCGGCACCTTCGAGGAAGCACCGCAATGGGCCGGGTTTTTCTTTCGGCAGGACGTCTCGCCCGACCCCGCGGATCTCGTGGCGAAAAAACTCAGTCCGGCCGAATCACTTGAGGCGCTGCTGCAGGTGCAGAAAACTCTGGCAACATTGCACACCTTCGAGCGTGAGCCGGTCGAGCAAGCTTTGCGCACGCTTGCGGAGGGGCTCGAGCTAAAACTGGGCCAGTTGCTCACCCCTGTACGCGTGGCTATTTCCGGACAACGCATCAGCCCGCCGCTCTTCGAGACATTGGAAATTCTCGGACGCCAGGTCGCGCTTCAACGCATGGAAAACGCTGCAAGACTACTCAAAGATCTGTAATCCCTCCACGCGCTATGGTAGAATTCCCCCAGCGCTGGGGGATAGTTTAGTTGGTAGAACAGCGGATTCTGGCTCCGCCAGCTCAGGTTCGAATCCTGGTCCCCCAGCCTGCACACCCATATACAACTTGAAGAGCTCTCTGTGTTATACTGCTAGTTCAGATGCATACCGTTTCCGCACACCAGAATTACGCGGTTCAACGGCATGGGGAGTAAAACGGCTATGACCAAACACACGCGTGTGCTGAAGAAGGCGGAACGAGACTTCGCAAAGGCCACTGCAAGACTTGAAGAACTGCAGGCCGAACATGAGAGGGTGCAGCTAGCGCTTGCGGCAAAAGCTTCAGCGGATGAAACCGAAGCGAATCGGAAGGAACTCGACCGGTTGAACAAAAGTATGCTGCAAGCTAAATCAGTCCAGAAAAAAACGAAATCCAAAGTGGCAGAAGCAGAGATGTTTGTGATGCGGAACCGCTATTAGCCATCACCAGGGCGTAGTTCGGCTGTAAACATAGACTTAACAACGCCCACCCGCCACTGTACGATGAACTAGAGAACGGAGTATACAGACGACAGGCTTGTTAGCAAAACCACGTTAGTATCCCCAAGCGGTACCCGTAACCATAGGAAAACTGGCAAAGCCAAAAGGAGCAATAAGTCTTATGACTGAACGCGAGAGCGGCACTGTGAAGTGGTTCAACGATTCCAAAGGATTTGGTTTCATCGCTCGTGAAGGAGGCGATGATTGTTTCGTTCACTACAGTACTATCAATGCGGATGGTTTTCGGTCACTGCACGAAGGCCAACAAGTTGAATTCACTGTTGAGCCATCAGACAGAGGCCCAAAAGCCATTGATGTGACAATCGTCTAAGTTTTCCTGAAAAGACCTGTCGTCTATCTGGGGGACACTAGCAGTAGCAGTACCAAGACATCACTTGGAGACCGCGGCGGCCCACTTTGTCGGAAGTGGCCGCCGCGTTTTGATTCCCGTCAGGGATTGGTTGGTATCCCTTGCGTCCGTGCTCTTTCAAGGCGCTCCCACGTATCGCGCAGCGCCACCGCCCGATTAAACACTAGCTGCTGCCCAGAAGAATCCACGCTGTCAACGCAGAAATAACCTTGGCGCTCAAACTGAAAGCTGATTCCAGAATCGGCATTTGCAAGACCAGGCTCCAATTTGCATCCACGCAAAACCCGCAGAGAGCTCGGGTTCAAACTGGAAGCCAGATGTTCTGCAGCCACTACGCTGGGATCCTCGACCGAAAACAGGCGTTCATACAAACGCACTTCCGCATCCACGGCGTGCGCGGCAGATACCCAGTGTAATGTGGACTTCACCTTGCGCCCATCCGGGGAGGAGCCGCCGCGTGTGGACGGGTCATAGACACAATGCAATTCCTCCACCTGCCCAGTTACCGCATTCTTCACCACGCTCTCGCAGCGAATGAAATAGGCATAGCGCAGACGAACCTCGCGTCCGGGCGCAAGTCGGTAGAACTTCCGCGGTGGGTCTACGCGGAAATCATCGCGCTCAATATACAGCACGCGCGAAAACGGCACAGTGCGTGTGCCCATTGAGGAATCTTCAGGGTTGTTGATCGCCTCTATCTGTTCAACCCGACCCTCGGGATAATTCAGCAGCACCACGCGCAGCGGGCGCAGCACTCCCATAGCGCGCTGCGCGCGGCGGTTCAGGTCCTTCCGCAGGATATGTTCCAGCAGCGCCATATCCACTGTGGTGTTGCGCTTTCCCACTCCAATCCGATCACAGAAATTGCGCATGGCCTCAGGAGTGTAACCGCGGCGACGCATCCCGGAAATTGTGGGCATCCGTGGGTCGTCCCACCCGGTCACATACCCGCCCGATACCAGAGCAGCTAGTTTACGCTTGCTCAGGACGGTATGGCTCAGATTCAAACGCGCAAACTCAATCTGGCGTGGATGCACAACGCCGAGTTCATCCAGAAACCAATCGTAAAGCGGACGATTGTTTTCAAACTCCAGTGTGCAGATGGAATGGGTAACGCCTTCGAGCGAGTCAGATTGCCCGTGAGCGAAATCGTACAGAGGATAGATACTCCACCTGTCGCCGGTGCGGTGGTGGCGCGCGTGCAAGATCCGATACATCACCGGGTCGCGCAGGTTGAGGTTCCCGCTGCTCATATCTATTTTGGCGCGAAGCACGTGACTGCCCTCGGTGAACTCGCCTGCGCGCATACCCTCGAACAGTTCCAGATTTTCAGAGACTGTCCTCTCTCGGTATGGACCATCACTGCCCGGCTCGGTGAGCGTACCACGAAGTGCGCGGATTTCTTCAGCACTTAGGCTGTCAACATAAGCTTTCCCGGCCCGAATCAGCTGCAGCGCGAATTGATATAGGTCATCGAAATAATCGGAGGCATAATATAGATGACGGCCCCAATCAAGTCCGAGCCAACGAACATCCTCAATGATGGATTCCACAAACTCGGCTTCCTCCTTAGCCGGATTAGTGTCATCGAAGCGAAGGCTGCACACCCCACCGTGTTCGGAGGCAATGCCGAAATTTAGGCAGATGGATTTGGCATGGCCGATGTGTAGATATCCGTTCGGTTCCGGAGGAAAGCGGGTCTGCACGCGCCCGTCGAACTTGCCCGCGCGCATATCCTCTAAGACTGCAGCGCGCACAAAATCGGTTTTTATGTCTTGTGTTTCCGCGCTTTGCGGTTGATCCTTTTTCGCAGCCATTGTCACTCTCTTACCGTCGGTTTCAGCACTGACCCCAATGCCCAGCAGCGCTCAAGATTGACGCAGCGACAACAGATAGTGCTCTCGCTTCTCTCCCAGTTATCTGCATGTCCGGATTCTATGCTCATGGATATACTCCGATTGATCGATAAATGCTTAACAATTCTGCTGCCGATTTATCCCAGCGAAACTGTGCGGCGCGCACTAGCCCTTTTGCCCGCAGCGCGTCTCTGAGTTCTGGCTGGGATACCAGTGCCTCAATCGCGGCTGCCATCGCGCTGACATCGCGCGGATCCACCATCAAGGCCGCATCTCCGGCCACTTCCGGAAGACAGGGAGCAGTGGATGCAAGCACAGGTACCCCGCAGGCCATAGCCTCCAACACCGGAAGACCAAAACCCTCGTAGAGCGACGGGAAAGCCATGACCGCCGCCGCGGAGTACAGAGCCGTAAGATGTTCCTCCGCCACGAAGCCGGGAAAAATCACCCGGTTCTGCAGCTCGTGCTTAGTAACCTGCGCGCGGACCTCATCGTACAACCAGCCCTCGCCCCCCGCCAGCACCAGATTGTACTCAGAATGGCGAAGTGCGCGGTCAAAGGCTTCTATTAACCGGATGTGATTCTTGCGCGGCTGCAAAGTACCGATTGAAAGCACGTATGGTCGCTCTCCCAGACCATATCGCTCACGCACTTTCGCCAGTGCGCCGGGATCCGCCACAGGACTAAAACCGCCTGACACTCCCGCGTACAGCACCGTTATTTTCTCTTCGGGAGTATGGTACAGTGCCATCAGATCATCTTTGGTAGCTTGAGAATCCGCGAGCAGATGCGTGGCGCGACGCACGGAACGTGGTACCACGATGTCCAAATAACCACGCAATCCGGGAGCAGTCGAACTCGGATGATGGGCAAATGAGAGGTCGTGCACAGTTAACAACGTGGGAGTGTTCCAAAGCGTTGGCGGCAGGGTGAAATCAGGCGAATGATAGACATCCACCCGACCTGTAATTAGTTCAACCGGGAGCGGAGCGCGCAGGCGCTGCCACACACGCGCTAGCCAGATATCGTGGAAGGGAAGCCGACGGGCGCGGAAGTTGGCCGGCAGATCAGGCAGCCCGTGCCCGTCATCGTTTTTCGCTGCGAAGAAAAGACGGTATTCATTGTCGCTGTCAAGCGCAGCCAGCGCACGCAACAACTCGCGCACATATCGACCGATGCCGCCCCTCTGACGTACGGCGGCAGTGACCTCCAAGCCTATTCTCACCAGTCAGCCTTCAATCGACATCGCTGAAAGTCCAGTAGCGATTGACGAAGAAATTCCAGAAAAGCACCACCGCGACCGCGCACACCTGACCGGCATTTATTCCCAATAAAAGCCCGGAACGGATGCCGTACGGCCCCTGCAGCAACGGAATTAATAATGAGCTAACGCCACCAAAGATTACCAGATTCAGTGCCAATCCAACCACGTTCACCAACGCAAATTGCGCCGCCTGTACGCGCAACCGCTTCGAACGCGATCCCGGGTATATCCAATACCGATTCCAGATGAAATTGCTTGTCAGCGCAGCCAGGAATGAAATAGTCTTAGCCAACAGGCGTAGTGGGCCCGTGGACATACCGAGCATCCCCACCATGATGTTAAGCGCGCCAGTATCTATCACAAATCCGATCGCACCGACCACGCTGAATTTAGCGAAATGCTTCAACTCCCTACGATTAAGCCGTGCATTTCTCAAAATGGATTCCACGCGCTTACCCACTAGACTAAGAGACAATCATTTCACCGTAGTGCGTGCTGTCCGTACTGGTGCGCGCGGCAATCACAGCCAGAACTCCAAGCAAAGCCCCCAGGTACATATGAACGTTGTTAACAAAAAGATAATCCACTAGATTGTGTACCGCCAGATGCGTCCACACACCCAGCAACCCCAGCGAGACCCCACGCCGCCATCCGATACTGCCTCCAATTGCGCGCAGCGTGACGATGAACACGCTTGCCCACATTAACAAGTACGCTCCCAGACCCAGCAACCCGGTCTCTGCCACAGCATTGAGATAAACGTTGTGCGCGTGACCCAGCGCGTGCTCCCAATTGAGCAGTCGATAATTAGGATAAGCGGCCTGGAAATTGCCCAACCCCACACCCAGCCACGGGCGGCCAGTCGCCATGCGACTGGCCGCCTGCCAGTGTGCGATACGTTCAATTAGAGAGAAATTCGCAGCATCAATGGTTACGCCGCGCACATCTTGCACACTTGCAAATTCCACGACCGAGGCAAAGCGCTCGGCAATTTCCACTGGTAGAGCACCAACACGTGCCACCCAAAACACGGCCACCAACCCAACCACCGCAACCGTAATTCCCCACACGCGCCGCATCGGCCATAAAACTCCCATGACCGCTGCCGCGGCCAGCGCACCAAGCCATGCCCCGCGTGAATATGAAACCACCAGACCGCCCAACGCGAGCACCGTAGCCCCAAGCGCAAGCATCGTTAGAAAGATACGAGGCGCTTTCTCCCTCTCTCGCCTCGCTTCTGAAAGCAATTCAAGGAAAATCCCGGCAGCCAGCGGCCATATCATTCCCATGAAACCTCCAAAGGGATTAGGCTGCTCGAAGGTGCCATAGGCACGGTACAATCCCGGCGCAAGCTGAAATGCCTCGGGGCCGCTACCGCGCAGGCCAAACTCCCACATACCAATCACCGCCTGCAGCACTCCGGAGGCCAGCGCCGCTGTCAGCACCCACCCCACGTGGCGCCGCCGGCAGCAGTCTGAAACCAGTAGTGCCATCACAAGCATCTGCAGCCATTTGATCAGTTCGGCGAGTCCGCTCAACAGGTCTGCAGCACCCCACAGAGATAGAGCGCCAACACCCACGTAAAGAAGCATCGGAACGGAGAAACTAGGCAGATGCAAACGCAGCCTGCGCCGAAAAAGCCCGCGCAGCAACCATGCCACCGCGAATAACCCGAACAGAACCTGACCCGGGTACAGCGGTGCCCCAGGCCACACCGCTGCAAACAGGGCGCGCGCAGGGCCGAACAACAGGACGAGCACTAGAGCTGTGAGCGGCTCGAACAACGCCGCCGCGACCGCAATTGCTCCAGCCAGAATCAAAATCCCCCAGCGTAGTGGCGCCAGTGACAGCAACACGGCCACACCTCCCGCCAGAACCAGAAACCCGAGCATCTGCCGGGTAAAGTAGGCGTTTAACGGCTTTGTGGCCCAGGAATCCAGTGCCATGTACGTTAACGTTATCAGCGATGACGAGTGCTGCCGCGCTCCAGCCCCACCAGAAAACGCGCAAGATTGTCAATGTCGTCCAAAATATATCCCGCACCGCGCGCTACACACGTTAGCGGATCTTCAGCCACCCAGCATTCGACTTTAATCTCATCCTGCAATCGCTGCGCGAGGCCCTGCAGCTGCGCCACCCCACCCGCGAGGCATACGCCCGTCTCCATCAGGTCGGCGATTATCTCAGGCGGGGTTTCATCTATCGCATCTCTGACAAGGTTTATAAGAGTGCGCGTAGATTCCTTCAGAGCATCCCGAATCTCAATTGAGGAGACTTCGACCGCTTCCGGCAGCCCGGTCACCAGGTTGCGGCCGCGCAGCGTCGCCATCTTTTCCTCCGGCAGCGAATATGCAGAGCCAACGGATATCTTCACTCTCTCAGCCATACGCTCCCCGATTGCAAGATTATGTTTGGAGCGCGCGTACTCGATAATGTCTTCGTCCATCTCATCGCCGGCCACCCGCAACGAGCGGCTGATGACAATACCGCCCATGGAGAAGATAGCTATTTCGGTAGTACCTCCGCCGATATCCAGCACCATGGATCCGCGCGCCTCCCCGACCGGCAGCCCGGCTCCGATGGCGGCAGCCATGGGTTCTTCTATAAGGAATGCCGCGCGCGCGCCCGCTGCGATGGTGGCATCGTAAACCGCGCGTTTTTCCACCTCGGTCACTCCGCTGGGGAGGCCCACCACCACCCGTGGGCGCGGAATGGGAACGTAGTTTTGCTCGTGAGCTTTATCGATGAAGTAACGCAGCATCGCTTCAGTTATCTCGAATTCTGAGATGACTCCATCGCGAAGCGGACGCACGGCCTGAATGTGGGTCGGTGTCCGTCCTACCAACTCCTTGGCCTCCGCACCAATTGCCAGAGGGCGACGCGTCTTTCTGTCTACTGCGACCCAAGAAGGCTCGTTAATGACGATGCCCTTGCCACGCACATAAACAAGCGTGTTGGCAGTGCCGAGGTCGATGCCAATATCCAGCGAAAACAGGCCCAGCAGCCAGTTAAGCGGGCTAAATGCCAATCGATTCGCTCCTACTCAGACCTGATTTCATGTAACGGGCGATTATACCACGCAGGCGTAAAGTCCAAAGATGCCCTTACGTAGCCCTGCGTGATATAATCGCCGGTATGGATTTGCTCAATCACCTGCATGATTTTGAGCGTGAAATCGGGGAATCGGATTGGGGCAGCGGGATAGTGGTGGGAGTATCAGGCGGCCAGGACAGCCTCGCGCTGCTGCACTTGCTTAGCCGGCTTGCAGAAAGACCACCACGTGTGCACGTGGCTCACTTCGACCACGGCCTGCGACCAAATTCGACCGATGATGTGCAATTCGTCACCGACATCGCCCGGAATTGGGGTTTTCCATTCTCAGCTGGACGCCAGGAAGTCGCCGCAATCGCATCCGAGCGCAAACTATCGCTGGAGGAGGCCGGACGCCAGGCGCGCTACGATTTCCTCGTAGGAGTGGCACAAAATGAGCACCTCAACCTGATTCTCGTCGGCCACAACAGCAATGACCAACTAGAGACTGTGCTCATGCACCTGTTGCGCGGCGCTGGCCTGTCTGGATTGCGCGGCATGCGACCTCTCACACCCATGGCTGCCATGCGCCTTCCTACAACGACACCCGTACCTGCCGAGCTGCTGCTGGGGCGTCCGCTGCTAGCGGTGACACGCGCTGAGATTGAAGATTATTGCCATGAGCATGGACTGCAACCTCGACATGACGCGAGCAACACCGATACCACTTTCTTCCGTAACAGATTGCGCCACGAGGTCATGCCGATCCTCGAAAGTGTGAAACCGAACCTGCACGCGTCACTGCTGCGCATGACCACGTTGCTAGGCGAGGAACAGCGCGTGCTGCGACAAGCCACTCGTATGGCATGTCGGCAGGTGGTCGTCCGTAAGGACAAAAGCCTCGTGTTACTGCACCGCGACGAATTCACGAAACTGCTGCCGGGATTGCAGCTCAGGCTGCTGCGCCACGCCATCATGCAGCTGCGACCGGGTTTACGTGATATAGGTTTCGACCCAGTTTCACAAGCCGTGGATTTCTGTGGGAGAGCAGAGGTACGCCAGCA
>CAUZCX010000033.1:0-14824 GCA_963578565.1 Anaerolineae bacterium
ATGACGTGAGTGGGAGCAGTATCCCCGTAAGGAGCCACGGAGAGGTAATCCACACCTACAAGACGAATTCCGTGCTCCACTAGCCAAACCGCGCCAGACTCGGTCACGGCCACAAAATCAGTGGCGAATTTTTCCTTCGCCTTGGACCACAATTCTGAATTACGCGTCTTGATAAGCAGACGTTTGGTATCGACGGGGATTGATAGCGAATCCAGCACAGCAGCATCGATTGCATCGGCATCCGCGGCTTCTACAAGTTGTGCCGGACCGATGAGGGTCTCAAGTGCAAGCGTGGTGACATCCTCGCCGTCCCGGATAAAGTGTAGAGGAGCATCAAGATGAGTACCCGTATGTGCGCCCATCTCGATACGGGTGACATTGGCTTTGGCACCTGTATTCATGTCTCTCATTCTCTCGAATCGAATCTGAGGGTGACCCGGCCACACCGGCAAGTCAGGGCAAATTGTAAGCGAGATGTCGTGACAAATCATTCGAATGTTTATCCTGTCCGCTGCCAGCGAAGGAAAACTGAGCCATCAAAGACCACGCCGTTTTCCGCCCGGCATTGATCGCTCGTCAGCCCTCGCACTGCCGGAGTATGGCTGCCCACTTGCAGCGAGTACGTCTCCCCGGAGCGCATATCAAAATCCGCGTATCCCGGACCAACTTCAGGATAAAACCCAGTCGCGAAAATATCGTGCCCGCTGGACCATTCCACTTTCAAGCGCACTCCGGGCAGAGGATGACCGGCGGCATCATCCACCTGCACCTGCAATAGAGGTGCATCCATGTCATGGTCACAGATGGCCTCTCTAACGATCAGTTTGTATTCGTTCATGTTCGCATCGGTCGGCAGCATAGTGGGAGTCACATCCGTCGGTTCAGGAAACACTGTTGCTGCCGTTCCGTGCGTTGGCATCGGTGCAGGTACCTGAGCAGCTGCGGGCTGGAGCTCACCTTTGCTCAGTGCGAGCGCAAGTTCTCCAAGCACAGCCACATCAAATGGGGCGCGTTCTTGCGCCGCCGAGCGTTGCGCAAGCGCGGTGATAGCCTGAAGCGGATCTCTCAATCCCAGAGCGGCCAGGCGCACGCGCGCGCGCTCAACGTCGCCATTCCCACGGTGGGCGGCGGCAACCATGACCATGTAAGTCTCCTGATAATCCTGCCGCAGACCTTCCGGAGAAACTAATCCGACGTCACGTGGATAAATAACCCACCCAGAGAGCAGACCGATGGAAACACCAACACTCAGACCCAGCAAGAACAAATTACCTCGTATTACCCTCATGGCAGGTAAGATTCCATCGCAGGGTTGGTGGCCCCAAGCGCCTGCGCCAACACAGCCATGGCGCGAATATCGGCAGTGTTGAACCCAGCGACAATCATCTCCTCCGCACGCCCGGCCACAAACTTAGCCTGCTCCTCCAATACCAACGTGCCGAGGCGCACATGCACTCTACCGATATCCTCCTCCACAACGTAAGTCTGAGCAATCAAGAGCAGGTAGTCATGTGCATATCGTCCTCGCAGCGCTTGCGGGCTGTTGTCCACGTATTCCACCGGCGCAATCTCCCACGCGTAATAGAGGCTGGCCGCCATCCCGACCAGCAACCCGAAGAGAAGGTTGTAAAACGCTGGCCGGCTGACGCGGCTAATCCGCTGCGGTCGCAAGGTACGTGATTGTTGCTTGCGCTGGTATTTGTAATCGTAACGGGTCATGCCATGATAGAATTGCAGCCAGGAACCGAGATGATGCCGACGGGCGAAAGAGCCAATCTCTCGCTACATAATGCTATGCCGAAGGTGGGGGTCGAACCCACACACCCTAAGGGTACGCGATTTTGAGTCGCGCGCGTCTGCCAGTTCCGCCACTTCGGCGCCTGCATAACGCATTCTAAGCCAACCCCCTAATCCGGTCAAGACAACCCTCTATGAAACTCGGTATTATCGGCCTCCCGCAATGCGGAAAAACCACTCTGTTCAACGCGCTCTCTGGAGGAAAAAATCCGACCGGTCAGATCACAAGAAACGGGCAGGTGCAAATCCATACTGCCACCGTACACGTACCCGACCAACGCATGGACTGGCTTTCGCAGCATTACGACCCTAAAAAGACCGCGCACGCAAAGGTGACCTTTCAGGACATAGCCGGAGTGCAAGGCAACCGGGGTACGTTTTCCCCGACCTTGCTAAACGCGCTTTCACAAGTCGAAGGGTTCATACACGTGGTGCGCGGATTTAATGAACTGACCGTTCCCCATCTGTTTGAGCGCATGGATGCAGCCAACGATATCTCTGCGCTTCAGGACGAGTTCGCCCTGAATGACATGATCACGATAGAGAACAAGCTGCAACGTTTGCAGGAGGAATGGAGCAAAGGCGGGGGCCGCGAGCGCACAGTAATCGAACGTGAACAACGTCTTTTCGGTCAGCTCCGGGATGCCCTGGAAAACGGGAAGCCGCTCCGCGACCTGCAGCTGGGAATGGAGGATGGACGCTTGCTTTCCGGATTCGGATTGCTCACACGCACGCCAGTGCTGCTGGTGCTCAACATTGATGAGTGTGCGCCTCGCCCTCAGGAAATCCTCGGCCCCGCATTCGGCGTCAAGCAGGACCACAACTTACTCACCTTGATGTGCAAACTGGAAATGGAAATTGGACATCTAGATGAAAAGGACACCACATTTTTCATGCGGGAGTACTCGCTCAGCGAGCTCGGTCTCACTCGTGTCATCCAGTGCGCTTATGAAATGCTCGGCCTGCTCTCGTTCTTTACCATCAGCGCAGGGGAGGTGCGCGCGTGGCCACTCAGCGCGGGCGCAAGCGCCCGCCAGGCTGCGGGCGCAATCCACAGCGACATGCAGACCGGCTTCATACGCGCTGAGGTGATGGCATTCGCAGACCTACAGCAACTGGGCAGTACGACTGCTATGAAGTCCGCCGGAAAATGGCGTCTGGAAGGCAAAGATTACGTTGTACAGGACGGAGACATATTACAGGTACGTTTTACAGCACCCGCTCGAAAATAAACGGTACAGAAAGGAATGAGTATGAGAAAAACAAACTCACAGTTCAAGCAGACCGGCTGGGAACTGACTGACGTAATTACCGCGCCGGAGGGCGAGCCGCTGCATAAGCTCTACGCAGAAATAGAAAATGCCGTGTCCACAATCGAGGCCATTCGCCCCAAGCTCAGCGAGGATATCAGTGCAACCGATTTCAATCGCGCCCTCGATCTTAGTCAGCAGCTCACTACCGCCATAAACCGTTTGGGGTCGTACGCCGGTTTGTGGTTTTCGGAAGACACGCAGAATCAGACCGCATTGGCCTTTCAGGGGAAAATCGAGCAGATCACTACCGAGGCGCAGAATCGCGCGCTCTTCCTGCCGCTGTGGTGGAAAACGCTGACAGAGACACCGGCCGCCCGTTTGATCGCCAGCGCACCGGCCGACCTGCGCTATTACTTGAAACAGCAACGCAAAGCACGTCCCCATGTGTTAGCGGAGCGCGATGAGCAAATCATCAATATCAAGGATGTGAACGGCTCCAACGCGCTCACCACCATCTATGCCATGCTCACCAACAAGTACAAATTCAAACTACGCGTGGATGGTGAGGATCGCGAACTCACCCGCGATGCGCTCATGACGCACGTGCGCAAAGCAGATGCATCCCTGCGGGAGCAGGCATATCAGGAACTGTACCGCGTGTACGCAGAAGACGGATTGGTGCTCGCCCAGGTTTACACACACCTGGTGCGCGATTGGCACGAGGAACAGGTCAAACTGCGCGGTCACACCAGCCCGATTGCGGTACGTAACCTGCGCAACGACATCCAAGATGAAGTCACTGAAACACTGCTTCAGGTCTGCCGAGAGAACGCACCTGTCTTTCAGCGCTGGCTGCGCGTCAAGGCTGGGCTGCTGGAATTAGGTAAATTGCGCCGATACGATATCTACGCCCCGATTTCCAGCACTGAGCAGAAGTACACTTACACGGAGGCCGTTGCGCTGGTGCTGGATACTTTCGAGCAGTTTTCTCCGCAGATAGCCGCCGCCGCGCTGCGCGTTTTCGAAGACAACCACATCGATTCTGAGATTCGAGTTGGAAAGCGCGGTGGCGCTTTCTGCGCTAGTGTGCTGCCGCAACTGACGCCCTACGTATTGTTAAACTTCACAGGCGATGTACGGGACGTGGCCACCCTTGCACACGAACTAGGACACGCCGTCCACAGCATGATGGCCAAGCATCACTCGGTGCTCAACTTTCATTCAACGCTTCCGCTAGCGGAGACTGCCTCGACCTTTTCAGAAATGCTACTCACCGACAGATTTATGGCTGATAATCCGGATTCCGCAGTGCGCCGAGACTTGATTGCGAACGTACTGGACGACAATTACGCGACAATCATGCGCCAGGCGTATTTCACCATGTTCGAGCAACGGGCGCACACGATGATTCAGGCAAACGCAAGCGCCGATGAATTGAACCGTGCATACATGGAGAACCTCGAAGAGCAGTTTGGGGATTCGATCGAACTGAGCGAGGAGTTTCAGTGGGAATGGATCTCCATCCCGCATTTTTATTACTCACCATTCTATTGCTATGCGTATAGTTTCGGTCAGTTGATGGTGCTGGCGATGTATCAACGTTACTGTGAGCAGGGCGCGGATTTCATTCCACACTACCTAAAAATCCTGAGCTACGGCGGGTCGGAAAGCCCTGACCACATCCTCAGCGAAGCCGGAATCGACATTTCCGAGCCCGAATTCTGGCAGGGTGGTTTTAATTACATCTCTCGGTTGATTGATGACTTACAGGCCACGATGCAGTAGTAAGATGCATCTCGCCAGATACGCGCGCTATTCTTTGGCGCGCAGCTGTGGGAAGAGAATGACCTCGCGGATAGAACGCTGATCTGTCAGCAGCATGACTAGCCGATCGATCCCCATCCCGAAACCGCCATTAGGCGGCATACCGTAACGCATGGCTTGTAAATAATCGGTGTCCATCGGATGGGCGTCCACGGAATATTGACTGTAATTACGCCCCATCTGCGCAAAACGTTGCTCCTGATCGAACGGGTCGTTTAGCTCGGTGAAGGCATTGCACAGCTCCAACCCACCTATGAAAACCTCAAAACGCTCCACTGTATCCGCGTCATGCTCAGTAGCTTTTGCCAGCGGCGAGATGTCCATTGGGTAATCATATACAAACGTGGGTTGTACCAGCTGCGGCTCCACATAGTAGTTGAACAGGCTTTCGATCAGTTTGCCGCGGCTGACATCCGGATTCGTCTCATGGCCCTTGTCCCGCATTACCGTTGCCAGCCCATCTGCGGTGGGATGCTCCCCATAATCGATGCCTGAGTGTTCGGCGACCACTTGGCGAAGTGAGAATCGATCCCAGGGCGGTTTGAAATCCACCTGACGCCCCTGATACGTGATTTTATTGCCGCCAGTCACTCGCTCAACCACATAGACAACCATCTGCTCGGCCAGCCGCATTACATCTTGATAATCCGCATAGGCCCAGTAGAACTCGAGTTGCGTGAATTCGGGATTGTGCGTGAGGCTGACGCCCTCATTGCGGAAATCACGCCCGATTTCGTACACACGCTCGAATCCCCCTACCAGCAGCCGCTTCAAATAAAGTTCGAAGGAGATGCGCAGGAACAAATCCTGATGCAATTGATTGTGATGAGTGCTGAATGGCCGAGCCGCCGCACCTCCGTAAATGGGCTGCAACACAGGTGTTTCAACCTCGAGAAAGTCATGCTCATCCAGAAAGACACGCAGCGCCCGCATCACGCGCGCCCGTGTGCGGAATATCTCGCGAACCTGCTCGTTGACAGCGAGATCGGCATATCGCTCGCGATAGCGCGCTTCCGCGTTGTCGAAGGCGGAATAAACCTTGTGCGCACCTTCCTCTTCCACCTTCTTGGCCGCTGGCAGCGGGCTGATGCTCTTGGCCAACATGCGCAGCGCGGAGGTGTTCAGCGTGATCTCTCCGGTACGCGTGCTCAGCAGCGTTCCTTCAGCTTGCACAAAATCTCCAAGGTCGAAATCGGCCTCGAACTGTTTCAGGCGCTCCTTACCGAGCACGTCCTCGCGCAGCAGCAATTGAATGCGCCCACCATCGTCCTCTATGTGCGCAAAAGCTAGTTTTCCCATGGTGCGCACCGAGCACAACCGTCCGCAAAGAGTGGCGCTCACGCCACTGTCGTGAGGGTCGATGCCATCTGCAACCGCCTGCGAAAAGGCTTGCAGTGCAGCGGTGATAGTATGGGTACGCTGTGTACGATGCGGATAAGGAGACTCACCGCGCGCGCGCAGACGCTCAAGTTTCAACAGGCGGTGTTGTTCAATCTCAGTCAGTACTCGCATGCAGTCACCGTTCTGGCCGGGATAGTATCCCTATTATACGAATAAAGCGGCTGCAAAAAATCCCCGCACCGGAGACCGGACACAGGGCCAGGACGCGCTGTAATTATTACTTAATCTTTGTGACTAGAAAAGTCAGGTCACCGCCCGGAGCCTCAACCACAACCTTGTCACCTGCCTTGCTGCCCAGCAGCACCTGTCCCAGCGGAGATTCGTTGGAGATGAGACCATCGGCAGGATTCGCCTCCGCCGCACCCACAATCACGTACGACTCCACAGCCGAGCCGTTTTCCTGCACTATCACGGTCGAGCCCAGTTTTGCCAAGCCGTCAACCTTGCCTTTCTTGATGACGGTAGCCTTGGAGAGCATAGTCTGAATATCTGCGATGCGCCCCTCCACGAATGACTGCTCGTTCTTGGCAGCTTCGTACTCGGCGTTCTCAAGAAGGTCACCATCTTCCTGCGCCTGATGCAGCCGGTCGGCAACCTCGGAACGGCGCACTTTGATCAGGTGATGCAATTCCGCTTCCAGCCCGCTAACTCCACTCTTTGTCAGGTAAGTAACTTTTTCATTGTTCATCGGTCTTCTCGCGCCGCCTCCGCCCGTCTGCTTGCAGCAGAGACGAACAATATGGAATAAAAAAGAACTGAGAGAAATCCCAGTTCGCACTCGTTCATCCGCGCGCATTCTAGCAGCGCACGCAGTTTTTGTAAAGATGAAATTCAGCATCCATCGCAGCGTTGTTCAACAGAATCGCTATCTCCGATGGTATTTGACCGATATCCATTGGCGTGATAAACTCTCATGGATTATGAAGGTTACATTCTCGTTTGCGTTCTACTATTACTTTGCGCCCGAAAAGGCACCGGACGTTGTTTTGGCTTAAGTAGTCTGATAGCAGGCAAGGGTTACGAGCGCGCGGAGCAACGTCTCCGCGTTTTTTGTTTGCAAGGGAGGGGTTATGACTATGTGCAGAGGTGTCCGCGGAGCGGCACCGGTTCGGGCGAACACGCCCGAGGCGATTCTGCACGCCGCGGATAGATTGTTGGGGCTGTTGATCGAGAAAAACGGAATCCATCCAGATGATGTCGCTTCGGCAATCTTCACCACAACCGCAGATATCAACGCGGAGTACCCCGCGATCGCGGCGCGGAAGCTGGGCTGGCGGGATGTAGCACTGCTGTGCAGCCACGAGATGGACGTACCCCACGGTTTACATGCCTGTCTGCGCATTCTTATCCACTGGAACACCGATAAGTCACCACAAGATATCGTGCACGTTTACCTGGAGGAGGCACAGAGTCTGCGCCCAGATATGTCCGATCAGAAAGGGGGCAAGTCATAATGGTAATCGTTATGCGAGCGGGCGCGTCTCAAAAGGAAATCGACGCCGTGGCGGCGCGGGTGAAAGCAGACGGGTTTGGCACGCATCTGGTGCAGGGCACTGAACGCACAATCGTGTGCGTGCTAGGAGACGGCCGCCCGATTGACCAGCACCAATACGACGTTATGGCGGGCGTGGAAAAAACCACCCGCATCCTGAAGCCCTTCAAACTCACATCGCGCATCATGTCTGCTGGAGACAGCACCCTACGTCTGAATGGCACCACGATCGGCGCAAATCCGGTGGTCATCATGGCCGGGCCATGCTCGGTGGAAAGCCGCACACAGCTGCTAGAGACTGCACACGCGGTGAAGGAGGCCGGCGCACAGGTTTTACGTGGAGGCGCTTTCAAACCGCGCACCTCACCTTACAGCTTCCAGGGTCTGGGCGAGGCTGGGCTGCAGATAATGGCCGAGGCGCGCGAGCAAACTGGGCTGCCGATAGTCACCGAGGTGATGGCATCCGAGCAGGTTCCTCTGGTGATGAAGTACGCAGACATGCTCCAGGTGGGCGCGCGCAACATGCAGAATTACGATCTGCTGCGCACAGTGGGGCGCAGCGGCCACCCGGTGCTGCTGAAGCGCGGTCTGATGGCCACCATCGAGGAATTGCTCATGAGCGCCGAATACATTCTGTCCGAGGGAAATCGGAGCGTGCTGCTCTGCGAGCGCGGCATCCGCACTTTTGAGAAATATACGCGTAATACCACCGACATCAATGCAATCCCGGTGCTGAAGGACCTAACGCACCTGCCCGTGATTATGGACCCGAGCCATGGGGTGGGCAAATGGGCTTACATCGCCGCGGTGGCACGTGCCGGAGTGGCAGCCGGCGCGGATGGGCTGCTGATTGAGGTGCACAACGACCCCGCGAATGCGCTTTCTGACGGCGACCAAAGTTTGAAGCCGGAGCGGTTCGCTGCACTTGTACGGCAGGTGCGTGCAGTGGCAGCCAGCATTGGGCGAGCCTAGTTTACACGGCGTCGCCAGAAAAGGAGATAAACATGATTGTTGTCATGCGCGCCGGAACGACAAAAAAGCAGATTGATGCCGTGGTGGCCCACATTAATAAAGACGGCTTCACCACGCATATTTCCGAGGGATCGGAGCGCACCATTATCGGCGTAATTGGGGACGACCGGCCAATAGAGCCCCGCACCTACGAATGGCTCGACGGCGTAGAAAAAACGGTCAAGTTGCTGCAACCGTTCAAACTGGTCTCGCGTGATTTCCAACAAGATGACACTATCGTGAACGTGAACGGCGTGGAGTTCGGCGCGAACAGCATCAGCATCATCGCCGGACCTTGCTCAGTGGAGGACCGCACACAGCTGCTGGAGACCGCCCACGCTGTGAAGGCGGCTGGAGCTCAGGCACTTCGTGGTGGGGCGTTCAAACCGCGTAGTTCGCCGTACAGTTTCCAGGGCCTGGGCGAACCGGGTTTGCAATTTCTCGCAGAGGCGCGCGAGCAGACCGGCCTTCCCATAGTGACCGAAGTAATGACCCCGGAGCAGCTGCCGCTGGTCACACGCTACGCGGATGTGCTCCAGATTGGCGCGCGCAACATGCAAAACTACGAGCTTCTCAAAGCCGTAGGCCGCAGCAGCCACGCGGTGCTGCTCAAACGCGGCCTCATGGCCACGATCGAAGAGCTGCTCATGAGCGCGGAGTACATTCTCGCACATGGCAACCGACGGGTAATACTGTGCGAGCGCGGCATCCGCACCTTTGAAAAATACACTCGCAACACCACCGACATCAACGCTGTTCCAGTGATGAAAAGCCTGACACACCTGCCGGTAATACTCGATCCCAGCCACGGCGTGGGCAAATGGGCTTTCGTCACCGCAGTGGCGCGCGCGGGCATAGCAGCAGGCGCAGACGGGCTGATCGTGGAAGTGCACCCGCGGCCCGCCGAGGCACTCTCCGACGGAGGCCAGAGCCTGATTCCGGAGCGCTTCGCCGAACTGGTGCAACAGGTGCGCGCCATAGCCACCACCATTGGACGGAAATAAGCACTCCGAAGAGTAATTGCGATGAACAAGACAGGTTCACCGCTCGCGCGGCGCCAGATTACCATCGTCGGGCTCGGTCTGATGGGCGGTTCCCTCGCACTGGCGCTGCGCGACAAATGTGCCGGCATATCTGCAGTCGATAGCGACGCGCAGACCCGCGCGGATGGCCTGAAACGCAGCACAGTCGACCACGTCACCGAAAGCCTGGCAGAGGGCGTGGCCCGGGCAGACTTGCTAGTACTGGCAACGCCGGTATGCACTATTCTGGAACTGCTGGGTCAGCTACCACAATTGCCTGAACGGTCAGAGGAAACCCTTCCAGTCCTGGATCTCGGCTCCACAAAAACCGAAATCACCATCGCAATGGCGGCGTTGCCAGACCGATACAACTGCATCGGTGGACACCCGATGTGCGGCAAAGAAACCGGCGGTCTCACCCACGCGGACGCGGCGCTATACAGGCAGGCCACTTTCGTACTCACCCCACTTTCGGAGACCAGCACGGCGACGCTGGAACTGGCCCGCGAATTGGTTATAGCTGTAGGTGCACGACCGCTGCAAATGGAAGCCGCGCGCCACGACCGGCTGGTGGCCCTGACCAGCCACATTCCTTATTTGCTAGCCTGCAGTCTGGTGGATGCGGTGGAGCAGCACGGGAAAAACGACCCTGGCGTGCGGGATCTGCTCTCCTCCGGTTTCCGCGACACAACGCGAGTGGTGGCCAGCGATGTGCGCATGTTGACGGACATCCTTCACACTAACAGAGAGGCAGTGCGAGCAGCACTCGGACAACAGCGCCGCGCGCTCGAAGGTCTGGAAGCGGCGCTTGACGGAGATGCGGCCACATTGCATGCTACCCTAGGCGCTATCCACGCTGCCCGCGGGCGCTATTTTCCCCCAGCGCCCGCGGAGATCGAATGAAACTGTGCGGTCCTGCCGGCGCGCTACGCGGTAGCACAGATCTGCCCGGCGACAAATCCATTTCGCATCGCGCCCTGCTGCACGCAGCGCTCAGTCCACACGAATCACGATTACAAAACGTGCTCCGCGCTGGCGTAACCGCGGCGATGATGGCCTGCCTACGGCAACTGGGAGTCAGCATCGAAGGGGAGGGCAGCGACCTGACCGTGTACGGTGGCGTATGGCGCACACCAGATTCGCCGCTTAATTGCGGAAACTCCGGCACTACCATGCGTTTGCTGCTGGGAGGACTGGCCGGGATGCCCCTTGAGGTAGAGCTCACCGGCACGGACGGCCTGCAGCGCCGCCCTATGGGCCGGGTGGCACGGCCACTACGTGCAATGGGCGCATCCATTTCAGCCGACAACGCACCTCTGATCGTTCGGGGCGGCGGGTTGATGGGAAGAGAACACCACCTGCAGGTGCCTTCCGCTCAAGTCAAGGCCGCCTTGCTGCTGGCCGCGCTGCAGGCCGAAGGTCCAACCACCATTCACCAGCCCGCGTCCTCGCGCGACCACTCGGAGCGCATGCTGCGCGAGCTAGGGATAAACGTTCTCAGCAGCGCCAATGCAGTAAGGCTGCATCCAGACGGACGGCCGCTGCCCCCAACTCGCTTGACCGTGCCAGGGGATTTTTCCAGCGCCGCATTCCTGATCGCGGCTGCAGTCATGCTGCCCGGCAGCCAGGTGCGGCTGCGAGGCGTGGGAGTCAACCCGACGCGCACCGGCCTGCTGGATGCGCTCAGCGAAATGGGCGCCAATATCTCAATCGACAACCTCCGCAAGAACGGCGGCGAGCCCGTGGCCGACATAACTGCCAGATACTCCCACTTGCGCGCGGTGGAAGTGCACGGCGAGTTGGTGGTACGCATGATTGACGAGTTTCCGGTCTTCGCAGTTCTGGCCACACAGGCCGAAGGCGTCACCACTGTACGCGATGCCGAAGAGCTGCGCGTAAAAGAATCTGACCGTATTTCCGCGCTGGCAGCTGAATTACGCCGTATGGGTATAGCCATTATCGAGCGAACGGACGGCTTCAGCATCAATGGGCCGCAACAGCTTTCAGCCGCCACGGTTAACAGCCGCGCTGACCATCGCCTAGCAATGTCTTTGGCAGTGGCCGCGCTGCTGGCGCAGGGAGAGAGCACCGTGGAGCGCGCCGAGGCAGTACACGAATCTTTTCCCGGTTTCGCAAGTGCGTTGAGGGAACTGGGAGCGGAGGCGCACTGAAATGCCCGTTTTCACCCTACTGGGACACCCGGTCTCTCACAGCGTTTCTCCAGTCATGCACAACGCCGCCGCGGTCGCGCTCGGTCTAGATTACCAATACACCGCCACGGACGTTGCGCCGGAGGATCTTTCGGCGACGCTGGAGCGACTTCGCTCCGGTGAATGGTCCGGTGCGAATGTTACCATTCCGCACAAACAGGCCGTGCTGCCGCTGCTGGATGAACTGGGCGAAACCGCTAGCGCGCTGGGCGCTGTGAACACACTCATCCGCGCAGGAAAGCATCTCCGCGGCGAGAATACCGATGTGTCTGGATTTCTGACAGAAATAGACTCTTTTGAGTTGGAATTAGCAGGGAGGCCGGCGCTAATCTTCGGTGCCGGCGGCTCGGCACGAGCCGTAGCATTCGGCTTATTGCAGCGCGGGGCAGAGGTACGAATATTGGCCCGCAACCTGACCAGGGGTGCGCAACTTGCACGCGAGTTGCACAGCGTCACTGGGGGACGCCTACTGAACTTCGAGTGGACCCCGACCGACCTCGGCCAAGCCGCACAAGGCTGCGCGCTAGCCGTCAATTGCACACCACTGGGCATGACTCCCGATGTACACACTACGCCGTGGTTCCCGGTAGTCCCATTCCCGGACAAAATACTGCTCTACGACCTAGTCTATAATCCCCCAGAGACGATGCTGGTACGACAGGCGCGCTCGCACGGGCTGCGGGCGGCCGGAGGCATGGGTATGCTTGTGCAGCAGGGTGCGCTGGCGTTTGCACGGTGGACCGGCTGCCAGCCACCGCTTGAGAGCATGCGCACCGCTATACGGAGAGCGCTCCATGCTTAGATTTCTAACCGCAGGTGAATCACACGGCCCCGCCGTCACCGCCATCCTAGAAGGCATTCCCGCCGGTATTCCACTATCTTCGGAAGACATCGACCGCGACCTTGCCCGCCGCCAGAAGGGATTCGGCAGCGGCGGGCGCATGAAAATCGAAAAGGACCGTGTGCAAATCCTTGGCGGAGTGATGCAAGCGCAAACCATCGGCGCACCCATCTGCCTGCAGGTGATCAACCTAGACCATGTTAAGTGGCAGGGCAAGGAGGTTCTGCCGCTGACCACACCGCGCCCCGGTCACGCAGACCTGACCGGGGCAATCAAATACGGCTACCGCGACCTTCGCTACAGCCTTGAGCGCGCCTCGGCACGCGAAACAACCGCGCGAGTGGCGGCCGCGGCAGTCTGCCGCAAATTGCTGGCCGAGTTCGGTATCACGGTGAATAGCTACGTGACCGAAATAGGGAGCGTGGCGGCGGACCTTAAGTCTATCCCCATCGAGGAACGCGGCCCCCGGGCTGACGAATCCGACGTGCGCTGCCCACACTCTGAGACGGCCGACGCCATGCGCGCGCACATCCGTGAAACGATGAAAGCGAAGGATACACTCGGTGGCGTGTTCGAGGTAGTGGCACTGGGCGTGCCACCCGGCCTGGGGTCGCACGTGCACTGGGATCGAAAAATCGAAGGTAGGCTGGCACAGGCGCTGCTCAGCATCCACGCCATCAAGGGAGCGGAGGTCGGGCCGGCTTTCGCAAACGCCCGAAACCCCGGCACCGAGGTGCACGATGAGATGTTTCTGGAAGACGGGCAGGTGATACGGAACACAAACCGCGCCGGTGGCACCGAGGGCGGCGTCACCACCGGACAGCCACTGCTGCTGCGAGCGGCCATGAAGCCGCTCAGCACCACGCTCAACCCGCTGCAAACCGTGGACCTTGCCAGTGGCGAGCCCGCCCCGACCACGTACGAGCGCTCTGATTTCTGCGCAGTGCCTCGCGCGGCGGTTGTGGGCGAGGCCATGGTAGCCTTTGTATTGGCTGATGAATTGCTGCGCAAGCTGGGAGGCGACTCTCTGGCCGAGCTGAAGCCGCGCTTTGCATCGCTGCGCACTGCTAGGCTTGACGATTTACATATGGACGCGCAGAAGCAGGTTTTCTGGTAGGTTGTGGGCGTGATATGCAATGAGTACTTGGTAGTTCTATGCATGTTCGAGTAAAAGCTACCAGAGCCTCAAACATCACAGAAAAATATGAACTTACTCCTCACTGGACCGCCAGGAGCGGGAAAGACCACTATCGGCCGGTTGTGCGCCAAGCGGCTTGGCTATGACTATGTTGACATAGACGATCGAATCGTCACCCGCACCAGGAAATCGATTCCCGAAATCTTCGCGCAGCAGGGCGAGGTCGCCTTCCGCGCGTTGGAGCGCGAGGCTGTGACACAGGCCATCACACAGGATGAATGCGTAATTGCGCTGGGAGGCGGCGCGCTGCTAGACCGCGACAATCGGGCGCTGGCCGCAACCGCAGGGCCGGTGATCTGTCTGCGCGCCAGCGAGGCGAGCATCCGCGCAAGGCTGGGAGCAGAGAGTGGGCGCCCATTATTGCCGGACGGGCAGGAGAACGGGTCCGCATTGCGCAGGCTGCTTCGCACGCGCGCAGAGCACTATGATTCCTTCGCACTACAACTGCAGACCGACACGCTGACGCCAGATGCCGCCGCCGACCGTATCGTGGGAGAACTGATGCCGTGGCGGAGCACAGTGCATACTGCCACGGGTAAGTATGCGTTGATGCTGGGGAATGGTTCGCGCGCTTACCTTCCGCGCCTATTACGTGAACTCAACCTGCCGCAGCCGGGGATTGTCGTTACAGATGCCAACGTCAGCCCACTGTGGGCGAGGGATTTGGGCGAGCAGCTTAGCACTCCGGTAGTAACCGTACCTGATGGAGAGGCGCACAAGACGCTCGCCACGGCACGCGAACTTTACGACGCGTTCCTGCAACACGGCCTCGACC
>CAUZCX010000034.1:0-14088 GCA_963578565.1 Anaerolineae bacterium
AGTGAGCGGGTGCTACTGCTCCCGAGCGACCCGGACGGAACCTGTGCTGAGATTCAAGCGCAGTTGAAAAAGCGCGCTGCCGCTGAGGTGGGTGTCATTATTAACGACAGTCATGGACGTGCCTGGCGCAACGGCACGGTGGGCGTGGCGCTGGGGGCAGCTGGGGTGCCGGCGCTGCTGGATTTGCGCGGTACGCCCGACCTCTGCGGTGAGCCTCTGGAGGTAACTCAGGTCGGACTTGCTGATGAGCTCGCTGCGGCGGCTTCAGTGCTGATGGGACAGGGAGCTGAGGGGCAGCCGGTTGTGCATATTAGGGGAGTGCCTTATCCTATGCGCGCAGGCGCCGCCACCGAGTTGCTGCGTCCAAAGAGCGAGGATTTGTTTCGATGAAAGCGGGGAATTATGACTACTACAATACCGGAAAATTACCTGGATCTGCTCTCGTGGGAGAAAAAGGCTTTCGCCCACCTTGCTCTTGTCCTACGCGACGGTACACCGCACGTCACCCCAGTATGGTTTGACTATGACGGGAAACACGTGATTGTGAACAGTGCCCTTGGCAGGGTGAAGGACAAGGTCTTGCGCCGCAGTGGGGTAGCGGCGATAGCTATTTCTGACTCTGAGAATCCGTATCGATATATCCAGATACGTGGGAAGGTGGTGGAGGTGACCGAAAACGGCGCACGTGAGATGATCGATCATCTTTCTCAGAAATACACTGCACAGCCGTATCAATGGTACGAAGGAGAAACCCGTGTGACCTACAGATTGCTCCCGACACTAGTCTCTACGATGGGTTAATATGCGCGTAATCGATTCCTTGCCGTCTATTAAGCAGCGGCGCTCCATTCGCCGATATGCGATTGATCCGATACCGCGCGAACTGCTGCTAACTTTGCTGGAGGCTGCCGGATGGGCTCCCTCTGCGCACAACCGGCAGCCGTGGCGGTTTGTGGTTCTGCAGGGAATCGGGCAAAAGGAAGAACTTGCCGCCGCCATGGGCGAGCGATTGCGAGCCGACAGATTGGCGGCGGGAGACGCTCCGGAAGACGTCGCGCAAGATGTGGAACGCTCTCGCCAGGTCCTGACGGGTGCGCCTGTACTGGTGTTATTATGTATGTCAATTGTGGAAATGGATAAATACCCGGATGCGCGCCGGGCGCAGGCTGAATGGACGATGGCCGTACAGAGCGTTGCGCTGGCGGCGCAGAACCTATTGCTGACTGCGCATGCCGCCGGTCTTGGCGCCTGCTGGCGCTGCGCTCCGCTCTTCTGCCCGGATACAGTGCGCGAAATACTGAAACTGCCGGTCGATTGGGAACCTCAGGCATTGATTTCTATAGGTTATCCGGCAGAATCGGGTCGTTCACCCGAGCGTCGGCCACTAAGCGAGGTGATGCGATGGCAGTAGGCTCGGTTGTGGCGCTAGCAGGCGGAGTGGGTGGGGCCAAGATGGCACAGGGTTTCGCCAAAACCCTCGGTTCCGGACGGCTAACCGTGATTGTCAACACCGCCGATGATTTCGAACATCTTGGCCTGCATATCTCGCCGGACCTCGATACGGTTATGTACACGCTAGCAGGGTTGCAGAATGCGGAAACCGGATGGGGGTTGGTCGACGAGAGTTGGAAATTTTTGGACGCGTTGGAGAGATTGGGTGGAGAAACCTGGTTTCGGCTGGGAGACCGTGATCTGGCCACGCATGTGGAGCGCACCCGCCGGTTGCGGGCGGGACAAAAACTGAGTAACATCACTGAGGAATTTTGCGCGAGGCTGGGCGTGACGGTGCGTGTCTTGCCTATGACAGATGATCCGGTGCGGACAAGGGTGCTGACGTACGGTGGGATAATGCCGTTTCAGGAATATTTCGTGCGCCAGCAGTGCCGCCCAGCCGTGCGCGGGTTTGAATTCGAGGGAAGTGACGCGGCGGAATTCCATCCGTCTGCAGTCGGAGCTCTGCAGGCTGCAAATCTGACGGCCGTGGTCATTTGCCCCTCAAATCCGTACGTCAGCATTGCGCCGATACTGGCTCTGGAGGGTGCCCGAGAATGGGTGCGTACCAGTCCGGCCCCGGTGATTGCAGTTTCGCCCATCGTTGGTGGCGCAGCGCTCAAAGGTCCGGCAGCGAAGATGATGCGTGAACTTGGGGAAAATCCATCAGGGGAAACTGTAGCCTCGATATATGATGGCTTGCTAGATGGAATCGTGCTCGACCGCAGAGATGCTGCCGAGGCAGAGGCTATCGAGGCACGTGGGCTGCGCGTGCTGCTGACGGACACGGTAATGCACAGCTGTGCTGACAAAACTAGACTCGGAACCGAAATCATGGCTTTCGCCGCGGAATTTACTCGGGCAGATGTCGGTTTGTGATGACCACTTGGGCAGTTATTCCGGTGAAACATCTCAGGTCCGGTAAGAGCCGTTTGTCTGCTGTGCTCTCGCCGCAAGCGCGTGAGAGTTTTAGCCGTAGGCTCCTGAAGCGTACCGTGAGTTTGCTGGCTTGCTCTGCCGTCATCGAGCGCACTCTGGTGATTAGCCGTGATGACATGGCATTGCAGCTGGCTCGTGACCAGGGAGCATTCACAGTCATTGAGCCCAGTACCTCAGACTTGAATAGCGCGTTGCAAAAGGCGTCCCAGGTGGCGGTATCGCTAGGGGCAACCGGCGTACTGGTGTTGCCTAGTGATCTGCCGCTGCTGGGCGAAAACGATGTGGAGGCGCTGGCCGGAGCGAACGGATCTGAGCGTATTGTGGTGCTTGCGCCTGACCGCCACGGCACTGGCACCAATGCGCTTTTCGTACGCCCACCGGGTTTGTTGCGCTATCGGTTCGGGGAGGGCAGTCTGGCAGCCCACCAGCGGCAGGCGCGCAGTCAGGGGGCGACGGTACGTATCCGCCGGTTACCAGGTGTGGCGTTTGATGTGGATGATCCTGACGACCTGCACAGACTGCAGTCGATGAAGGCGGAATTCGGATACGTGGAGACTTAAAGCTATGGAGCGAGTGGCGCTGTATTTGCAAGACGCTCATCCTTTGCAGGATGGCATAAAATACGCTCGGTACGCGGAGCAGAAAGGTTTCGAGTCCGTGTGGCAGGCGGAAAGCCGCCTGGTGCGCGATGCGATTGTGCCCATGGCAGCTTTCGCGGCCACGACGAAGCGAATCAAAGTTGGCTCTGGGGTGATTAATAACTGGACGCGCAATATCGGTTTGCTGGCCTCTACTTACCTCACTCTGGATGACCTTGCACCGGACCGGATAATCTGTGGGATTGGTGCTTGGTGGGATCCGCTGGCGACCAAAGTGGGCATCCATCGGCGTAAACCGCTTCAGGCTATGCGTGAGACTGTACAGTTGCTGCGGCGGCTGCTCGCGCTGGAAAACGTGACTTTTTCGGGTGAGTTTCATCAGGTAAGTGGCATCGAACTGGATGTAGTGCACGGGCGGCGCGAGCCACGCAAAGTACCCATTTACATCGGTGCAACCGGCCCGAAAATGATGGAGTTGACCGGCGAAATTGCCGACGGCGCGGTGTTGAACTATTGCGTGCCACCGGAGTACAACGACCGCGCGCTGGAACAATTACAAACCGGAGCAAAGCGTTCCGGACGTTCTCTGGATGAGATTGACCGGCCACAACTAATCGTGTGCTCGGTTCACGCTGAACGGGCGTTGGCTATCGAAGGGGCCAAATGGCTGCTCACGCAGTATCTGGCGCAGCAGCCCCACATTGCCAAGGCCTCTGGCGTAAGTGCTGAGATTGTGGGCAAGGTCCAGTCTATCCTCGGGTGGCCGGCTACAAAAGAACAGATTCGCCAGGCCATGCAATATGTACCTGATGATTTCGTGCTGCATGTCAGCGCGACCGGCACTCCGCAAGAAGCTCGCGCCCGCGTGCAGCAATATATCGACCGGGGGTGTACCTGCCCGATACTTTACCCGCTAGGCGACCCATATCTGATGATGGATACATTCGCGGTTGATTAGGGCGCTGCCATCCCGGCGTTTATTTTAGTACCCCAATCTGGCTCCCCACTTGTTTGAAGGCTGCCACTGCGGCGTCTAGGTCGGTGCGCTGGTGGGCTGCTGAGAGCTGCACGCGGATACGCGCTTGTCCTTTAGGAACCACCGGGTGTGAGAATCCGGCCACATACACGCCTAGTTCCAGCAGCCGATCCGCCATCTGTTTCGCCAAAGCGGCTTCGCTTAGCATGATGGGCACAATCGGGTGATATCCAGGGGCTATATTGAAACCCAGCGCGGCCAGCCGCTGGCGAAAATAGCGCGTGTTATCCGCCAGCTTGTCGCGCAGCGCGGTAGAAGCGGAAAGCAAATCTAGCGCCTGCAACGAGGCGGCGACGATGCTCGGGGCGAGCGTGTTGGAGAACAAGTAGGGGCGGGAGCGCTGGCGCATCAGGGCGACAATCTCTTTGCGGCTACTGGTGTAGCCCCCGCTTGCGCCTCCCAGTGCTTTGCCAAAAGTGCCGGTGATGATGTCCACGCGCCCCATCACGCCGCAATGCTCGTGTGTGCCACGCCCTTGCGTGCCCAGAACGCCCACCGCGTGCGAGTCATCCACCATTACCATTGCCGTGTATTGCTCCGCCAGGTCGCAAATGCGCTCTAGATTGGCAATTGTACCGTCCATCGAAAATACGCCATCGGTGGCGATCAGGCGGAATCGTGCGGATTGTGCCGTCTGCAGCTGTGCTTCTAAGTCGTCCATGTCGCTGCTGCCGTAGCGGTAGCGTTGCGCTTTGCACAGGCGGATGCCATCGATGATACTGGCATGATTTAGCGCATCGCTGATGACCGCATCTTCCGGCCCCAGTATAGTCTCGAACAGGCCGCCATTAGCGTCGAAACAGGATGTGTACAGGATGGTATCTTCCGTTCCTAGAAAGGCTGAAACCCGTTTTTCCAATTTCTTGTGAAGGGTCTGCGTTCCGCAAATGAAACGTACCGAAGCCATGCCGTACCCCCAGCGTTCAAAACTATCGCGCGCAGCCGCAATCACAGCCGGATGGTTGGCCAGACCCAGATAATTGTTGGCACACAAATTTAGCGCTGTTTGTCCGCTTTGCACTGTAATATGTGCCTGCTGCGGACTGTTTATCAATCGCTCGTGTTTGTAAAGGCCGGAGGCTTCAATTTGCTGTAATTCTCGCTGCAGATACTCTCGAATCTGGTCAATCATCTTATGCCTCAGCCCAATCCAGAATAATCTTTCCGCAATCTCCGGACTGCATCAGTGCAAATCCTTTTTCAAATTCGTGGTAAGGAAAACGATGCGTGATGATTGGCGCTATGTCCAGCCCTGATTGCACCATTGCGGTCATTTTGTACCAGGTCTCGAACATCTCACGTCCATAGATTCCCTTGATGGTCAGCCCGTGGAAAATTACTTTGTCCCAATCGATCCCCTCGTCCTTCGGCAGCAGCCCCAAAAGCGCAATTTTCGCACCGTGACACATGACTGCTAGCATGTCATCCAGCGCCTGCGGGCTGCCCGACATCTCCAACCCGACATCGAAGCCTTCCTTCATCTCCAGTTCTACCATAATTTCCGCAAGGCTGCGCTCGCGCGGGTCGAGGGTCAGAGTCGCACCCATTTGGGCTGCCAACCCTCGCCGGTAGCGGTTCATTTCCGTGACGACGATATGGCGCGCGCCCACGTGTCGCGTGATGGCGGTGGCCATCAAGCCGATTGGACCGGCGCCCGTGATGAGCACATCTTCGCCCACCACGTTAAACGAGAGCGCGGTGTGCGTGGCGTTGCCGAAGGGGTCGAAGCAGGAGAGAATATCGAGCGGGATATTGGGGTCGCAGTGCCAGACGTTGGCTACTGGGATGCTGACATATTCTGCAAACGCACCTTGTCGGTTGACTCCCACGCCGCGCGTATTAGGGCACAGATGGCGGCGTCCGGCTAGGCAATTTCGACAATTTCCGCATACGAGATGCCCTTCACCGGTCACCAGTTCGCCGCGGAAGTGGTCGCTTACATAGCTGCCCACTGCATCGACCACGCCTACATATTCGTGTCCTATAGCCATGGGTGTCTGGATAGTGCCCGCAGCCCAATCGTCCCATTCGTATATGTGTAGGTCGGTGCCGCATATCGAACTTTGCAACACACGGATGCGTACGTAGTCAGGGCGCAGTTCTGGCAGCGGGATTTCCTGCAGCTCCAGGCCCGGTCCGGGTGCAGTTTTTACGATTGCTTTCATGGGTGTTTCGTTTCTCCAAGTACGACTCTATAGTTTTCTATCCACACTACTGCAAACAGTGTTCTTCCGGATCGGGTAGGTTATGATGGTTGCCTATCTTACAGATTGATACTAGCTCAATTAAAGTATGTGTCTATTGTATGTACAGCCGTGAGACTTGTAGTCTCCTTCGGGATCGTGTGTACGTTCTGTCAAGTGTCGGTGTCCTTCACGTGGCAAGGACGTGTTTCTCGCAATTTCCCCCACGCATCGCTCCAAGTATGTTTAATGTTGGCCAGAATGGCGGCTGACGTTTCGCCCTCTTGTGGCTTAACCTCAAAACCGACCCAGGGAAGGGCATCACGGGAAGGATCATCGCGCAAGTAACCAATTTGAAAAAGGGAACGGATAAACTCTACTAGCTCCGGTACATCGTTCTCGCTGCCGGGAAATCCGAATCGTGGATGCAAGTCACCGTAACTAAGACGCCCAGATACTTTCACGCAGTTTCCCACGTGGACGTGAACAAGATGATCCTTTAAGGTCGTCAGAGCAGGCAGCGGAATTTCTTCCAACAACGGCATGTGTCCCATGTCGTACAGTAGGCCGAAATCCGGAAAGGATGATTTGATCTTAATGGCTAGAGCAGCCGCTTCTTTCGCCGGCCCTATCAGCGCTTTCTTGTCTACCTTACGATCAAATGTCTCCAGTGTGATTTTCACATTGTGTCGGTTGGAATACTCACATAAATCAATGATGGACTCTACCAGAGCGTCAGTTGCCGCACGGCGTTCTGATTTAGCGGAATCCCGTCCCGACATAATCACGAACCGTTTGGCGCCCATCTCGGCTGCCTGATCGATATAGGGTTTCAGTGTCTCCAGTGCATGTGCACGTTTAGTAGGGTTAAGGCTATTCAAATTGAGTTTACCCTGTAGAATAATTGGGTGTGCTCCGAAGCCTACGTGCATGCCTGCTTGCTCGATCATTTGCGCTATTTGCATGCGCAGTTTCGGATTATTGATCCAGCTAATCTCGATGGCTGAGAAGAAGCTGTCTTCTACTATCTGTCCGATCGAATCCAGAATTGGTCCATGTCCGTCCTGACAGTCTGGAAAAGCCATGAAGTGAACTAGACTCAAAGTACAGTGACCATGCCAATGTGTGTTCATGAGCACTCGCAGAGGTTTTGCCCGAATAGTCGCTCGTAAGATCTTTCGATACTGAGGTTAGGGTTATCGATGAATTCTTCCGTATCGCTGTTACGCTTCCACGCCACATCATCTTGAGCAGCGAATTGTCTCGTCTTAGCGAGGGAAACACCTATTAGTAGGTTAGTGTCTCCATGGAGCAATCCCCTTGGTAAGATGGGTAACCCGCAGTTTGAAACCGTCATGTCCACTTCAATTGTCCTTGTCCTTCCGCGTACCATTATAGTGCCGAAAAACAATTATATTCTGGTGCACACTTGCCTATTCTAGGGAGACATTCACTCCATCACCAGTGACAAGCGCAACTGCCATCATGTGTTGTGAAACGTTGGCAGTCATATCATCAGCATTGCTGCTCTGGAACCAATACAGTGTCAGTTTTTTTATATTGGGTTTAGGAGCATCACCTAATGCTGAAACCATGACTGTATTCTACTTGGGTCATTCATGACTGTGGGAAGAACTGTCAATTGTATGGGTTACCGTATATCCTGCCGCTGGTGACCCATCCGGATAGAGACAACGTAACTCGAGTGAGGCGCAGGTCTCAGTAGGGTTATGCAAACCGAAGACTCAGATAAGATTCATACGGGTTGGAGAACTCAAGCGACGCAATTCTTCTGGCTCGTTGAGTGACAGATCCATTGGTTGCTGTGTCCACAACAATTTATTGTTGAGATTGTTTCGGGTCACCGATGTGGTGCGCGGTACCTCAGTCATATACTTCGGGATTTGCACAGTAGGGTAGCTTCCTTCCCATAAGTCCGGCCATCATATTTTCGACCGCCATATTTGCCATTCTGGTACGTGTGGCCACACTTGAGCTGGCGATGTGCGGCACAATCATACAGTTGTCCAAAGTGAGTAAGGGATCATCAGTCTGGATTGGTTCCGGTTCAGTCACGTCCAAGGCAGCGTAGGCAATGTCTCCGCTCCTCAGTGCTTGGTAAAGCGCGTCAGGATCCACGACCGATCCACGGGCCGTATTAATCAATATGCTTGTCGATTTCATCAGGCTGAATTGGTGTGCGCTGATAAGGTGATGTGTTTCCGGCATGAGTGGGATATGCATGCTCACGAAGTCTGCCTCGGCCAACACTTCGTCCATAGTGCCCATCTCAACGTTCAATTTGCGGGCGGCTTTCATGTCTGCCCAAGGATCATGGCAAAGAATGCGCATGTTGAAGCCACTGGCCCGTTTCGCCATACCCTTACCAATACGGCCGAAGCCTATCAAACCCAACGTAGCGTTGTGAATGTCTTGACCCATCAGTAGGGTTGGATCCCACGTTATCCATAAGCCCTTCTTCACGAAGTGTTCCCCCTCCACTATGCGCCTTGCGGCGGCCATCAACAAAGTGAATGCAAAATCAGCGGTGGTATCAGTCAACACACCGGGGGTGTGTCCTACCGGAATACCGCGTTCAGTAGCCGCAGCAATGTCGATGTTGTCGAATCCTACTGCCATCTGGCTAATCACTTTCAGTGGTTTGCCTGCCTCGTCTATCAGATTAGCATCGATTTTGTCGGTCAGTAGGCAAAGCAGACCTTCCATCTTCTTGACTTTGGCCAACAATGTTTCGTAGGGTGGAGGTATTTTGTCTTCCCATACCTCTGTGTCAGTTTCTCGGCGCAACAATTCTATACCTTGCTTTGGGATAATTCTGGTCACAAACACCTTTGGTTTTGACATTCCCACTCCTTGAACAATATAGTTGAGAACTTCCTCTTTATTAGCGCGCTTAGCTACTCTCTTGAAGTGTTCATCGTCGAATTATCATGAAAATGGTATCTTCGATATAAGCTTCAAATATCATGGTCTTGGATCTATCATATAAATTCTCGATTTCAACGATTGCCTTCACTTATTTGTCTGTATCCATAAATTTTGTGACCTCATCCATATCCGGCATAGCCTGAGTGTCCCCCCTTTCCATGGTTACGAGCGCACCACACACGTTGGCCACGCGAAGAGCATGCCAGAGCAGATGTTTTCTCTCATTTGTTTCCATCTGGAACAAATCACTGAAGTTGCTCCTCTCCGACAAACCGCCTAAGAATCCGGCCACAAAGGCGTCTCCCGCGCCTACAGGATCAACCGCCTTCAATCCGAGTCCCGACACTGACATGGTGATGTTCCCATCGAACAAGGTGGCTCCCAGTGCCCCATCTGTGACAATTGAAATCTTGTCTCCCAATCCGTGGAATTTTTTAGCGTAATCTGCTGCGGTTAATCCAAGACCCCATACTGCCTCGGCCTCGTCACGACCCACCTTGAACAAAGTGACATGTTCTATCATTTCGTCGAAGGTAGACCTAGCTTCTGATGGCGACCATAGCTGCTCCCGGTAGTTCGCGTCGAAGGATACATGAACACCGAGATGTTGACAACGCTTGAGGGAACTCAAAACTGCGTCTTTGCAGGAGCGACTGAGCGCAGGAGTTATACCAGTAACGTGCAAAACACTTGCCGATCCCAGATGAGGCGCTACGTCATCGAAGGTAAGCTTGCTGGCCGCGCTGCCGGCCCGCTTGTAGGTTTTAATGTTGTTGCCATCTCCGTAGTGGTTCAAGTAGCAAACACCAGTTCTTTCTCCGGGACAAATGAACGCGTCAACTCGTGTAATGCCATCCAGCCTGCTGAGCACTATTCTACCGGCCTCGTCGTCTCCAAGCCGACTCACCCACGTTGTTTCGATTCCCTCCACCCCGAGTTTGTTCAGATTTACCGCCACGTTCGATTCCGCTCCAGCCACATCGAGAAGGTGCTTTCCAGCGGGGTTATATGGCCCCATGTACTTAGCGTTGTACTGCACCATGGTCTCACCAAAAGTGACTAACTTCATCAATCTACAATTCCCCTAATGCATGAACTGATTTGTGTCATCAATAGTGTGGATGCCACATAATCCCAATCCTGCCGCTGACACATTCATGAGCATGACTTTGTGCTTGACGTCTATCGCGCTCCCAGAATGTGGGGTGGGATGGCGCAATAATGGTCGGTCTCTGGTTACTGCTCAACTGATGATGCCTTGATCTCGGAAAGGAAGGCCCGGCCAGCCTCCCATACCCAGGGCACCCATTGGACCTGCAGGAATTGCACTCCTAGACCTAAGTAATGGCCCACATTTACTTTATTTACTAGGGTTCCGGCCACTCGCCCAGCAGCCACAATGCGTTTGACGGACTCTTCCACCATAGCCATGACGGCAGGGTTCCAAGGTTCTCCGAGGTGTCCCATGCTTTGGGCAAGATCTCCAGGCGCGATGAAGAAGACATCAATATGATCCACCTCTAAGATAGAGTCCAGATTATTAACTCCCACAATGTCCTCGATCATTACTACCACTAAGGTGAAATCGTTGGCTCTTGAATAATAATCGTCAACGCCTATGCCCTGTCGGCTGGTCCATGACCCGCGATTGCCTATTGGCGCAAACTTCACGGCGTCTACCACCGCATGGGCTTCTTCCGCAGTTTTGATATGGGGCACGGCTATACCCTGAGCACCGACGTCCATAGTTCGATAGATCAAGCCAGGCTCGTTCTGATGCACCCTGGCTATAGATGTTATGCCCCAAAGGTCGCAAGCTCGGGTCAGGTCCGGGATTGCCCCGAAATCTATAGGTCCATGCTCTGCCTCCAGCCAAAACGCCTCAAAACCTATGGGTCCTAAATATTCGATCAGATCTGCTGAGGTCGGTCCCATTGATACTGTTACAACTTCTCCCTCCGCCAGCTTATCCTTGGCCACGTTTCTTCTGAGATCTGCCATATTGATCCTCCAAATGGTTTATTGTGATGTCATGATAGATGTAGGTTTATGCCACTACGAATCTTCAAATCAGTTCAACTGGCAAAGATCGTATAATGTATGGCGATTATTACAATAATTTGTGTAAGTGATGCTAGGGGGGATATGGTCTATCTCCTGCGCCGGTGCGCAAGGCATCAAGAGTGCCCTACTCGACAACCCCATCTCGTTGTCCGGACTGCATATACATCCCTATATGCACTAACGCGCGCCCGCGAAGCTTTGATGTCTGATAGTCTGCATAGAACAAAGTCCTTTTCTCAACGCGAGGCGCCATCTATCAACCGCGAGAATTCTGCTTCAGATGTTATCTCAGAGACATTGTTTGCGACTAGCCTATGGCGATTGATATGTTTATTATTGTACACGGGCATCCCGTCATGATTCCAAAGCCTGGATCCCTCAAAGTGCTCTACAACAATATGCTCGGCTACTAGGTGCCCGCGACCCTCAGGATAAGCGAAATGATTGACTGATACTCCTAGATTGGTTTCTATGTCTGTTTTGCTGCCAACTATCTCTTCTTTCATCTTATACAGTCCATTAGAATCAGCATAAAGTTCATCCAACATCGGATGAGTTCGAGTGTGAGCACCGACGAGCCAGTTCTCATTCAATACCACGTCCAATTCCTCCCATCTCATTGAAGTTGTGCCGCTTATTCCCCAAGGGGTTTTCCCGTCCGCCGCAAGAGAAGAAATCACAAAAACCGTTGCTGGCCAACCAAACTCTTGTAGGATCGGAAAGGCATTCTGAAAAACGTTCAACCGGTTGTCATCAAAATCGATCAAAACGGCAGGCCTAGGAATGGGGTCGTTGTTGACGATCCAGGCCCCTAGCTCTCTGTGAGTAATCGGGATACAACCCTGCTCAGCCATGTAGAACATTTGCTGTTCAAAGTGGCTTCGCCTAATGTGTCCACAATACTTTCCAGCAACGGCGGGAAGAGGGCATGGATCATCATCTGACCATATGTGGTGATAAGTCAATATCGGTACCTGTTGAGGCGATTCTAACTCCGACTGATCACCCTGTATTTCTGTTGTGATTTTTTGATCCGGCATAGGCTATTAACGGCGTTGGTTTGTTTTGGGAATTTCGGTCAATTGTGCTCGCAACTCAGTGCAGTGTGGTCCTTTCATAAATGCCACGCTGAACATCCGCTTGCGCTAGTGTTGAGAATACAGCACCATTCCAAGGTCAAACCAAAGTAACTATGCCTATTCAGGTTGACTTGGACTATCGTCCTTGACTTTGAAATTCTAACAAGACCGTCAAGTGCAAACAACAATGCGTGGTGGCGTTGTTGTTTGCCGTCCTTCTTATTATCTTCATCAATACTACAAAGTGATCGTGTCAATGGTATATCTCGGCCTCCTGTTTACAAACTGGATCAATGACATTGCCGAGCCACTAGTTTGTGGCTAGTCTAATCAGAGTGACGCCCTAATTTGATTAAGTCCCTTCTCACTTGCCTCCATGATGAAACCCAAATCCGATGAGTACATGACCATGCGCATTCCCTTTCCCAACCATCCTATCAAAGGCTCAGCGCCCCCCATATGAATGGCGGGTACAACGTTATGACGGTTGGCAGCCTCCATGACTTTCTCGATTGCTTCTTCCACCAAAGGGTGACTAGTATCTCCAGGTACACCCATCGATACCGAGAGATCCTCTGGCCCAATTAGAGCTACATCCACACCTGGTACAGCAAGTAGATCGTCGATATTCTCAATGGCAACCTTCCGTTCTATCTGGGTGATGACCAGCGTGTCCTGATTGTTTATGTCGATGAACTCAGATAACGAACCAAAGCTATACTCTGAGTGTGGTGCATCAGATGAGCACCCCCGCTTTCCTAGTGGAGGATATTTCATGGACTCCACCAGGGTTTCAACATGCTCGCGGGTCTCGATGCGAGGCATCATCACGCCCATTGCTCCTTGGTCTAACACTTTGGCAATGAGATGATACTCGGGACTGGGTGCGCGCACCAAAGGGCACATATCAAGTATACGACCCACCCGAATGATTTCAGTCGCCGATTCTAGATTGAAGGATCCATGCTCCATGTCTATCATGAAGAAGTCGAACCCAACCGCCTTCAGGACCTGGGCCATGGCTGGCGTGCGCAGTTCCTGAAGCATGGTGCCGATGATCTTGTCACCGTCTGCTAATCGCTGCTTGATCACATTTCGTCGCATTTTTTTCTCCTTTTTGTTGGCCTACAGAGATTTCGCCTTGACAAGCATGTGCGTAATCCTCCGCGTCATCGTGGAAATTGTTTTCGGATCAGATTGAGCGGCAAATTTCATTGTACCATTTAGTGTATTGATGATCTGGTCGATCATAAGGATTGGGTTTGTAGATTCCCTCTGAATGTCTGTTGCTAGTTTAATCTTGAAATTCATTTTGTAGAATGGCATTCTCGAATAGATAAAATAGTTTTATTGACAAAGTGCATGCAGTTAACTAGGATTTACTTCTTCCAGAATATTTTCGGTTCGAATTCTAACCCGCTCGCGCCATTGGGGCCGTTCTCCTCGGTCAAATTGCATTAGGATATAAAGTTTTTCTGCCCTGATGCCATTAAAGACGTGATCAGACACCTGATCGGGAGAGGTGCCGTTACTCAAAGCTTGCCGGAGTGTTTGCTCTTGTAATTCAACTTCAGGACGCCGCATCTGGTTATTAGATTCATTCTGTAGTTCGGCTGGACGGATCCGACCGGAATCCACAAATTTTGTGTTGACGGTGTCTGGACATAAAATCGACACCTTCAGTTTCGCTCCTAACTGAGCTAGATCGTAGTATAGTGTCTCGGAGAGTGAGATAACACCGTGCTTGG
>CAUZCX010000035.1:0-13860 GCA_963578565.1 Anaerolineae bacterium
CGGCACAAACCCAATGTGGATATCCGCTGTTAGCTAGACGTTGATACAGGTATGTACGATGCGCCTGAAACGCGGGTTTTCCGCGCAACAGCCTCCCCAAGAACGTGTAAACCGCATCCCAGATACATGGCGCTACCAGCAGCGCGCCGACGAGTGGAATCCGCGCGTCCCCTGAGCGCTGCAGTGCAAACAGTGGCATTACGGCAAAGGTGAATCCCAGAAACGTGCTGCCCACGTCTCCCATAAAAATGCTTGCTGGTTGCCAATTGTGCCCCAGGAATCCCAAGCAAGCTACTGAAACCAACGCACTTAACATGGCAAGCAGCGGCTCTTGCAGCTGCCAAGCAACAACCGCCCACATCGCACCCGCGACAGCACCTATGCTGCCTGCGTTTCCATCGATACCATCCATAAAATTGTGTGCGTTGATCATGCCAACAATCCATATAAAGGTCAGCGGGTTCCCAATCCACCCTAGGGGCAGATTGCCGAACACGAACAACTCGATGCTCTCAAACGCCCCTACCCAGCGCATTATCGCAATAGCTGCGACTGCCTGCACAGCGAAGCGCAGACTGGCCGGCAGTGCATACAGATCATCCATCCAGCCGACGGCCGCCACCAAGACGGCGACCATTGAGTAAGCAACTAGGCCCGGCAAGGCCCAGTCAGGTCGCAGCAACCACACACACACTACGGAAGCAATTGTAACAGCAGCTATGACAGCACCTCCCCCGGTGGGCGTAGCCACCCTGTGCGAGCTGCGCTCTCCGGGAATGGCCAGCAGCCCATGCTCAGACGCCCATCCCCGCATCATGCCGACTCCAAGGTAGCTAACAAACAGTGTAGCGAGAGTTAAAATCGCTGGCAGCATTCTGTAATATGAGTCAAGCGCTCAATCAGACAGAAGAATCTTAGAGCGCACGATTCCCTCCAAACCACTTGTAGCCATACAAGCGGCCGCAGCTTGATGACCTAGAGCGGTAAAATGGTTGTCGGACAAATAATACAGATCCTGAACATCGTCCCTACCTGCCATGCATTCAGTGATGTCAATGTAGATTATGTCATGATTATCCAGTGCATCAGCAAGCGCTTTGTTAGGAAGCCTGTTGTCAATCTGATCTTCTGAAAGCCCGTAATAAATACGCTTCAATGAGAGAAGGTCCACGTTTACTTGATGGCGGTCCGGAAGAATAACAAAAACGAATTCGAATTGAAGTTCCCGAGCAACATCTATCAGACGTTCTAGCTCTTGCTCGAAGTACTGCCGCGCATCACTAAGGTACGACCTATCTGTTCTCATAACAAGGAAAATCGGATCCATAATATCAGCACGTGCCCTGTTCACGAGTAGTAACACCTTGTGACGCGCCCATTGAACAAGGTAAAGTCGTCTGAGCACGGAATCGCGCAGTACATATTCGTTGATTCTCGACAGCCAATCAAACCGCGAACTCAGAGTGGGATACGGGTCATCGGGCGAATCACCACCTGATGAGGACACTCCTACATCGGCGACGTTACGACTTTCAAGCAGATTTTGGAAATCATTGCCTACGAAGAAAGCGAACACATACAGCGATGGTGCACCAAGCTCCCCATGCCGCGATTCAACGATGTCTATATGCTGTGGCAGTGAATTACCCGGAATACCTAGATTCAAATAATCGGTAGCAGAGCCGGTATCCAGCAAACTTACGAACGTTTCATCGTCCTCGACACCGATGCCAAACGTGAAGGAGTCACCCAGAAACGGACTGACTACAGCCTCGCTGTGAATGGAGTCGGCAGAAACACGAGCTCCGGACTCGTCAATTGTGACTACGTGACTGTATTCACGAGTGATCACCTTGAATTCGCTTCTCGGCGTAAAGCGATAGCAACCGCTGTCAGAGCACTCTAAGGGCCAACCTTCATCGCTGTCAAAGAATACCTGCTGACCGATGTTGATTTCTCTCATCCGCAGCCGCAGCCACTCTGGTCCAAACAATCGCATGACACCCTCCAACAGCAGCGAAGACAGCAGGAGCCCGGCCACTACCAGAATTGCAGGAATTCTGGTTCGCTGATAGGTTTTCATCATTCGTGACCAGCGCATACGCGATTAGAGTGAGCTCAGGCACACTTGGTATGGTTGCCACATCAGCAGCCCATCCTGGGCCAGCCAGATATCAAATACGGATCTGATAATTGACACACTATTGTCAACTTTCATCCTCCAACCACGCTTTCACTAATCCGGATGCCTTCACTAATGTTTTTGGATAGATGCGGAGAATCTTAGACTACGATATCTCCTTATGCTTAACCAATCTCATCCCTGAAATGTGTAAACATAATGACAGAAACCCCCGGACAAACTTGGGATGGCCCAGTCAATGTCATGGGAACGAGTGTAGTCGAATGCTGGAAAGGTCGCTATTGGACGAAGTCGGCTAGTTTGGAGACCCGCCAGCACATCCATCGGGGGCTGGCTGCCCTTACTACAAACCCCGCTGTTACTCACCACCAAGACATCTCGGTCCGATCCCCCTGACAATATCTCAAGCTCATCTTCTGAGAATGGAAATGCATTACTCAAACCACCGAAGTAGAAACGCCAAATACCGAAATTATCCGTAGAGTAGTAGATGCGTTCTGGACCAAAATCTTGCACTGCCACATATGCAGCATTATGACCAGTACTCCATTCAATCCTCGATTTAGCATGCCAGTATCCCCAGCCAGAAACAATGGTACACAGCAGGAGTGAAAAAACCAAGGGTGTATGTGTGCTATTCCCTAACGAAAAAACAATTGCACCGCTAACGTTGCCAATCAGATACGCCAACACCAATGGGATTCCGGGCAGCAAAATGGCTATATACTTCCCCCCAATACCTGGGCCTTGAAAAATTAGCGCGCCATGGAGCAATGCTATGGGTAGCAATAACAAACCTAGCGCACGCCAGAGCGAGCCCTTTCTGCATCTCCAAGCCCGTATTGCCATAAATCCAGTACTTAGAACGAGAGCAAATGGAACAATTGATCCCTCATAAGCTTCGAGAATCCGCCAATAGCGTAGAAAATCAGGTCCGCCCGCTAATAATCGCTGTTCCCACCCCTCGAATGGGGCGCCAGCTGATCCCATCCACAAATCCAAATATATGCCGCCAATCCACGAATCTCTTGCAACACCGGCGGCTCGAGCCCAGCGAGTAACTATTTCAGGTAAAATAAGTACCATAGCCATGCCACCGGTAAGTATGGACAATCTTGTGAACATATAGAGACGAATCCCACCGCTTTGCCGCCACTTCGCGGCAATCACTAAAACTTCCCAAAACACCAACAAGATGCATATGGCTACATACAAGGGGTACACAACCAACGTCGTTCCGGCAAACAAGCCAGCTAGCAACAGATAGATCAGCCGATGGCGCCGGTCAAGAAGCCCTTCTTCGTATAGAGCAGTTGCAGCCAACAAAAAAAACATTGCGGTCATTTGTGCCTGAGACCAGCGCGAGAGATGAATATAAGTGAGGAGGGACGCCGATAATGCGGCAGCGTAGAGGGCGTTTGTCTCCCCAAAGAGACGGCACCCCAACCTATACAATGTTGCAATTGTCAACGTCCCAAAAAAGACAGACAACAACGGTGCCACAAAAAGATGATTGCCTAGAAATACGTATCCCACAGCTACCATTAATTGCCACAACGGTTTGTGCTGCATGGGGAAAAAATTGTGTGCCGAAACCATGTCTCGCGGCCAAGATGTGTAATACATATCGTCAATGTTAACAGGGGTTTGATCAAACACGTTTACGACCCGTAAGTAGAATCCTACAAGTACGATTCCAATGACGACAATCCGGCCGGTGGTTTCAAAGTGAGGTTTCATCATGGTCTCCAGCAGCAACATCCCATACCATACGATCATAGGCTCTCACCACCGATGCGCTTGAGTAGTGGTCCTCAATCCACTTTCTGCCACTCGCGCCCAACTGAGCAGAACGCGCGGGATCAGTGCGCAGTGCACGGATGGCTTCATTCAGGGCGACCACTGACTCGGGCACAACGCAGATTCCGGCAGAGGCTTCGCGCAGCAGTACAGCAATTTCCGTATCATCCTCAGCGCAGGCGACAACCGCGCGTGCCGCAGCCATAGAAGTGTAAATCTTCGAGGGCACGGTGTCGTACGAAAACCCGCGCCGCAGCGGGGCAACGCACACATCTGCCGCAGCGTACATTTCATTAACCGTGGGAACAGGCTGGAAGGGTAGCATGTTAAAATTAGTCAGACCGGACCGGGCAACCTCTCGCTCCAATCCGGCACGCCCGGCGCCATCACCGACCACAAGAAACTGGATGCTCTCGTCACCCGCAAATTCGGCGGCCACGTCAATCAGAATCTCGAGACCCTGCGTCAGGCCCACGTTACCCGCATATAGCACCACAAAGGCACTGCTCAGTCCGTGCTTGAGTGAGAAATCGTTTTCTTTTTTTATCGGCCGGATGAAGTCAATATCCACAAAATTTGGCGTGAGGTACATCTTGTCGCGTGGCACTCCCCTCTTTACGAGAGTATCCTGAAAACTACGCGCGATTGTGGATATCGCCGTCGCCTGCCGATAGACGAAAGCCTCGAGCGCATACACAAACCGCACCAGCAGCGGGTTCCGAAGCAAACCCATGCGCACCGGCACGTCCGGCCAGAGCTCGCGCACATCGTAAATGAACTGGCTACCTCGTAGCCGCGAGATTAGAATACCACTCAATCCCAGCGTAATTGGCGGAGAAGTCACAAACACGATGTCTGGCCGTTTAACAAAAAAAAGCCCCAGCAGGGTGGTCAAGAACTGAAACAACATGTAGTCAAACCCGCGCGCCCAGATTTTGTGACGCTTTAGGGGCATGAACACACGCAGTACGCGCACCCCTAACTCGAGCGATTCGGTAAAGGGCTTGCGCCAGCTTGCCCTGAAACTAGGGTTATTGCGAACGTCCGCCGAGGGATTGTAATGAGGCACAGATGTCAGCACCGTAACTTCATGCCCGGCATCCTGCAAGCCCCGAGCAATATCGTTCATCATGCTGGCCGTGGAGACCGTGTCTGGCCCGTAGACCAAAGTCAACATCAACACCCTTGCCATCAGCTTCGGGCTTGGTCAGGCGCTCCTCGAGCACCGTCTTCGACTATAGCATCCGTCAGATGTAAGCCGATGAAGGATGCGCCTCCAGTCAAGAGTAAGTCGCCATTTTTCCAGTGCACTAATCGTCTCTTGCCTTAATGCTCTTTCGCGACCAGACAGTTGCCGATAGCCAGAGCATCCATCCGCGTCCTAAGGAAACACTCTATGGCTTCCTTAGGATTGCACACTATCGGCTCGTTCTCGTTGAACGAAGTGTTTAGCAGTATCGGCACGCCGGTTTTGCTTCTGAATTCATCAATGAGAGCCCAGTAACGCGGTGCGTGTTCTTGAGACACAGTCTGCAGCCGCCCGCTTCCGTCGACGTGCGTCACAGCGGGGATTTCCGCCCGCTTTTCCGGGCGCACGTTGTATACCTTTACCATATAGGGGTCAGGGTAGTCCTGATCGAAGTACTCACCGACGGATTCCAGCAGTATCGAGGGCGCAAAAGGACGGAACTTCTCTCTATGTTTAATACGCGCATTCAGGATGTCCTTCATATCAGCTCGACGAGGATCAGCGAGAATGCTGCGGTTTCCCAGGGCACGCGGGCCCCACTCCATGCGACCCTGAAACCATCCCAGCACATGACCTCTGGCGAGTACATCAGCTGCGCGCTCCACCAGGGTTGGCTGGTCCAGGGCCTCGTAAGACACACTGTATTTCTTGAGTAAGGTTTCAATGTGCCCATTGGCAAACTGCGGTCCGGTGTAAGCATCGTTCATCACGTAATTACGTGGCTGACCAAGAACATTATGGTAAATGAAATAACACACTCCGAGCGCAGTACCAGCATCACCAGCAGCAGGATGGATGCAGATGTCCGTGAAATCTGTTTCGGGCAACACCTTACCATTGAACGCGCTGTTGAGAGCAACTCCACCCGCCATGCACAGCGCTCTCTGGCCGCTCTCGCGCTGCAACTTGCGCACCATTACGAGTTCGGCCTCTTCCAACATTGCTTGTAATGATGCCGCCACATCCTGATGTCGGCTGGTAATTTCACTCCCAGGAACACGCGGTTCGCCGAACATCTGCACGAAGCGTTCTGAAAACAGAGTCCCCAGTTTCGGCTCTGAGTCATCCCATGACATAGTAACCCCTTCAGCATGGTGCACAAAGTAATCGATGTCCAGTTCGAATGTGCCATCACGCTGCAGGCGCACTACCTTGCGCATCTTGTCGAGGAAAACCGGTTCCCCGAACGGTGCCAGCCCCATCACTTTGCCTTCATCGCCATATTTGGGGAATCCAAGCCATTGTGTAACAGCGCTGTAGAAGATTCCCAACGAATGTGGGAAACTGATGCTGCCATCCACCTCCAGGCGATTACCATTGCCAACCCCCCACATGGTGCTGACAAAATCACCCATCCCATCAACTGACAGGACTGCAGCTTCATCAAACGGCGAAACAAAGTAGGCACTTGCCATATGCGCTCGATGATGCTCCACATTGTGGAAGTCAGCTCTCAGGGATGATAGTTCCACTTTCAAGCGTTGACTAAAGATCGACTTGAGATCACGCACTCTCATGGAGTTGCTAAGACGGTCACGCACGAATTGTAGGTTGGGGCGGCGCGCGAAAGTGAATAGTACCTTCTTCATTAGGTTTGCGCTTGGGTTTCTAGAAATGCCGACATGATCAAGATCCTGCGGAGCAATGCCGGCGGCGCTCAGGCAATAACGAATGGACTGAGTTGGAAATCCTGCCCAGTATTTAACGCGCGTAAAGCGCTCCTCCTCAGCTGCTGCTATGAGTTGACCATCGCGGATTAAGCAGGCGGAAGATCCACCATGGTAAGCGTTGATACCCAGAATATGCATCGGTCAGTTCATGCGCTTTGCGCGGCAGCGTTGAATAGGGTACAGGCTATTCAGAGGCAAGTTGGGGATAATGACAGAGACAAGTGGATCAGATCCCGCCATTGTCTAGAGCACGGTACAGAGATTCCATCTGAATCACCGGTTCATCCCACGTAAATTCCCTGGCAACATGGGAACACCTGTCAGTAAAGGTCTGATGCAACTCACGCTCAACAAGCAGTTGGTTCAAGGCATTCGCCACCTTTGAGGGTTTGTGATCAGTCACCAATCCCACCCTGTCCTGGATAAGAGGTGCAATACCGCAATCTTTGGTGACCACCACCGGAGTGCCGGCGGCCACTGCTTCGGCTGCCACGTTTCCGAAACTCTCGTAGACGGACGGTAAAACCACAACATCTGCGTCTGCAAGCAACCCAACCTTCCGTTCGCCATAGATTGGGCCCGGAAACTGCACGCGCTCACGCAGCCCAAGTTTATCAACCAGATGCAGCAATCCGGACCGGTATCCGTCACCTTCATCAGGACCAGCAACCACTAGCCGGGCTTCCTCAAGGTTAAGACGTGCAAACGCATGTAGCAGCATTTCCAGACCCTTGACCGGCGCGAGGCGACCGAGGAAAAGCACCATCTTATTCTTGGGATCCAATCCCAGCTCCCGTCGCACGGAACCTTTTTCAGGCAAATTGATAAACTCAGACAAATCTACGCCATTACGTCTCAGTGTGAGCCGATCCTCCGACACGAGTCCACTTTCTATCAATTGGTCAAATTCTGATTGCGAAGTTGCAATTACCTGAGACGCTTTCCGGAACATGTGTTGACCAGCAAGAAAATGGTATATCCGTTTCTTAGAAATACTGCGAAGAATCGGCAAAGCCATTCCTAGGGGTTCCAAGATATATGGGCGGTGATTAATAGCAGCATGAAGAGCCGCCACAGGACCCAGCAAATCGTAAACCCCGAACAGATGTATCACGTCAAACTCCGGGATACGTCGCTGGCAAAAATGCCACGCGCCGGGATTAACAGTCACCGCCCGGTAACGCGCCACCGACCGCAGGTATATGACCTCGACGCCATTAGCCATCTCGCGTATGGGTCTGGCATTTGCGACCTGTGGTGCAGCAGTGAGCACGGTAACAGCGTGACCTTTCGAAGCGAGAGTCTCGGCAAGCGCTTTCAGTTTCACAACCGGACCACCATATTGGCGAGAAGGCATATAATACTGGGAGACTAACAATATGCGCTTGCCATATCCTTGCGTGGTGGGCCGGATTAGCACCGGCATCAGGAAGTTTCGGCCACGCCCTTCTGCTTCATTAATAAGCTGCTCATACAGGGCTTCCATATCCTGAACTGGACCGTCCCATGAAAGTTCGCGCGCTACTGTGGCACAGTTACGTCGATACTCCGACTGCTGTTTGTCGTCACTCAGAATACAATCCAGCGCGTTGGTGACGGCAGTCTGATCAGGCGGGACCACCAAGCCAACCCTATCCTTTACTATTGGGGCAATGCCACAACGGTCAGACACCACTACCGGTACCCTCGCCGCCACGGCCTCAGCCACAGCATTGCCAAAATTTTCACTTTGGGACGGCAGCACAAACAAGTCCGCATCAGAAAAAGCACTAAGTTTTTCGCGCCCGTAAAGCGGTCCAGTGAATAACACTCGCTCTTCAAGTCCGAGTTTGGTCGCCAGGTCTTGCAAGTAGCGCAGGTATCCCTTATCCATGCTCGGACCCACCATCATCAGCCTACGGCCCGCAAAGTCCAAATCAGCGAAGGCACGAAGCACTAGGTCGGGATTCTTCTTAGGTGTAATCCGGCCCAAGTAGAGCACCACCTGTTCGCCATCCGAAATGCCGAACCGACGTCTTAACTCTCCCCGCGGAGGCATGTTAGAGAACTCAGACAGATCAACACCGTTGCGCCTTTCAACTAGCTTAGCGGCCGGGATACCGGTCTGCAATAGCTCTGTCCGCTCCAGCGGAGACGTGGCTACCAACCGAGATGCACCACCCACCATGGTCCGTCCGAGAAACCAATGATACAACCTCTTCTTTGCAAAACTGCGCAAAATCGGTAAATACATCCCCATAGGCTCCAACACATGCGGAACTCCCATGTCGCGAGCAACACGTGTCACTGCGGGACCGAGAAGATCGTAATACCCGAAAAGATGAACTACATCGGTGCGCGGTATCTCGCGCCGGGCGCAAGCCAAAACAGATGGAGACACTGAGGTGGCCCGATACTTAAAAACGGTAGGCAAGCGGATCACCCGCGGGGATCCGTTGGTATAGAACCCGGGGACGTCCAATCTGTCATTCTCGAGTGCGCTATACGGTAAATCGTGTAGGGGCTTGGCAGTGATGACCGTAACATTATGACCACGCGCACTCAGCCTCTCAGCTATAGCCCCGATCTTCACCACAGGCCCGCCGGCTGCCACATCAGGGTAAAAGTACTGAGTCACAAGGTGGATACGCATGTCTGTAATATCTTATTTCGGTGCAGTGGCCAACTGCCGGCAAGAGGGCGTTCTCAAATCCAGCTACTCAAACTCGCACAGCGACTTTGACAATTATACATCCTAGACAACGATCGTGAGGCATCCTGGTCACAAGGAATAATGAAAAACCAGCGGTCTAGAGCACGGACGACGTGCTGTGCACCTGAGCGACCAAACCATAACATAGTGCAACAAAACGTAGAAACTAATATGCGCGGAACACATCCACTAGCAGAGAGCCAGAGGAAAGAACCAAGATTTATCTTATCCGCGATTGGTATTCGGTAGTTGCCCGCAGACGTACCACTTATACTCAATATCACATTCACTCAGTGGCGCTCTACCGGCGCTGTGTCAACCCACGTACTCGCAATATCCATGGCAGAGAACGTTGATGGATCACAGTACAGGTATGGGCCGCGAACACCATCAAATAGACGTCAAGATAAATGCGGTGGCTTGTGTGAGCCCAGAAAACTGCCGTAACCACGGTGAAAGCCAGAAAGAGGAAGTAGATCAAGCTAAGTTCTCTCCATCGGCGCCATGTGAGCAATATTCCCGCGATACCCAACACCAGCAACGGAAAGTAAGAGAAAAAATATGCTTGCTGCCTCAGTGGATCTTTTTCTGGGCTGAAGTTCCACGAAAAACCGGCCCAGACTTTTCTGCCAGCTCTTTGCAAAGTGTGGCCAGGAGACTGAACAATGAAGTCAGCGCCTCGTTTGAAAAACCATTCGCTTTGACCAATCTCGTCAGCCGACAAATCGCGAATCTTCTCCAGTTCCGCAAACGTAAGCGCCCTCCACGCCTTACCCTCACTCTGGTCTATGTATCCCGTCGGGTAGTGGGAGAAAGTATCCGAGTTATTGCCAATCCACAAAAACCGACCCGTCTGGGTAGTCAACAAGGGCCTGCCCAGGACAACGGTATTTCGCGCCAGCCATGGTGCGAGCACAAGGGCAAAAGAAGTTGCCAATACTAACACTACCGAAGTTCTATCACGGAACCCACCCTTCACAACCAGAATCGCCCACAACACCACCAATACAACAAATAGCACCACACTTGTCCTGATTAATGTCGTCACACCAAGAGATATGCCGGACAAAATCCACAGCACTCGCGACCCAGAGCCTGCCGCTTTGTAGAGTAGAAGTACACTAAGAATTGTAGAAAAGGTGAATATACTGGTCTCTTGTATACTGACGTCGTGCGAAACATAATAGGGATAGAAAGCCGCAAACAAGGCCGCTAATAGCCCGGTGGAATAACCAAAGATATGGTTTCCTAGCAATAATGCACACAATATTGTACCCACTCCTACAAGAGCCTGGGCAAGAATAATGGCTACATAGTCATTGCCGCCCATTGTCACTACAGACAGAAAAAGAGGATACACTGGAGGCCAATGTGCGCATTCTTTACCGCTAATGTCTTGACTGAGATCAGCAATTTCCAAAGCTATATTGTGGAACGACCTGCAATAACCTGAACCTTGGGCGATGCTGCGTGCCAAATTGTAATATTCCCGATAACCAGTGTTCCAGAAGTATTCCTCTCCGAAGTAGAGCGTACTACCCATCCGCATGGCAAGTGCGCCGAGAGCTACTAGAATCAATACCACTCGGCGATCTACACGCAGCGCACGGACTACCACGGCCTCGGGTAAGTAACCGTTAGGCATCGACATGGGTAACAGTGATATGACTGTACCTGAACACTAACATGACACACATCCAATAGAATATGGCCTTGGGGTTACCCATAGAATATAAATCACTCGAGAGGAGAGCGCTTGTCATACCGGATAACAGCACCCCAAGAAGAGCGTCGCGCAATTCTATGCGCTGCGGCGCCCCGAGTTCGCGGAGCTCTCGTAGAATCAGACACCCCTGAGGAACAAAAAAAAGGGTCGCTCCGACCAATCCAAGTTGAAGTGCCATTCCTAAGATGGCGTTGTGGAAATATCCACCGGTATAAACATAATCGTTAGGAGGGCGATCATGATAAGCAAACAGTTGACTTTCTGTTCCAAATCCAAAACCGAGCAAGGGTTTTTCCAGAAAATACCGCATCCCATAATACCATTTGTCTAATCTCCCTGACAGGGTCACATAATTCTCTATCGAAGTACGTTTGTCAGCCTCTAATTGCTGTAAGGCTGCAGATGTTCCGGAATCCAACGCAGTCGGTACCCCATCAGTCAGTACCCCATCAGTCAGTACCCCATCAGTCGGTACCCCATCAGTCAGTACCCCATCAGTCAGTACCCCATCAGTCGGTACCCCATCAGTCAGTACCCCATCAGTCAGTACCCCATCAGTCAGTACCCCATCAGTCAGTACCCCATCAGTCAGTACCCCATCAGTCAGTACCCCATCAGTAGAAAGTGCATCATCTCGTGTATCTGTAACTTCATACTCCGCTTCTGCCTCACCGATCAGCGGATGCGGGCCTTCGTTTATCATGCTCGCATATCTTGCTTTCTCAATATTAACAATGATGATCCCTGTACCTATTCTTCCCCACACCAATACAGCTCCCAGAAAAGCGGCGGCGGCTACAAGCACAAGAAGTTTTCGATGAGCAAGTGATCGCATCAGAAAAAATCCCGAACCAACAACAATAGCGATCATCTCTACTCTAGCCTGAGACAACAGTACTCCGACCAGCATCACACCCGCCAGCACAGAATAGTACCAGCGGCCAGTATCAATAACCCGCCAAAACACCAATGGCATAGTTATTGCCGCCAGTGCTCCCAGTGTGCCCGGGTTTTCTGCCCACCCAGCCAGTCGCCCGTAGTAAGGAAACGATCTCAAAGGAAATAACACGGTAAAAACGACATGTAGGCCAAAACCAATCATCACCACAGTAACTATAATACGAGCCAGCGACTCCACTCCGTAAGCATCAGCACAAGACCACATCCCCCAGAAAACCGCTCCATACACTAGTAGCACGGAAATCCCCCTGAGCAAGGAGATCTCCACATCAATGGAGTAAAGGCTCGAAAGTAATGCAAGGGAGACAAAGGCAAGGATGAGTGTATCAGCACTATTAATTGGCCGAGGCAGAGAGTGATTCCATGCGGCGCGCATAAACACCAAAGCCCCGAGCACAAACAAAGGTACCCAGCGCAAATAGATCAGGATTTCCCGCACAGGGTCCACTCGAGACGGAGTCAGCATTAGAAACAGTAGGGAAGCGAAAATAACCCAACGCATGCCTCTTGGCATACTCTCCACATTGGGCCTAATTGCAATCATGATCCCGATTGTGGTGAACTAAGACAGCATCAACAAAACCACTGGCCATCTTCTGAGGGCTGAAATCCATAATGATCTCTCGCGAGGCGGCTCCCATTCGACTGCGCATATTGCTGTCGTTAAGCAAAGTCAGTAAATAGCGCCGTAACGCACCAACATCCCCGGGCTCATGCAAAAAGCCATTCTTTCCGGGGCGCACTAATGCAGTACCGCCACCCGCCGCCGTCGAACAAATGACCGGCAGCCCGGCACACATCGCTTCATTAAGTACCAACCCCCAAGGATCGCTGCGCGTTGGAAAAACGAACACATCTGCAATCGCATAGTAACGAGGCAGTTGTTGCTGCGGTTGAAAACCCTCAAAGTACACCGAAGTAAGTTCGCGTTTACGGCACTCTTCCTGATAGCGTACAATATCAGGGCCATCGCCCACTAGCAAGAGCGTTGATTTGCACTGTAATGATACTTGCTCGAATGCATCCAATAGCTCCGGAATTCCTTTGGAATCGAGCAAACGCCCAACGCACAGAACAATTGGGCCCTCCACACCAAGGGCTTGTTTAATTCCTGTCTTTTGCTTCCAATAGTGCAAGGATTGAGTCGTAAAGAAATCTGAGTCGACTGCGTCTGGAGCAACCCAGATATGATCCCGCGCAGCACCCAAATGCCGGAGATATTGCACCTGAGCCGCTCCGGCAGCAACAAACCCGTCAAAATACCTTAGCAGATACCGCTTTAGCCATTGGACAACCCTGCCAGAATAGCGCTCATCTCTCAGCGTGCTCTCGCTCCACAGCAAAGTACGGGCACGAGACAACCGAGACCACATCAGAGCCATCCAGATTGTAGGATGGTGATATCCAAAACAAATGATGGTATCGAATTTCCCTCTGCAGAGCGGACCCAAAATGGTCGGATTGAAGAATATTGGACCGCCCTGATACCTTTGTGCAACCATAAATCCGGGTAAAATTCGATATTGGAAATGTATTTTCTCCCACTGAATCCGCCAGTTACGCCTCCCCTCTGTTGTTGAGAAGAAGAACACTTCCAACTGAATACGCTCATCGGAAGCC
>CAUZCX010000036.1:0-12675 GCA_963578565.1 Anaerolineae bacterium
GCGGCGTGCGGTGGGTGAACATACCTACTACCCTGTTGGCCATGGTGGATGCTAGCATCGGCGGAAAAGTGGGGGTTAACCTTCCACATGGGAAGAACCTTGTAGGCGCTTTTCACCCGCCCGCGCTTGTGCTGGCAGACCCTGAGCTGCTGGAAACCCTGCCGCCTGAAGAATACATATCCGGCATGGCGGAGGTGCTCAAGCACGGCCTCATCGCCGACGCAGAGCTTTTCGACGCGCTCGGCCCGGCGGCGATGCCACTCTCGAGAGATCTGTTGCAGCGCGCTATGGTGGTGAAAATCGAAATCGTACAGCGCGACCCGTATGAAAAAGGCGAGCGCGCTAAGCTCAATTTGGGCCACACTATCGGCCACGGAATCGAGGCTGCCAGCGATTTCCGGCTGCGCCACGGCGAAGCTATCGCCATCGGGCTGCTGGCCGAGACACGGCTTGCCGAGCGCATCGGTCTGGTGACTGCGGGGATATCCGAGCGAGTTGCCGCCAAGCTGCAGATAATTGGGCTGCCCACCTGTTGCCCCGAACTGCCTCCACAGCGCATCCGCACACTGATGGGCAGCGACAAAAAGAAACGCGCCGGCGAACTCACCTTCGCCTTGCCAACCGCCATCGGTGCGGTAGAATACGGCCTGACGGCGGAAGAAGCATTGCTCGAAGCAGTGATTGCGGAAACCGTAACGTGAGCGCAAACAGGCAGGCATCATGATATCAAGAATCCTTGTTTTACACGGCCCAAACATGAACCTACTCGGCGCGCGTGAGCCGGAGGTTTACGGCACCGAGACATTGGAAGAGATCAACACCAGGATGACCGCTCTGGCATCCGAGCTGGATATGGAGACGCGCGTGCTGCAATCCAACAGCGAGGGGGCGCTCATCGAGGCGCTGCACGCCGCGAGCGAGTGGGCCAACGGGGTAGTCTTCAACCCGGGCGCGTTCGCTCATACCTCCGTGGCGTTGCGCGACGCCATCGCCGCAGTCGAACTTCCAGTGGTGGAGGTGCATCTCTCCAACATTCACGCACGTGAATCCTTCCGGCACGAATCGCTGCTGGCCCCGGTCTGCGTGGGTACTATTTCCGGATTTGGCGCCGCATCTTATACGCTGGGCCTGCGCGCGCTGCACGCGCAGCTGTATTCTGAGTAACGAGAACCGCATATGAGTGCACCAGAAGCGATCGTCTTCACACGCGGCGTGCCTGCGACAGAATCGTTTCCAAAGGAGGAGATGGCCACGGCTGCCCGGGATGCCATCCGCGCGCACGGAGACACGATCCTGCAATACGGATCGGCGTTCGGCTTCCAGCCCCTTCGCGAGTGGCTCGCAGAGTGGCACGGCGCGGAGGTGGAGAACGTGCTATGCTCGAACGGATCGTTGCAGATTATCGAGTTCATCTGCGCCCTGTTACTGCAGGCTGATGAGCGCACCGTTTTTGTCGAAGCGCCCACATACGACCGCACCATCACCATCTTGCGCAAGCACGGAGCCGATATTGTCTCTATTCCGCTGCAGTCCGACGGGCCCGATATGGCCATGTTGGAGGCCGCGCTGCGGAAGAACCAACCGCGCTTCTTTTACGTCATCCCCGATTTCCAGAATCCGTCCGGGGCCACCTGCTCTGGCGAGAAGAGGGGTCATATGGTAGCACTCGCCCGCGAGCACGGCTTCTTGCTGCTGGAGGATTCCCCCTACCGCGAGTTGCGTTACCGCGGCGATTCGCAGCCCGCCCTGCGCGAATTGGCGCCCGAGAAAGTGCTGCAGCTTTCATCCTTCAGCAAATTAATTGGGCCGGGACCGCGAATGGGTTATGTGATCGGGCCGCATAAATTGATCGGCGAAATCGCCAGAGAAGCGGAGAACAGCTACATTACGCCCGGTCTACTTGCACACGGAAGCGTATACGAATTCTGCCGCGGCGGCCATCTGCAGCCGCAAATTGAAAAGCTAAAAACTCTCTACGCTCCCCGACTGGAAGCCATCCTGACAGCCCTAGAAGAATACGTGCCGGACGCAGAGCCCACCCGCCCGGACGGAGGCTTCTTCCTCTCGCTCACTCTGCCAGAGGGCTTTACCACTACGGAGGTGCGCGTGCACGCGGCCAAGGTCAATTTGAAATTGTCCGATGGGCGCGGGTTTTTCGCCGATGGTGGCGGGGAACGTTTCCTGCGTCTGCCCTTTTGCGCGCTCGACCCCGTTCAGCTGCAGGCAGGCGTGGCCCGTCTGGCAGATGTGCTGAACTCCGCAGCCTGATCCGCCACACCCTCAAACCTTCTTCACCACGATATCAACTATAACGTTCTCGGCTTCGTCACCCCGGTCGGCCACTTTGGAAATATGGCGGTAATCTCGCGCAGCCTGAGCATTTCCACCAAATGATCATCGTCCCGTGGCCCGCTGAACAGGTCTGCGATGGCTTCACTGTAGACCCGTTCCACGCGGTTTTCCAGCGCTTTAGCGCGCATGGTGTGTTCGTTATGCCACGCTGGGATTATCCTGCAGGCGCAGTACTCCGTTGGATATCTCAGCGGCTGCATCAGTCAGCAGCGAGGCCATACGTTCCAGAAACGGCCCTGTGAATTCGACTACGGCTGAGAGCGCCAGAGCACGCCGAGGTGATACCGAGCACGAGGCAATCATCGTCGCCACCAGGTAGGCGCTATCGTGAGACCCGTTGTGGAAGTCAAATAGCAGCGCGTTGGCCATCAACACAGGGAGAACCATGTTACGTTGGGTGTTATTCTACCGCATGCGAAACCGCGGTAGTAAGTGAGACTAATATGATAAAATGGGTTCCAGCACTGTGTCCGTAGCACATAGGAAATGCCTATGAATTGATTGCTCCGGTAACATCGCAGGAAGAATAGTGAGCACTAACCACCTTCTCGGGAGAGAACTACCCCCAGGAAACCCCCATTGAGCACGGTCAGTGCGGCATCGGCTTTGTGGTCGGCCGTCACCAAGGACTTCGGCCGTACCTGAACCCCGAACTGGATGAAATGCGTACGGTCAGAGAAAGGGAATGCGCGCGCCTGCGCGACTGGATTGACATCCCAAAGCGCAGACCATATTCTCTGTCGTTCCCATGTTCCGCCGAGTTTAGGAATTCAAGAACAATCAGTAAAACGTTTCAACCGAGATCTCAATGCCGGTACTGCCTGACAATGTTCTGGGAACGTCGGCCATTCTTCTTTGCCGACACTCGTGCACAGGAGATGAGCACAACACAGCCGATTGCAGATTTACAATCTCGAGTTGCGGTGGACCACCTTGGTGCCCGACCTAGTCATCAGGGAAAGTGTCCCAAAGAGCGAAAAATGACGACATGACACGCATAGAAAGGCAGAGCATGAAGAAGCCAGGGCTTCCTCCCAAACAAGGTCTCTACGATCCAACATTCGAGCACGATGCCTGTGGCATTGGATTTGTCGTCAACATTAAGGGCGAAAAGTCTTGCGAGATCGTGCAACAGGCTCTCACCGTGCTGTTGAATCTTGACCACCGCGGGGCCTGCGGCTGTGAAGACAACACGGGTGACGGAGCAGGTATATTGCTGCAAATGCCTCACAAATTTCTGCAGCACGCATGCCAGGGACTAGATATAGAACTGCCCGACCCCGGACAATACGGAGTTGGCATGGTTTTCATGTCTCCTGATCGGGACGAGCGCGATGCACAGGAACAGACGTTCAACAGGCTCATAGAGGAAGAAGGACAGACGGTACTCGGATGGCGTGGGGTACCAACGGACAACTTCCGTCTTGGCAATACGGCAAAGTCCTTCGAACCGGTCATCCGACAGGTTTTTATCCGTAGGGATCCAGCTATCGATGACGACTTGTCTTTCGAACGAAAACTATTTCTGATCCGCAGACGGGTCGACAATGCGCTCCGCCGCAGCAGCGTGCCTGGCAGTGAGTTTTTTTACGTATCCAGCCTGTCCTACAGGACGATCGTCTATAAAGGCATGCTCACTCCGGATCAAGTAGAGGATTTCTATCCCGACCTTTCCGACAAACGCTTCGAATCCGCACTCGCCCTTGTTCATTCCCGTTTCAGCACCAACACCTTTCCGAGTTGGGATCGTTCCCACCCTTACCGTTACCTGATGCACAACGGCGAAATCAATACGCTCAGAGGGAACGAAAACTGGATGATCGCCAGGCAGGCGCTTCTAGCCTCGGAACTTTTCGGTGAGGATCTTCAACAAGTGTTCCCCATCATCCTAGAAGATGGCAGTGATTCGGCTAAGTTTGACAACTGCCTGGAATTCTTGTACCTCGCCGGACGCTCAATCCCCCATGCGATGATGATGATGATTCCGGAGCCGTGGGAAAACCACGATAGTATGGACGATACCAAGCGAGCCTTCTACGAATATCACTCCTGCTTGATGGAGCCGTGGGACGGCCCGGCATCAATAGCCTTCACGGATGGCACCCGCATCGGTGCGGTCCTCGACCGCAACGGTTTGCGGCCATCCCGTTATTACGTGACCAAAGACGACATGGTAATCATGGCCTCTGAAGTCGGCGTACTAGAAGTAGAGCCCCAACGGGTCCTCACTAAAGGCCGCCTCCAGCCTGGCCGCATGTTTCTGGTCGATACGGAAGAGGGCCGCATTATCAGCGACGAGGAACTGAAGCAAAAAGTGGCATCCGAGCACCCTTACCGCAAATGGCTCGACGAAAACCTTCTGGACTTAGAAGAGATTCCGGATGCAACCCACAAAGAAGATGAAAACAACCACCAGCAGACGGTCAAGCTACAACAGATGTTCGGCTACAACTACGAGGATCTACGCATCAATATCGGCCCAATGGCCATGAACGCCATCCAGCCCATTGGTTCGATGGGAACGGATACTCCCCTCGCCGTCCTCTCCGACAAACCCCAGACGCTCTACAACTACTTCAAGCAACTTTTTGCACAGGTCACGAATCCACCCATCGACCCAATTCGTGAGGAGTTAATCACCTCAACTCAGACTACGCTTGGCCCAGAGCGCAATCTCCTAAAACCTACACCGGAGAGCTGCCATCAGATCCGATTGCAGATCCCGATTCTCAAGAATCAAGAGCTCACCAATCTGAAGAGTCTGGATTGCAACGGATTTCAATCAGTCACTTTACCGATACTGTTCAAGGTCAGCGACGGCCGAGCCGGACTTGAAAAAGGCATAGACGACCTTTTCGGAGCTGCTGACCAGGCCATCGAGGATGGTGCAAACATCCTCATCCTCTCAGATCGGGATTGCAACGCAGAAAATGCGCCTATCCCTGCTTTACTTGCATCTGCAGGACTGCACCACCATCTGATTCGCCAAGGCACTCGTACTAAGGTTGGGCTCGTTCTCGAATCCGGAGATCCCCGCGAAGTTCATCACTTCTGTTTGCTCATCGGCTATGGCATCCAAGCCATCAACCCTTACCTCGCCTATGAAACGTTGAAGGACATGATCCGTGAGGGGATGCTCAAAAATACGGGCGACGAAACAGCGATCGGCAATTACATTAAAGCCGTAGTCAAGGGAATCGTGAAAGTCATGTCCAAAATGGGCATCTCTACCATCGCATCCTACTGCGGCGCGCAGATCTTTGAGGCCATAGGCCTGAACCACGAAGTCATCAACAAGTATTTCACTTGGACCGCATCGAGAGTCGAAGGCATTGGCATAGAGGACATTGCCGAAGAAGTACTCAAACAGCACTCAAAGGCATATCCGAAAATTCCGGTTAACGGCAGCACCCTCGAAGCCTTTGGGCAGTATCAATACCGAAAGGAAGGTGAGCTGCACCTGTTCAATCCGCAGACGATTCACACACTCCAGAAAGCCTGCCGGACCGAAAATTATGATGTTTTCAAAGAATACAGCGACATGGTCAACGACCAGTCAAGACGTCTCGCCACTTTACGAGGTCTGCTGGATTTCAACACCAATGCAAACCCCATTCCTCTGGAAGAAGTTGAATCCTCCGAAGAGATAATCAGGCGTTTCAAGACCGGTGCCATGTCGTTCGGCTCCATAAGCAAAGAAGCCCATGAGACTCTCGCTATTGCCATGAACCGCATCGGCGGCAAGAGCAATACCGGCGAAGGCGGCGAGGACCCCGCTCGATACACGCCTGAGACCAACGGAGATTCGAAGAACAGCGCCATCAAGCAGGTTGCCTCAGGCCGTTTCGGTGTGACTAGCCATTACCTGACGCAAGCCAAGGAAATTCAAATTAAGATAGCCCAGGGCGCCAAGCCCGGCGAAGGTGGTGAGCTTCCAGGCCGCAAAGTCTATCCATGGATCGCCAAAGTACGTTTATCTACGCCTGGAGTTGGCTTAATTTCGCCCCCACCTCACCACGACATCTATTCAATCGAGGACCTGGCACAGCTCATCCATGACCTAAAAAACGCCAACCACCACGCACGCATCAGTGTTAAGCTGGTAGCGGAAGTGGGCGTTGGCACGATCGCCGCTGGAGTCGCCAAGGGACACGCAGACGTGGTCCTCATCAGCGGGCACGACGGCGGGACCGGCGCATCGCCCCAGACCAGTATCAAGCACGCAGGTCTTCCTTGGGAACTTGGCGTTGCAGAGACACACCAGACCTTAGTCCTGAACAATCTTCGAAGTCGCATCATTGTCGAGACAGACGGCCAATTGAAGACCGGGAAAGATGTTGTAATCGCTACACTGCTAGGCGCGGAGGAATTCGGTTTTGCCACGACTGCACTCGTATCGATGGGATGCATTCAAATGCGCGTCTGTCACCTAGACACGTGTCCGGTTGGCGTGGCGACGCAGAATCCGGAGCTTCGCAAGAAGTTCAGAGGCAAACCTGAACATGTGGTCAACTTCATGAATTTCATCGCGCAGGAGATGCGGGAGATTATGGCACAGCTCGGCTTCCGTACCATCAATGAGATGGTTGGTCGCACGGACAGGCTGATCGTCAAGAAGGTTGTTGACCACTACAAGGCCAAGGGGCTGGACTACTCAAATATTTTGTATCAGCCGGATATCGGACCGGAGATCGGCCGTTACTGCCAGATCCCGCAGGATCACAATCTTGAGAATGCACTTGACAACAAAGTGCTTCTCGACCTGTGCAAACCGGCTCTTGAGCGGCGTGAAAAAGTCCGCGCCACGTTGCCCATAAGGAACGTTAATCGCGTGGTTGGAACAATTATCGGCAGCGACGTCACGCGGAGGCATGGGCCGGAAGGGCTCCCCGAGGACACTATCCATCTCCATTTCAAAGGCTCAGCTGGCCAAAGCTTCGGCGCTTTCATTCCACCGGGTGTCACTCTAGAACTAGAAGGCGATGCCAACGACTATTTCGGAAAAGGCCTCTCTGGAGGCAAAGTTATCCTCTACCCGCCAGAAGGATCAACCTTTTCGCCTTCAGAGAACATGATCGTCGGCAACGTGGCTTTTTACGGAGCAACAAGTGGGGAAGCCTACATCGGAGGGATGGCTGGTGAACGCTTCTGCGTACGCAACAGCGGGGTCCGCACAGTTGTTGAATCCGTGGGCGATCACGGATGCGAGTATATGACAGGGGGAAGGGCAGTCATTCTGGACTCCACAGGGCGAAATTTCGCAGCCGGGATGTCCGGAGGCATTGCCTATGTGCTCGATGAAAACGGAGATTTCAGCACGCGCTGCAATCGTGAAACTGTGGATCTCATTCCACTCGAAGAAAAAGAAGAAGTTGAAGAAATCGAAGCTATGATCCGCCGTCACGCCGACTACACGCGGAGCGAGCGAGCGTGGAGAGTACTGGCACTTTGGGAACAGATGGTTCCAAAATTCGTCAAAGTCTTCCCGAAGGATTATAGCCGAATGCTATACGCCATAAAGCATGCTGAGAAAGCCGGCATTAGTGGTGATGACGCCATCATGATGGCCTTTGAAGAGAATAAGAACGACTTGGCCCGCGTCAGCGGGAACTGATAGGAAAACATCAAACGTGGATGTCCTGAGTTCATTGTATCACCAGCTAGCCATGCTAGGTAATGACAAAGTCTGTCTAACTCACATGCAATCGGCACACGCAACAACTCCACAGGAACAGCAGCACTTAAAGAAACACTAATGGGTAAACCCACGGGATTCATGGAATATCAGCGGGCACTACCAGCCGATCGCGCACCGCTAGAGCGAACTCAGGACTGGAAAGAGTTCCACGATAGCTTCCCAACATCGCAACTGCAGGAGCAAGGTGGCCGATGTATGGATTGCGGAGTTCCTTTTTGTCACTCCGGAGAGTTGATTGGCGGAACGACCACCGGTTGTCCAGTAAACAATCTGATTCCAGAATGGAATGACCTGATCTATCAAGGCCTCTGGAAAGAAGCCCTCGTGCGGCTGCACAAGACGAACAACTTTCCGGAATTCACCGGACGCGTCTGCCCCGCGCCCTGCGAGGATTCCTGCGTTCTGGGCATCATAGAACCACCAGTCACTATTAAGCACAATGAATGTTCAATCGCGGACAAAGGCTGGGAAGAAGGCTGGATTAAGGCTGCGCCACCGGAAACACGAACCGGCAAGAAAGTCGCCGTGGTTGGTTCAGGACCCGCCGGACTTTCCTGTGCGGCGCAGCTCAACCAGGCTGGGCACACCATAATGGTGTACGAACGCGATGACCGAATTGGCGGCTTGCTCATGTACGGCATCCCAAACATGAAGCTGGACAAAGAGGTCGTCCAACGCCGCGTCGACGTTATGGCTGAAGAAGGCATCACCTTTGTGACCAATACATCCATAGGCGACAGAGTCCCGGCCACGCAACTGCGCCAAGAATTCGATGCCATCGTCCTTTGCTGTGGCGCCACCAAACCACGAGACTTACCTATTGCGGGCCGCGGTCTAGGCGGCATCCACCAAGCCGTTCCATTCCTGCTCCAGAACACCAAGAGCCTCCTAGACTCCGGTCACCAAGACGGTAATTACCTTTCAGCCAAAGACAAGCACGTGATCGTCATCGGCGGTGGCGACACCGGCACAGATTGCGTCGCCACTGCCATGCGGCACGGCTGCAAGACACTCAATCAGTTTGAGATTCTTCCCAGACCACCTGACGAGAGAGATCCTGACAATCCATGGCCCGAATGGCGCAAGATTATTAGACTGGACTATGGGCAAGAAGAGGCCAAAGCCCGTTTCGGCGTCGATCCACGCAGCTACGTCATTACGACCGAAAAATTCATCGGCGATGAGCACTGTAACGTCAAGGAGGTCCACACGGTCGAGATCAATTGGGATTTCAGCAGCCGGCGCCCGGTGCCGGTCAAGAAAGAAGGAACTGAACGGGTCTGGCAGTGTGAGCTCGTCCTGCTGGCGATGGGTTTCCTCGGCCCCGAAGACACCATCGTCGAACAACTAAAACTGGACCGTGACGATCGCTCAAACGTCAAGGCTGACTACGGTAAGTACTCCACAAGCGTCGAAGGAGTATTCGCAGCAGGAGACATGCGCCGAGGCCAAAGCCTCGTTGTCTGGGCAATTAACGAAGGCCGCGGTGCAGCCCGCGAATGCGATCGCTATCTAATGGGTGCATCCGACTTGCCGTGAGTAATACAAACGCACCGTCCCAGCCAATGCTAAACAATGCTTGACAAGATCATGCCAACGTGGTATACACTGCCTTAACATAATAAAAGACAATCTCCGTAGGGCCAAGACGCCTTCGACGCGAAGTTATTTCTGCACGAAGGCGGCTTTCGTTAACAACAACTAGGAGAGACACAAAAAAGGAGCGATGAAACCATGAAAACCAGCCTTCAGACTCCGCAGGAAGCCATTGCCGCCGCAAGCGCGGGCGGCGCTAAGATCGTAGACATCCGCTTTACCGATCTGTTCGGAATATGGCAGCACTTCAGCATTCCCGCGCGCGAGTTCACCCTGGAGAAATTTGATGATGGCATCGGCTTCGATGGCTCCTCGGTTCGAGGCTTCCAAGAAATTCACGAATCCGACATGCTGCTGATTCCAGACGCGAGTACAGCGTTCATGGACCCGGTGCTGGAGGTACCTACGCTCGCCATCATCTGTGATATCTATGACCCCATCACCCTGCAGCCATACACACGCGACCCGCGCTATGTGGCTAAGAAAGCGGTCGCTTACATGAAACAAACCGGCATAGCTGATCTCAGCTACTGGGGCCCAGAGGCGGAGTTCTTCATCTTCGATGACGTGCGCTACGAAAGCACGCCCTACTCTTCATTCTATGCAGTGAACAGCCGGGAAGCCTGGTGGAACAGCGGCGAGGATCTAGGCCCTAACCAGGGCGCGCAGATTCCCCCTAAGCGCGGCTACTTCCCATGTCCTCCTACCGACACTATGCAGGACGTGCGCAGTGACATGCTGCTCACGCTTGAGCAAGCAGGGGTACCGGTAGAGGTACACCACCACGAGGTTGCCACCGCCGGACAGAGCGAAATCGACCTCCGATATGACACCTTACTGAACACAGCCGACAACCTGCTCAAGTATAAATACCTGATAAAAAACGTGGCCCGAAGGCACGGCTTCACAGCCACCTTCATGCCCAAGCCGCTTTTCGATGACAACGGCAGCGGCATGCACATGCACCAGAGCCTATGGAAAGACGGCAGCAACATTTTCTTCGATGAAGCCGGTTACGCTGGTCTTTCCGAGACCGCACGTTATTACATCGGCGGACTACTTAAGCACGGCCCATCCCTGCTTGCTCTAGCCGCTCCCACTACCAACTCTTACCGGAGGCTGGTGCCCGGATTCGAGGCCCCGGTCAACCTGGCATACTCCCAGCGCAACCGCTCGGCAATCTGCCGCATTCCGGTCTATTCAAAGAGCGAGAAGGCAAAACGGATTGAGTTCCGCGCCCCCGACCCTACGTGCAACCCCTATCTAGCCTGCGCTGGGTTGCTTATGGCCGGCCTGGACGGAATTCAGAACCGTATTGATCCCGGGGATCCAATGGATAAGGATCTGTACGAGTTGCCGCCAGAGGAGTTGGCTCAGATTCCGCAGGTGCCCTCCTCACTGGCCGCGGTACTAAATGAGTTCGAGGCTGACCATGAGTTTTTGCTCAAAGGCGACGTATTCACCCCTGATTTGATAGAAACATACATCGGCTACAAACGCGAAAACGAGGTTGACCCAGTACGGCTGCGAACGCATCCACACGAGTTCACGTTGTACTACGACGCATAAACACGGTTGGGGCGTGGGGGCAATTGCTTCCACGTCCCAGTAGCCACATCCCCTAACCCAACATCCGCTTGTTGATTTCGCGTACGTTCTCCGAATGCTGGGCCAGGTCGCTCGCTAGTGTTTCCACATTGCTATGATAACGCAAGCGTCGCGCGAGAAAAGCGAATTCCTCGCTTCCGGCGAGCGGAACGGTCAGGTCGCGCGCGTTCCCGCGCACCATGCGGAGCGCATTGATTAGCAAGCGCAAAAACTGAAGCGCGGCGCGCAGGCGCTGGAAATCCCCATCCGCAAGCACTCCAGCCGCGCGGAGAGCCCGCATGGCTTCGCGCGTGTTTGCGTGCCGCAAACCGGGATAACTACGACCATGGTTAATCTGCAGCGCTTGCACAAGATACTCCACGTCCACCACTCCACCTGCGCTGAACTTGGCATTAAAAGTCCCTGCAGTCACCAGATGCCTACGCTGGCGCTCTCGCATGGCGCGCATCGCGGAGACATCAAACGAGGCACCAGCATTATGTATGTATTCATCTCGTAGATTCAGCAGCCGATTGCCTAAGTCGGCGTCTCCAGCAATCGGGCGCAAGCGCAGCAGCGCCTGGCGCTCGTAATCCCACGCGGGTCCATCCGGAGCGAAATAGCTCTCAAACGCACGCAGCATGACCGCCATGCTTCCACCGCTGCCATACGGCCGCAATTGCAGATCCACCTCAAAGACGCCCTCTCGCTTTGCCCGAATCGTGTTAACGAAACGCTGCACAAAAAGCTCGTAAAACTCGGGGGTGGAAATCGCCTCCGGACCTTTGCTCTGACCGTTGCCCGCATAGACGAAAATTAACTCAATATCGGAGGCGAAACCAATCTCGCGCCCGCCAAGCTTTCCCAGAGCACACACGCTCAGCAGACAGGGATTGCCATTCGTAAGTAGCGGCTGGCCGTAGCGCGGCTGCAATTCGCTCCAGCACAGGTCATGTGCGGCCTGAACAACCACTTCCGCTAGGTCGGAAAGCTCAGCCGAAAATTGGCCGAACTCCTTTATCACGCCCTGTATGTGCCGCATATCTATACGGAACATAGCGCGGTCTTTGAAAGCGTTCAGGACATTCCGTTTGGAGTCAAATCCATGCGCAGCGCGCATGCCATCACCCAGATCATCCCAGAGCTGCTGCCGCGATTTCGCGCCCCTCAGAGCATCCACATCGCGCACCACCGGCAGCAGGTTGTCGTACTGCATTCGCAGGAAATCCTCCCAGAGAAAATCGCTTACGCCCAACAACCGGGCGAGCGCGTCCAGAACGCGCGGGCGCTCCAGCGTGGCAAGTTCCTGCAACCAGCTCGGACGTTCCATCAACTGCGCAATGAAATGGCGAAAATGAAGCAAAGCGGATTCGGGATTAGGAGAGCGGGGCAAGAGGTGCGTAAAGTGCTTGACCAGCGTGGTGGCAGCCCGCAACTCTTGC
>CAUZCX010000037.1:0-12227 GCA_963578565.1 Anaerolineae bacterium
CCGTAACGATAATAAGCTTCTCTGCGTCGGTTACGTCGGTGGGTGGGCGCCATCGACGTGTATTGCCTCTGGGATTCATATGGTATCTGTGCGTCGCCAAAACATCGACGGTACCGATAGCGATTCTGGCTTGCTGCGACATATAGGAATTTTTCGTCATAGTTGCACCAACGGTGCCGGGGAATTCGGTTGCCCGGACAATATTTCAGGGTCTGAGTTTACCATTGATGGTGTCTACGTGTGCGGTGTTGGTGTCAAGCTGAGCGTGTAATGGTGTCTCGCTGTGGCGGATCCTACGGATGACAAGCGTGAGCGCGGCGCCTATGGCGACAATTGCCATTAGGTTCTGGTTCGCGTTTAGGCCAGCAATCTGGCTGCTATCTACCCGGATAAACTCAAGAAAAAAGCGGATTGTTGGATAGATTATGAAGTAACCTAGTATTATTTCTCCGGTGCGTACGCTTAACGTGTATCGTCTCGCAGCCCATAGCAGAAACAGGCTGCCGAGCAAGTTGAGAATAGATTCATAGAAGAAGAGCGGGTGAAATGTTTCGTGCTGGGCGAACACAGGCACTCGGTTTTCTGGTGCGATGTATATCGCCCATGGAATGCTGGTTGGCAGGCCGTAAAGCTCTTGATTCACGAAGTTTCCCCATCGCCCGATTGCCTGGGCGAGCAACAGGCCTGGCGCGACGATGTCGGCCCAAGGCGCGAACCGTTGGCCGCACTTATTACTGAATACCCACAGTGCCAGTGCGCCTCCGACCAGACCGCCAGGGATGCCAAGGCCGCCTTTCCATATCTGCAGGATGGCGATCGGGTTCTGGAAATACGGGTTTGGAGTTCCCGGGGGCATCATGCTCGGTGGTGGGGTGAGCACGTGGTACAGGCGAGCACCTACGATGCCACCCAGCAGAGTCCAAGTGAGTGCGTCCCAGACGAATACAGGATCCAATTTGCGGCGCTGGGCCTCGTGCGCGGAAAGATAACCGGCGGCTATCGCCGCTGTCACGATGATCAGGCCGTAGTAACGGATATAAAGTGCGCCAAGGTGAATTCCGAGCGAATCAATGTGCATGGATTTTATTCGGTTCAGTCAGTTTCAGGCAATGGAGGCGTGTCACTGTTGTAAGGTAGTGTAGGATTATAGTGTCGCCGTCGCCGTATCAATAATCGGATACAGGGCGTACTGGATGCTTCGGATTTGATTTGCTGCCGCGACGAGTGTACCATTCGCGTCGCACGTGCAGTATGCGTTGTACCGCGGTGACGTTGGCGAGCGGTGCAATGATCCACAGCGCGATTTCCGGATGGCTGAAAACCAGCGCCGGTGCGAGCACAAGGTATCGTTCCAATCGAGTTAGCACGCCCACTTTGGCGGAAAAACCGAGCGACGATGCACGTGCACGCGTGTATGAGACCATCAATGACCCCACGAGCGCAAGCATCACGAGTACCATCTCCTGAGTAGCGGCGTGGTTGGCATAGTGGATGAGCAGCCCTAGCATGACAACGGATTCAGACCAACGGTCGGCAATGGAGTCGACGAAAGCCCCCCACGGCGATAGTTCCCCTCGCGCGCGCGCTGTTGCTCCGTCGAGTGCGTCAATTGGCCCCATCAACAGGATCAAAATTCCGCCCCAAATGAAATTGCCTTGCGCCAGGAGGATTGCGCCGATGGAGTTGCCGAGGAGTCCGCTGAACGTGAGTACATTTGGATGGATTCCAGTGCGCACTAGAAATTGGGCCATTGGGCCTAAGATGAACTGAAAAGCCTGCCTGCTCCAATGGGTGAACGAGCTCAGCCGAGTGGTCTTGCTGGCTGGATCAGACACAATCGGTCTCAGGGGAGTACGCTGCCGCGATGAGGGACATTCTCATTAAGGGAACTTGCCGTGAGTGTACCACAATATGGATGACAGTGTGGAGGCCAACGCAAGAGTGCCAAATTGCCCCATTATTTCACTATGGGCGGCCGAGGAGGCGACTTTGATACATATTCCCTGATATACTTTTGTTATAGCAGGATGGGCGGCAACCCGGCTCACAGGGTGTATATATATCGGGCTGGTAACCATTGCATAATGCTGGAGAGTTCAGATATATTGTGGGGATGAAGGGCTAGTAGAATTGCTCGGGTGATATGTGAGGCCACGGCTTTTAGGGGCAAAGCCAGAGCTTGATGCGACCTCGGCGCAAAGGTCTGGCCGGCATCGCCAGCATTGCCTGATCATGGGCCTGGTTTAAACTTCACTGTTAGAATGGTGAAGGCACTCTGCGGTATACACAAGCAATAAATAAAGGAATAGGACGAAAACCTTGCTCACAAAGTAGCTCTTGTCACGGGTGCTGCCAGCGACATTGTTTTGAGACTGCAACATTGTTCGCATCGGAAGATGCCAAGGTGGTGGTGGTCGATATCAACGACGAAGAATGTGTCAAAACCGTTCGGTCTATCAGGGACGCGGGAGGAGAGGTGGTTTATCAGCGCGCGGATGTGTCGAGCGCATCCGACTGGGAAGCCATGATCCGCGAGGCGGAGGAGACCTTTGGCAGTCTGGATATTCTTTTCAACAATGCCGGGATCATGGACAGTGGGGCGATAATGCAATGGTCACCGAGGAAGACGTGTGGGACCTGACGCTGGCGTCTAACCTTAAGGGCGTATTCCTCAAATGCAAATACGGCACCCCGACATTGCGGGGTGCTAGCGGCGGACCATTATTAATACCGCATCTTTCGTTGGTTTGATCGGTAATGCAACGCCCCATATCGCCTGCACTGGTAGCAAGGGCGGACTGGTCGCCTTGAGCTGGCTCTGGCTCCCGCGCGGGAACATCCGCGTAAATGTTCAGCGCGCCAGACTCCTGCACACTGACTTTTGATGAAATTCCTTAATACAAAAAACCAAACGGTGCAGGTTGGTTAATATACCGATCGGCGAATTCGGCGAGGCACATGAAATGGCACAGGCACCCCTCTTTTTGGCTAGCGAGGACACCTCCTACATTACCGGGTCCGGGTTTATCGTGGACGGAGGGATTACCGCCGCTTACCCTACTCCTGAGTGAAAATTGTTACCAGGAAATGCGTTGTGCTTCCCTGTGAGTAATGAAGGGGTGAGGACGGCAATTATGGGGACCGCTGCGGCTCACTCTCCTAACCTGAAGCGTGACAAAGCTTGAGAATTCTAAGTTCACGGGACGTCGATGTTATAATCAGTAATTAAATTCAAGAGATAGGTGTGCAAATAGGCGGATGTCCAGCAGAAAGGTGACCGGAATCTTAAATTCGCTATGACTGAAATACTTTCTGGAGGGTTATCGAGGGAAGGGCAGGTTCACGTAGTATAATAAAATATTTAGCGCTGTCCAGAATAGAGCTTCGGGGTTGTCCGTAAACGCTGTGCGGGAAAATAAGTCGGGGAATATCAATGCGTAATGAAGACGAATCGGTGGAGTCGCTTCACGGCTCTGAAACAAGCGACGCCAGTGTTCAATCTCAGTCTGCGGGCGAGCAGTTCTTGTCTCGGCCGGTAAGAGTGTTAGTCACTCGCCGTAAGCAAATCTTGGAGATCCTAGTGAACGCGGTGCGCCGTTACTGGTTCGTGGTTCTTGCGGCGATCTTGGTGGTATGGACATCCAGGGATCCCGCTGCCTTGAATCTTGCGTTGCTGGCGCTGCAATTTATCGGCCGAATGCTTTTCGCGGTGCTGTTTATGATAGTTCAATTTGGTGCGTTGTTCTGGTTCATCAGCCGGACCCGAACAGTAGTAGTTAGGCCAGGCGACGAGAAACAGGTGACCTTTGACGATTACTGGGGCCAACCTGCATTATTGAGGTTGGTCAAACAATGGATAAGTCTACTCGGGGACCGCGACAAGTTTGTCGAAATGGGCGGGCAATATATCAATGGCCTCATGCTCTTCGGTGAGCCTGGTACCGGCAAAACTTTACTGGCTAAAGCAATGGCAGGAGAGGCAGGAATAGCATTTATGTCGGTAGAGGGGTCAGGATTTCGCGGAATGTTTTGGGGCATGGACACCCTGAAAATGATGACCTTCGTGAAAAAGGCGCGCAAGCTCGCGCGTGAATACGGTGCGTGTATCGCTTACATTGATGAGATTGATGCTGTTGCCATGAGCCGTGGCGGCGTAATGGGCGGTGGTGGTCAGATGTCGGGCGGCATGATGGGTGGAGGGATGATGGGTGGAGGGATGATGAACGGTGCGCTCACGCGGCTGCTCTATGAGATGGACGGTATCGCTGAAGAGAGCCGTGGTGACAAGTTCAAGGCTAAGCTATATAAATTGCTTGGCAAACCAACCCCCCTGCGTAACTGGCACGTACTCTTTATGGGTTCTACCAACCGGCCCGATGTGCTCGACCCGGCATTGCTGCGCCCGGGAAGATTCGATCAGGTGATCAAAGTGGAGCGCCCGGACCGCGTTGGCCGCAAAGCAATTGTCATGGGCTATCTTTCCAAGGTTAAGCACGATGCGGAAGACGTCGACGTGGACGCAATTGTGGCTGACACGCCGCGCGCTACCCCGGCTCAGGTGATGTCGGCCATCACGAAGGATTCCGTTCGGCGCGCGCTGTTTGATAACCGTGACTATGTTAAACAGGATGACATTGACCAGGCTATTCAGGAGCAACTGGTTGGTATGGCCAATCCCATCGAGGATATGGATCCCGTGCAGCTACGTCAAGTGGCATATCACGAGGCGGGCCATGCGGTGATTCAACATTACGTTATGCCCGACCAGCGCATCTCGCGTGTGAGCATCATCCGTCGCTCGAGCGGCATACTTGGCTACATGTTGCCGGTGGATACGGTCGAAATGTACGGACAGCCGTTAAGGCGCGTCGTTGCCGACATCATGGTTGCGCTTGCCGGCCACATTGCGGTGAAGGTTTTTATGGGCGAATTCTGGATTGGAGCGAGGGGGGATTACAACACCGCTCGGTTCCAGTTTCGGGAACTGGCCGTGCACGGTTATTTTGGCCCACCCGTATCAGAGCTGCACCGCGATATAGGTGAGCTCCACTTCTCTGACGATCGGGTGGAGAAGATGTGGACCGCTTTGGAGGAGCATGTTGAAAAGATGCTTGTCGAACACGCTGACGAGGTTGAAGCCCTAATCGAAGCACTTTTGAAAAAGAAAGATCTGTCTAGCGCAGAAGTGCTGGCACTGTTGGGTAAGAACAGTCTGCAGCTTGCGCAGGACGAGGGCCGCGAGATGGAGAGCGTGCTGGAAGATATCGGTACCAGTGTGGAAGGTCTGGCCTATAAGCGACAGCAGGCCAGAGTCCCGGCGAGGGCGGCCGAGAAGGAAGTGCAGGAGCAGGACTAGCAGGAGGCATCTGGTCTGGAATGGTTAATGTGGCCGTGATAGTTGCTCAACATGGATATGGTTGGCGCGGTAAAAGTCTAACCGTTGGTTCTTAGATAAGTTTCCATCAACTCATCCAATTCTCCATCTAGGACAGCCTGAGCGTTTCCGATTTCGTGTTGCGTGCGGTGGTCTTTAACCAATTGATAGGGGTGCAGGACGTAGGACCGGATCTGGCTGCCCCATTCCGCTTTCACGTAGTCGCCGCGTAAATCCTCGAGCTCCTTTTCGCGTTCCATTTGCTGCATTTCATATAACTTTGCCCGGAGCACTTTCATGGCGTTTTCTCGGTTCTGGTTCTGTGAGCGTTGATTCTGGCATTGTACAACTATTTTGCTAGGTATGTGTGTGATGCGGACTGCAGTGTCGTTTTTCTGCATGTGTTGGCCGCCGGCGCCCTGTGCCCGAAAGGTATCGATTTGTAAATCTTTCTGGTTTATTGTTATTTCTGCTAGGTCATCGATTTCGGGGAGTGCTTCTACCATTACGAAGGAGGTATGGCGACGGTTTGCCGAGTCAAAAGGCGAGATGCGAACCAGACGGTGCACGCCTCCTTCTGCGCGCAGATAGGCATATGCGAATTTGCCCGCAACGGTGACGGTGACGCTTTTGATTCCTGCTTCCTCTCCGGAAGACTGGTCAATGATTTGGGTTCCAAATCCGCGCCGCTCAGCCCAGCGGAGGTACATACGCAACAACATTGAGACGAAATCCTGCGAGTCCACTCCGCCGGCGCCAGCGTATAGGCTGAGTATAGCGTTACCGCTAGCGTGCTCACCCGAGAGCATCGCTGCGATGTCCATCTGTTTGGTCAAGGTTTCGATCTCTTTGACTTCGGATTGGAGCTCCGTACGGAGAGATTCATCCTGCATCTGTGCGAGTTCGAGCGCATCGGTGATGCGGTGTGTAATGGACTCCCAGAGTTCAATGTTTTCGCTCAGGGCAGTGACGCGTTGCATAACGTACCGGGCTTGTTCGGGGTTGTCCCACAAATCCGGTGCGGCGGACTCTTTTTCTAAAGCGGCGAGTTTGACCTTCTTCTCTGGGAGGTCAAAGACGCTCCATGAGCGTCTGGATGGTTTTGTTGCTGTCGGTTAATCTGGAGATGAGATCGAGCATATTGGGATGCCTCTTAGGTAGTCCGGGATTATATCATCGCAATTGGCGCGATTAGCGATGAAAGTTAGCGTATGGAGAGGTTTTCGTGCAATTGTCCTGGTGTTGTGACGCGAATCGGATCGTAGTTCGCACCTGAATAGTGTGTAGCGTACCATTCAAGGAGGTCGCTGCCCCATTCGTCTGGATTGAGCGCTATTATTGTCCGGCTGTCGAGATCTCCTATACCGGCGTCGTCGGCGGAGAATCCGATTGTCCAGCGGTGGCGGTTCATTATACCGCTATTAATGACTGCCTGTATGTATGCACTGCGCGTGTTCTGCGGCATGAGTAAGTAGGTGCGTTCGTACTGGGTACGAGGGTATCCTCGAGATCCATCGTGGGGGAGGGTATTTTGTGATACAGACCCTGTGGCTTGGGTGAGCAGCGTGGTAAAGTCTGCTTCTAGGCTGCTGGCCATATATGCAGAGAGGTCATCCGGCGAAGGAGAAGAGATTGGGAGGTAGTACACTCCAGGATAATTATGGCGATACCAAGATGCCAGGTCGCCATCCCAGCTTTCGGGTTTGACGGCCAGTACGACGCGGTGCTGCAGATCCCCTATACCGGAATCGTCGGCGGAGTATCCGACTGTCCATAGGTGTTTTGTCCACTGTCTGCTGCTTAATATAGCCTGTAACCATTCCGGACCAGAATCCTGCGGGAGTAGCACATATACGCGCTCGTACTGGATGCGGGGGAGGCCGCGCCGAGCGGTCGGGGCTGAGGATTGTATCTCCGGTGCGAGGCCTACTGCACGGGCGGCATTTATCTTTCCGTATCCGAACCATTCGGAGTGGCCATGCTCATCGTAGTGGCCTTTCCGCATTCCGAGCATTGGGTCGGGTTGTTGATCCTCTATTTTGTCGGCGGTCTCTTCGAGTAGGCTTCGAACCTGAAGACCACTTAGATCAGGATTGGCGGACAGCACTAACGCTGCTACTCCGGCCACAAGGGGGGCGGCGCTCGAGGTTCCACCGAAGCTGCCTGTGAACTGGCTTCCGGCTTTGTACCCCGGTGTTTCGAGTTCGTTGTCTGTGGTCCAAATACCGAGCCCGGGAGCGGGATGCGTGGGGTCTAGGGGATGACCGTTGCTGCTAGGTGCGCACAGTGATATTTCTGCACCCCAGTTGCTGTAAATGGCCTTGCGTGCAAGACTGGTGGATGCAGAGATCGCTATTACGTCCGGATGCGCAGCCATGCCATTCAGGATGGGTTCGGTGGTCAGGCGGTATTCACCTGGTGGGTCTGCCAGGTTGCGCCAATGGAAACCGGATTCGTTAGCGTCATCAAGCGGGGCATTGTAATTGTGGGCCGCAATAATAAGGAGACTGCCTTTCCCGCGTGGGCCGCCGCTCATAGAGATCTGGTGAAATTTGTCGTAGAGCGCGGTGGAGAGTGGAGCCAAGACCGGGGGTGGCCCCCAGCTGCAGGATATGACGTTGGCGTGTTGACTAACTTCGTGGAAAACGTCCCACCAATCGCTGTCACGCTGTCGGAAAGGGATGCGAACTGGCATGAAGGCGCATCCTGGAGCCGATCCGACTATGCCCAAACCGTTCTGTTCGGCGATGGCCACACCTGCGCATGGGGTACCGTGATAGTCACCGAGCATGCGGTTGGGACTCGGGTCGGTATCACCTTCTACATAATCAAGCGGATGGACTATTTTTCCTTGGCCAGTGAAGTCTGGATGAGAAAGCTCGAAACCATCATCGATAACAGCCACCACGACATCGCGGCTGCCTCGAGTATGCTCCCACGCGCCTATAATGGAGACGTCGGCGCCAGAGATAGAATTTTCGGCATCCCAACTGCGTAAATGCCACTGCAGTTGGAAACCTGGGTCCTGGGGGATGATCGCACCTGTGACTCGGTCAATTAAATCTGGCTCGGCGTAATCTACAGCTTCATTCCTCGCTAATATATTAACTACTTTTAAGGGGTTCTTGCCGGCGCTATCAGAAACCTGGAGCACGAAAGTGTTGGTTGCTCCTGGTAATTCACGTAGTGGGCGTATGCCGGCGGCAGTGCAGATACCCTGAATTTCTGATGGTGTTGAATCTGCCCGAAAACGGGCGATGATTTGATCCGAAAGATAATAGCGGGTGGCGCTGGCTCCGATTGGCTTGTATGCGTGGTGACACACGGTGTGGGGAACGGAGCGAAAGCGTGCCATGGCCTCGTCGCGCTGCTGGGAGTGGACATCGGCTCTGAACACGTGCCCGGCCACGCGTTTTACCTGGCGGACCCCTCTCGTTTGTTCTAGGCGGAGGCGCTCGGCACGGGTTGGCGCGAGGGCTGTGAACACCTCCGGCTCTTTTTCGAGGCGAATCTTTTGGCCACTACGCAATAGTGTCGTTCCGGCTAGGTCATTATACGGCATGCGAATTGCTACCCTTGATGGCGATATGCGGTTGTCACTGTATGGATAGTGGTTGGTAAGTAAGCGGGGGAGTCATGGCAATTACAATGATGGCGTACAAGAATCGTGCCTTATGTGATGAAGATTAGTGGAGCGCATTGGCTGAGTATATGTTAAGTAAAGAATATTGTGGCTGTTGCTGTATGTCGGTCCCATGGTCTAGGGATGGCGGTTTGATTTGTTTGACACTATGATCAGTGTGGTATGTGGGAGCGTTGGCTTCACCCGGTGGTGCAATATATCTGACATATCAACCGCATGGGTAACAATGTTCTGCTAGTGATATATTTTATACAAATGGCTCAGAAATACTCGTCCGAATTCCAATGAGTAAATATAATAGTATGTTGACTGAATTGTTTCAATTATTGTATTCGCCACGAGTAACGTTACTGGCGGAAGGCAATCGAAATCCTATGCACGAAGAAGGCTCATTGCATGAGGAATAAAATGACGAAAACGTGCTAATCTGTTATTACTGTAAAGTTGCGTAGGGTGCATGGACGAGCCTACTCATTATGTGGATACTTTACGGTGGAGGTGCTGAATGAGGGAGATCCTCAAAATTACAGGGTGTGGACTAGGCGGTGTTTTTTTGCTTGCCGGAATTGCAATGGTGGCGCTAGGTATGTTCCAGGTTGAACACTTTGACAAGATTTATCCTGGAGTTTCCGTGTGGGGCGTTGAACTTGGTGGTACGACGCGTATAGAAGCAAATGAGCGCCTAAGCCGACAAGCGTCTTTTCTGCAGCAGGAGGCAGTGATCTTTCGGGATGGAGGTCAGGTGTGGGCTGTGACACCGGCTCAGGTTGGCATGTCGGTGAGAATCCGGGATGGTGTTGATCAGGCTTTCAGGGTCGGTCACACCGGTGAACTGTGGCCAGACCTTGTGGAACAGTGGTCGGCTTTTTACCAAGGAGTGGGGATTGCTCCGTTCATTGTGTTTGACATGCTCATGGCGGAAGAGCTTGTGAAGAGTATTGCGGCGAAAGTTAACGTCACTCCTGGAGATGCAGCCCTTTCGGTAATAGGTTCGGTGCTCACTGTCCAGGACGGGCATAAGGGACGCACGGTGGATGTGCAAGCAACGGTCGAAGAATTGCTAAAGCCGCTGGGTGACTTCTCCGAGGCCGACATTCCGCTGGTGATAGATGAATTTATTCCGATGGTGGTTAATGCTGACGAGCAGCGCGTTATTGGACAGAGCATAATGGATGCTCCGCTGGTGCTTATGGTGGAATATCCCCTCGAGGGCGATGGGCCAGCGTGGGTTGTTGATCAACACGCTCTCGGTGACATGCTCACCTTTCTGCCGGTCGAAAATGGAAGTGATCCAATTGAATACAGCATTGGTCTCGACCAACAGCGGCTTATCGAATTTTTGCAATACGCTGGTGAGCAATTAGCCGTGGATCCAGAGAACGCGGGCTTCTCTTTTTATGATGAGACAAATGAGTTGGAGCTGATGCGGCCCGCGGTGGTGGGTCGGGCGCTGAATGTGCAAGAGACTTTGCGGATGGTAAATGCGGCCCTCGAAGTCGGGGAACACAATGTGTATTTTCGCTTTGAGGCTGTGGATCCGGAGATAGGCGATGATGCGCTTGCGGAAGAACTGGGAATTACGGGGATGGTTTCACAGGCGAAAACCTTTTTTCGCGGGTCGGGAGAGGCGCGGTTGCAAAATGTTCGCGCGGGCGCAGAAACTATGCACGGTGTGATGGTGCCGCCATGGTCTGAGTTCTCCTTCAACTCTAACCTTGGCAGTGTTAATCTTGATACCGGCTTCGCAGAAGCGTGGATTATTTATGGCGGGCGGACGATTCAAGGAGTGGGTGGCGGTATATGTCAGGTGAGTACCACGGCGTTTCGCAGTGCGTTTTATGGCGGTTACCCGATTGTGGAACGCAACCCGCACGCTTACCGGGTTGGCTATTACGAACAGGGTCCCGGCAGTCCTGGGCCTGGCCTCGACGCGACCGTGTTCTCACCTGTGGCCGACTTTCGCTTCCAAAACGATCGGGATGCTTGGCTGCTAATTGAATCGGAGTTTGACGAAAAGGAGAATTCGCTATCCTTCCGTTTTTACAGTGCGGATGACGGGCGTACTGTTATGGTGTCCGAAGCGGAGGTATCTGATCTTGAGGAAGCGAAGGAAACGGTGTATGAGGAGAACCTCGAGTTGGAACCTGGTGAGATTAAGCAAGTGGATTGGGAAAATGAGGGTGCGAAGGTGGCAGTGACACGGGTGGTGGAGCGGGATGGAGATGTAATACTGGAGGACGTGGTGCGAACTACTTATCAGCCTTGGGGTTCGGTCTTCCAGTTTGGGCCCGGGACTGAACTGCCAGAGGGCGCTAAGGTCGTTTGGGCTACTGACGACGAGGGTGAGTGATTTTGCGTAGGCTTGCCATATCGGTCGGAAGCCGATAAGATTGATGTGACGCAAGGGTCGGCCGGGTGGCCGCGGGCGCGTCAAGTGCGCCCGAGGAAAGTCCGCGCTCCGTAGGGCAACGTGCCGGATAACGTCCGGTTCGGGTGACCGAGGGAAGAGGGCCACAGAGAAGGAGATTGCCCGCGGAAATAGCGGGTGAGGGTGAAAAGGTGTGGTAAGAGCACACCGGCGCGCGCAGCAATGTGCGCGGCCTGGTATCCCCCACGTGGAGCAAGGCTAAGCAGGAGCGATGTGGCGGCCCGCCGCATTTGAGTTCCGGGTAGGTTGCATGAGGCGGGCAGTGATGTTCGCCCTAGATAGATGGTCGCCGTTTTCGGCGGTGCCGGGACGAAGCGCTTAGGCGTGTAAACTGTTGCGCTGTCGGGATCACAGAACGCGGCTTATAGGCTGGCCCGGGCGTCAACGCAAAATAATCAAATCAAAACGCCCCATCGAAAAGAAGGGGCGTTTTGCGTTAGATGGGCAGGGTGATTTCCTCAGCCGATGCTGGCGTCGTCATCCTCGTCGTCGAAGTCGGTGACTGTATCACCGTCATCGTCCCCATCCCAGTCTGCGTCCTCGTCCTCGGTGTCTAAATCGTCTCCTGATGTGTCGTAGCCCATAGCATCCGCCTGAGCATAGGCTTCGGCCTCGGTCAGGATGCCGGCATCCACCTGTGCTTGAAGGGCCTGGATTTCAGGAGGCAAATCACCGCCGCCATAGTCGCCGTACTCACCGCCGCCGTAGTCGCCGTACTCACCGCCGCCGTAGTCGCCGTACTCACCGCCGCCGTAGTCGCCGTACTCACCGCCGCCGTAGGC
>CAUZCX010000038.1:0-12185 GCA_963578565.1 Anaerolineae bacterium
ATGCTGGGCAGGTGGCTACAAGCGGCCTCGCCCACGAAGTCCACTCGCATTGCGGGTACGTCACGCACCCATAAAACGTCCTCCCTTTCTTGGTGCGCCGCTGCACAAGGCCGCTCTTGCAATCAGGACAATCCACGCCAATGCGTTCCAGCAGCGGCTCTGTGTGTTTGCATTCCGGATAACCGGAACAGCCGACAAATTTTCCGAAACGGCCCAGCCGCGCGATCAGTTCCTTGCCACATTGCGGACAATCCCTTCCCAGAAACTCTGGCCTCCTTTCGATCTTGGGCATGTCTATTGTTGCTCGTTCCAGGTCAACAGAAAAGGGGACCCAGAACTCGCTCAACACAGGGATCCATTCCGAGTCCCCGGTGGCGATGAGATCAAGCGAGTTCTCCATTCGCGCGGTAAATCCAATATCTAATACGTCGGAAAAATACTTAACCAGCAAATCGTTCACCGTCACACCGATTTCGGTCGGAAACAGCTTGCGGTCCTCGCGCGTCACATAACCACGGTTAACAATTGTGCTGAGTGTAGGCGCATAAGTAGAGGGACGGCCAACACCATGTTCCTCTAGCGCTCTCACCAGGGTTGCCTCGGTATAACGCGGTGGCGGCTTTGTGAAGCTTTGTTCCGGCAACAATTTCTGCAGCACGAGCGCTTCGTTCGCCTGCAGCGTTGGGATTTCTGCGCTCTCCTCCTCGCGCTTATCACTTTCCACCGCGACCGGCCGGTACACACGTAGAAAGCCAGCGAACCTGATTGAAATTCCGGTCGCGCGAAAGTCATAACGATGTGACGTCCCCACAGCCAGAACGTCCACCCGCAGGGTATCGTATATGGCGGCTGCCATCTGACTACCCAAAAAGCGCTGCCAAATTAGTTTGTAGAGCCGATACTGATCCCGAGACAGCGAGCTTTTTAGTACCGCAGGTGTTCGCGCCACCTTTGTGGGTCGAATGGCCTCGTGCGCCTCCTGCGCACCCTTCGATCCTTTATATGTTGGCGGTTTGTGCGGCAGAAAACTTTCTCCATACTGATCGCGGATAAAAACACGCGCCTGTTTTTGAGCTTGCTCGGAGACATTCACACTGTCGGTACGCATATATGTAATCAAGCCGTCGGCTTGATTGCCGTCCAACACCATACCCTCATACAACTGTTGCGCCAGAGCCATAGTACGCCGCGCTGTGAATCCCAAGCGCTGGGAGGCATCCTGCTGCAAAGTGCTGGTACGATAAGGCGCCGACGGTCTACGCCGACGCTCTCCGCTCTTGACGGCTTGCACTCGCCATGATGCCAGTTCAAGATCGGACACCAGAGGCCGTACATCGGAACCGCTGCTCATCCGATATTCCTTATCCCGTCCCACGGCCTGTCCATCCACCCGGCGCAAACCAGCCACGAAATGGTTTTCGGCATCCCCGCCACTTTCACGTTTCAGTTCAGCTTTGATACGCCAGTATTCTTCCGGTACATGGGACTCGATATCACGCTCGCGTTCAACAATCAGACGAACAGCCACCGATTGCACCCTCCCTGCCGAAAGCCGTCCTGCCACCTTTCTCCACAGCAGCGGGCTGAGCGAATATCCCACCAGCCGATCTAGAATACGACGGGCCTGCTGCGCGTTCACCAATTGCATGTTTATTTTCCGCGGCTCCGCAAAAGCCCGCTCTATAGCGTCGCGGGTAATCTCATGAAATGTCACTCGACGCAAGCGTTCGGGCTCAATCTCTGCGGATTCCATCAGGTGCCAGGCGATAGCCTCACCTTCTCTGTCCAGGTCTGTAGCAACGTAAACAGTTTCTGCCCTGGCAACGTCCTTTCTCAGCGCCTTCATAAGCTTTCGTTTGTCATTCGGTATTCTATATTCCGGTGCGAATTCATTCTCGACATCCACCGACAGGCGCGACTTCAACAGATCACGCACATGACCCATCGACGCCTTAAGGATATAACCCTTACCCAAAAAACGCCCGATGGTGCGCGCCTTCGCAGGCGATTCGACAATCACCAATTTGCCCTTACGTTTGGCCTCTCGGGGTCTTTCTCGGTCAGCGGGTGGTTGCACATCCGGTGGGTTCAACCCAGCATGGGAAGGTGTACGCCCCATGCGGAAAATCCCGGCGCCGCACACCTCACACACGCCACGCGTGGCCGCTTGCCCCTTCTTTGTGAAGGTGGCGGAAGCATTTTCAATTTCACGCTTTTCTTTACACTTAACGCAATAGGATTTCATATTTCCACCATGGACAATTTGCCTTCCGGACTCACAATAATGACGTCCTCCCCTGCTCCTGAAGTCCCTTCACCACAGCGCGCACCTCTTCTGCTCGATCAGCGGCGCACAGCAGCAACACATCAGGAGTATCAACCACAATCATGTCCCGAATGCCGATAGTGGCCACCAGCCGCTCCGTGTGCACTAGCGTACGCACGGTCTCGACGGCATGGTGCTCACCTAGCAAGACCACGTTGCCGTCTGAGTCTGCTGGCAACACCTGCAAAACGGAAGCCCAGCTCCCCACATCACTCCAGCCGATATCGACAGGGATTACCTGTACATCTTGTGCACCCTCCATAATGGAGTAATCGATGGTCCCTTTCGGGACATTCGACCAAATGCGCGCGAGAGTGTCCGCCTGCTTACTTGTACCCAGATCCGGTCGTAGCCTCTGAAGTGCCTGTGCCGTCTGCGGCAATTGCTGCTCGAATTCGGCCCGCACCCTACCGGTGCGCCAGACAAACATGCCCGAATTCCAGTAATGCTTCCCGTCATTCGCCATGGTTACAGCAGCTTCTTCACCCGGTTTCTCTTTGAACCTCCTCACACGGTAGGCAGAAAAACCATCAACCTCCGAATTCAAGGCCCCGCGCTGAATGTACCCGTATCCCGTCGCTGCGTAAGTCGGTTCAATTCCTAGCGTGACGATGGCTCCTTCAGATGCCACTCGAACAGCGGCCTGTATTGCTAGCCTAAATCGTTCGACGTCGCTGATAAAATGATCGGCCGTCAGACAGGCAATCATGGCCTCTCCGCCGGCAATCTGTTCCGCGCACAGCGCCCCCAGTCCAATCGCCGGCGCGGTCCCGCGCCCTTCAGGCTCCAAGATGAAATTGCTGTCAGGAATCTTAGGACTTTGCTCTTTCAATCCATCCACCATATCTCTGGCGGTAATGACGAGAATTTGATCGGGCAATAAAGGCGGCATCAATCTGTCGATCGCGAGCTGATAAAGGCTGCGCTTGCCAAGCAAGTGCAGCAGCTGTTTCGGTCGTGTCCGGCGTGAAAGTGGCCATAAGCGCGTACCCGACCCGCCAGCCATGATTAGCGCAAAAAGCGGTAGCGACATATTATCTGGGACGACTCCAGGAGCGGTTGTTCAACCACATATTCGGCTTGGGATCCTCATGTCAGCATGTGGTTCTTTCTACCTACTTTCTGCACCATCGCCTTCAGTTCAATCATTACCGGCACGCTGGACCATCTGCTTCAAATATCTCGCCCAGCACAACCAAAAAACATTTAACACCTGCTTGGATGGTGTCAAACATAACCTGGCTTAGCGCAACTCAAGACCTTAGTCCGGGCAGCAATCTGACCACCATCTCACCGTTACCTACATCAACAAGCCGGATCACAGTTGTGATAGCGGGAATCAGCAGTTCTTCCTCGTCTCTGACAACACGGTAAACGTCATTCGCTCCGGTTGGCAATACCTCCACCAATTCGCCCAGATGCTCACCCTGCTCGGTACACACGCTCAACCCGATCAGATCCTCGACGTAGTACTCATCCGCGTTCAGGGCTTGCTGCTTATGCATGGGGATGGAGACCTGCTGACCGCGCAGCTCTTCGGCTGCGGCTCGGTCTCCGCAACCCTCCAACATCAGCAGTAATCCGCTGCGGTGAAAGCGGAATGAGCGCAGCGCCCATCTAGACCGTCCGGAGCCGAGAAACACATGCGTGACATCATCAAGCGAGGGCAGCTCCGTGCGTCGCGGCACATTAACCCACACTTCTCCGTTCACGCCGTGTGCGCGCGCAACATGTCCTACGAAAAAAAAACGCGGCTCAGAAAGCTTGTTAGCCTCTGAGCCGTCACCAGCCCTCTCGTCTGTTTCGCTTTGTTGGGGAAGCTTCACTCGATATCCAAATCCACACGCACATCCCGGCGGGTACCCATCACGCGCAGTAGCGCGCGCATCGCATTTGCCACCCGGCCGCGCCCTCCAATTACCCGACCCATATCCTCGGATGCCACACTGAGTCGAAGCGCGACACGACGGCCATCATCGTCAGCCTGAACTTGCACCTGGTCAGGTTGCGACACTAGGGATCCAGCGATGTACTGAACCAACTCTTTCATTGGGTATTCCGTTTGCGCATATTTCAGGAACCTTTGATCTCGTCCTCAGTTGTAGCTCCGGGTTTTGTTTCTGGCTCGAGCACTGCCTCCACATCGGACTCCACATCAGCCTCACTTTCTGATGATGCCTCAGTTTCCGCCTTGGCCGTGGTGACGGTCTCATAATCCACTTCGGACTCGGTCTTTATCTCGGATGGCACGTCAGCTTCTGCATCCGTCTCAAGCGCATCTTCTGTCCCGGCATCGGCATCGGTATCGATTCCCGATTCAGTCTTCGGTATTTTTTTGGGCTGCGCCACAGATGCGGGAGCATCGTAGCGCGTCTTGGTCGGCGCCGGTCGCTCACCAGTGGCCTTTTCCGCCTCTACCAACAGCTGCGAAATATCCTCCCCCTCCTTCAACCGCTTGAAACGTTCACCTGTCCCCGTCCAGCTGAAAATACGCTCCACCGCATCTGACGGCCGCGCCCCATTTCCAAGCCAGTGAAACGCACGCTCCTCATCCACATGCGCCACCGCGGGCTGGGTGCGTGGATTATAGTTTCCGATAACCTCCACAAACCGCCCGTCTCGCGCCTCCCGTTGGTCGGCAACGACAATTCTGTAAGTCGGTTGTTTCTTAGCGCCCTGCCGGCGCAAGCGAATACGTAGCATCTATATAATTTATCTCCTAACCAAACCTTACCTTCCCCAGTAATCTATCCGCCGAACTTCCAGCGGCCGAAGCCCGCGGATTGTAACCTTGCGTGCACCTTTCGTCAAGTTCTCCGGTTCGGCACCCGACACACACTGGTAAAATATGCGTCATTGCGCCGCGCTACAGGAAGGAACGCAACATGAAATATAACATGCGAATCGGTCATCGCCATCGACGCAGACGTGGTCGCGCCGCGGCCCGCATCGCCATGTTTTGCATCATCGCTGCCAGTGGCCTTACGCTGTATCATTACTTGCAATTCGTCAACGCCAATTTCCGTCTCCCAGCCGGCGTCATGCTCGCCGGGGTACCGGTCGGAGAATTGCACGACGAGCACGCCATTGCACGGCTTAAGGCCGTTTACGCCGGGCCGGTCACGCTACGCTACGGCGAAAACGTCTTTCAATTGCAACCCCAGCAAGTGGATTTCAACGTGGATGGCAGAACCATGCTGCATAAACTCACTCTACCAGGAGCGGCGGCTCGTTTCTGGGACACCCTGCGCGGACGTCCGCAACCACCCGCGCCCCAGGATATCACATTGCAGGCGAGTGTCTCGCGGGAGAAACTGCGCACCTTTTTAGAGGACGTCGCTCGACGTTACGACCGCCCTGCTTTTGCTCCGCGTTCCGATCCAAAGCAGCTGGTCACAGTCATCAGCCCACCCGGACAGATCCTCCAGACCGATGCTTCTCTGCCAGCCGTTGAAGCCGCCCTACGGCACCCTACTGAGCGCAGCGCCATACTGTTTCTCAGTACCCAGACCGCCCCACGGCCCACACTCACAATGCTTGAAGCGCAATTGCAAGATTATCTCTCACTGCGCGGTTTCGATGGTTTGCTCAGCCTGTACTTTGCCGATCTGCGCTCCGACGAGGTATTGCACCGCAATTGGATCCGCACCGAGTTGCTGCCTGCCGAGCCAGGAGTGGCTTTTTCGGGGATGAGCATTATAAAAATCACGCTGTTGGTGGAGTTCTACCGGCAGATAAGCGGTGGTGCACTGCCATATGAACTCGACCTGGTGGAAAAGGCGGTCACCGAAAGTTCCAACTGGACCAGCAATCTGCTTATCGAGTGGATAGGGGATCTCGACATCAGCCGCGGACTCCAGCGCCTGAACGAAAGTTACGAGATACTCGGCTTACACAGCACTTTCATCGGTGGGCTGTACGACACAAAAGAACTGCCAGGATTCCGCCACACACCGGCGAATACACGAACAGACATAAATACGCAGCCGGACGCGTACATGCAGACTACGGCCGCGGACATGGGCCGTCTGTTGCAAGGGATTTATAGTTGCGCGCATAGTGGAAACGGCCTACTGAACGATACATTTGCCTCAGATTTCACCCCAGAAGAATGCGCCACCATGTTGGACTGGCTTTCCGCAAACCGCATCGGCGTGCTTTTGGAAGCGGGACTACCGGAAGGAACCAGGGTGGCCCATAAGCACGGCTGGGCGAAGGGTGAGCCCATCGGAGATGCCGGTGTCGTCTTCACGCCTGGTGGAGATTATGTGCTTGTCTACTATGTGTGGGTTTCGGACTACACTTACTGGGAAGAGAACTCGCAACTTCTCGCCGATGTGAGTAAAGCGGTATACTTTTACATCAATCCCATCATACCCTGACCTTCTACGTCAGCTCGGACGCAGATCGTCCGGAAGGTCACGGAAACGCGGGTTACGTACATCCCGTGAAGATATGAGCGCGTTTTTCACACCCCACGGCACCGCCAACTCCGGATCATCCCACGCAACGCCATGCTCATCCGCGCCGTCATAATAATTGCTGACCATGTAGTTGACTGTGGCCTCGGTCAACGTGACGAAGCCATGCGCCACGCCCGGAGGGATCAGTAGCCCATGCATGCACTCCGCGCTCATCTCAACCATCTCAACCGACTTGAAAGTGTCCCCAGACATACGCAGATCGCACAGCGCTACCAGGATCTCGCCACGCGGAGTAAGCCAGTAATCAAACTGATGATGGTGAAAATGCAGACCGCGTAGCACATTCGCTGCAGAATCAGAGCGATTAGCCTGCATGCGTCCCCAGTCTACGTGCGGAAACCACTCCACCCGGAAGGTTTCACGGAACACCCCGCGTTCATCCACGAATGGATCGAAGCGTACATGTTGCACTCCAGCGATCACCTTGCTTTCGACTGTTTCAGTCATTTCCATGGAACCATTGTATAAATTCAAGACAGATTTACCGAGAAGGACGCACTGATAAACAACGAGTGCGCTCGGTGAGATTTGAACTCACACGACCTAAACCGGTCACCAGGCCCTCAACCTGACGCGTCTGCCAATTCCGCCACGAGCGCTCGGTGTCAAAATTATAGCACTGCAAAGGGTACTGTCAACGCGCACACCTTGAGCACCGCACCGAAAGTTGTACGGTGGGGTTTATTCAACGGGCGATTACTACAAATACAATTACAACAAAAGCATCACGAGATAGTCATTCATGCAACATACCAAGCAACATACCAATTTGCGCATTGCACTCGACGGTATGGGTACCGACGAGTACCCATACCACGAACTGCATGGCGCTTCGATTGCAGCGTCTGAATTCGGTTGCCAGGTGCTGATTACAGGGGATAAAGCGCTCTTACAGCCGGTATTAAATCAGATAACCACCGCTCGCTCTGCCCATCTCCTACGTATAGTACATGCACCAGAGCGGATAGAGATGGCTGAAAATCCAGTCTTCGCATCACGTGTCAAACGCGAAAGCTCCATAGCCATAGGTCTGCAATTACTGCGCGACGGAGAGGCCGATGCATTCGTTTCTGCCGGCAACACGGGTGCTATTCTGGCCAATGGGTTGTTCATTCTGAGGCGCCTACCAGGTGCGCGCCGGCCAGCCCTCACCGTGCTACTGCCTATCCCCAGCGGACGCTGTGTCTTTTTAGATATCGGTGCCAACACTGACTGTAAACCCGAATATCTGGAACAGTTCGCAGTGATGGGAAGCTTGTACGCAAAAAGGGTAGTTGGTATTCCGACCCCGCGCGTGGCACTGCTGTCCAACGGCGAGGAAGCCAGCAAAGGAAACGAGCTTGTGAAGGCCGCATACCCTATGCTGAAGAATAATACTGCGCTCAACTTCGTGGGTAACATCGAAGGCAAGGAAATGTTTGAAGGCGCCGCCGATGTAGTTGTGGCCGACGGTTTCACAGGAAATATTGCATTGAAAATTACTGAGGCCGCCACGGGCATGATAAGCGGAATGATAAAAGACGCAATGCGCTCAACCGCTGCCGCCACTCTGGGAGGATTTCTGGCTCGTTCAGCAATCCGCAGAACACTGCGCCCACTGAATCCAAACCAACACGGCGGCGCGCCGTTGCTTGGCCTGAACGGCATCGTCATCGTAGCGCACGGACGTTCTAACGCACACGCAATCCGCAGTGCGATCAAAGCCGCTCAAACCGCCATCCGCCAGAATATGCTAGCTGAATTGAAGGTAGTACTTAGCGACAGCCCAGGTGCATAGTACAGGCAATAAATAATTCTGTGAGATCATCCAACGGAAGCCGCATAGTGATCACTGGTATGGGCGCAATTAGCCCTCTGGGAATCAACGTACCTGCTCTATGGGACGGACTCGTCCACTGCCAAAATGGCATCGGACCAATCACTCAGTTTGATGCCAGCCGATACGAGTGTCGTATCGCCGGCGAAGCCAGCGAATTCGAGCCGGAAAATTTCCTGGCCCGCAAAGAGGCCCGGCGTATGGCACGCTGTTCGCAAATGGCGGTTTCCGCTGCCCGCGAGGCCGCCGACCAAGCTGGGCTAGCAAGCAGCCGGATTAACGCCGAGCGCATAGGCGTATTGATTGGCACAGCGATGGGCGGTTGGGAAAAAGCTGATGAGGGCACACAACAATTCCGGAACAGCGGTAACCCGCGCGGTAATCCGTTTTCCCTTCCAGCAAGTCTCCCCAACATGCCATCCCACCACGTCAGCACTGATTTACAGGCGCTAGGGCCGCTGCTCACCATATCTACCGGTTGCGCCACCGGTAGCCAGGCCATTGCCGAGGCCGGTGAAATAATACGCCGCGGGGCGGCTGATGTGATGGTTACCGGCGGTGTAGAAGCACTCATTCGCGATTTCTGCATTGCCGGATTCTCTGGCATGCGCGCCCTACCCACAGGATATAACCACTCCCCGGAACGGGCCTCGCGCCCCTTTGACCGCGACCGAGAAGGCTTTGTCTTATCCGAGGGATGTGGGGTGCTAGTATTGGAGAGTATAGAACACGCCCGATCTCGCGGCGCAGACATACTTGCCGAGTTGATCGGACACGCCGCATCGTCTGACGCCTTCCACATTGCACAGCCCAACCCGCAAGCATCCGGAGCCATTCGCGCAATGCGTTGGGCACTGCAAAACGCGCGCGTGAACACAGATGACATCGACTACATCAATGCGCACGGAACCAGCACGCCCGCCAACGACCCACTCGAGACGCTGGCAATAAAAACCATTTTCGCGGAACGGGCATATTCCGTACCGGTATCAGCCACCAAGAGCATGATCGGACATCCTCTAGGCGCATCGGGCGCGCTAGAGGCAATCGCCTGTATAATGAGCATTCGTACCGGCGTACTGCATCCCACGCGCAATCTCGACAACCCCGACCCGGACTGCGATCTGGATTACATCCCACACCACGCGCGCTCAACACGAGTGCGAACTGTACTCACCAATTCTTTCGGGTTGGGAGGCCAGAACGCGGCCCTGGTACTACGGGAGTTCAATCATCGATGAAGGTCTTCACCAACGATAAGTTGATAAAACGAAGAGCGCTGTTTTCAAAAGCACTTTCCGCACTCGGCCTTCTGGTGCTGCTATCCGGACTAGCCGCATCCTTTCTGCGCCCCGAATTGTACGTTCTGCCATTTTATACCCTCATGACCGGGTTTCTGCTTTCCAATGTAGGCATCTTTCTGGGAAATCGCTATGTGCGCGCACCGCGGCCAGACCGGGCCCTGACAAGCGCAATCAAAGCCCTGGACGACCGCCACCGCCTTTATCACTACCGCCTGCCAGCACAACATACCCTGGTCGCTCCCTCCGGCATCTATGCGATCACGCCCAAATTCCAGGGAGGAAGCGTGGAGTGGGACGAACAACGCAGTCGATTTCGACATCGTGGCGTCAGCGTATTACGCCGCGTTTTCGGACAGGAGTCACTCGGACGACCCCTGATTGAAGCCGGAGCCGAGGCACAACGGTTATCAAAATTCCTCGCAAAACGGTTCGGGGAGGACGCCCCACCAGTCTTCCCTATCCTAGTGTTTACCAACCCTAAAGTAAATTTCGGTAAAATGAAAAACACCCCGATTCCAGTACTGAAATCCAGTCGCCTTAATCCTTATCTCCGCAAGCGCCCACGCGGCAAAACGCTCAGCGAGGACCAACTCTCTGAATTGGTTTCGGACCTAAGTAAATGAGGCCCATTCTCTTGTGGTAGAATCGCGCACGCTACCCAAGTGGCCCCCATCGTCTAGTGGACTAGGACGTGGCCCTCTCAAGGCCAAGACCGGGGTTCGAACCCCCGTGGGGGCACAATGTGTATACGTAATTTTCCACAAAGGAGTCGTGTATTCAGCCAATCCTTTGTCCTTGTACGCTTTGATTTCCCGCACAAACCACTTGAGTACCTGTTTAGCTTTGTCAGGGCCGCCTTTCTTCAGTTCCTGCCTCCACTCTTTCGCAAGTTTGCGCAGCGACGCGTCATCGAGATAGAAATCGGGTTGAGATCTCGCTTCATTCTGCAAGCGCGCGAGGTCGCCCCTGATCTGGAGGGCATCCGCCTCATGCTCAGACATTCTCTCACTGACTGCCAGTAATCGCCCCCCACCCGCCTCCGCAAGGTCCATCAATCGCTCTATTGCCGCCTCATGAGTAGCGAGTTCGCCCTTCAGTGACGCGATACGCTCTTCAAGCGCGTTAGACTTCTTTCGCCTAGCTCGGTATTGCTCTACGAGCCAGCGCAATCCCTCTACACTGAGCACATTTTCAAACATGTGGTCGATGACTGTCCCCTCAACCATGTTGGCGGACAACCGTTTCGATGGGCACGCCTTCGCGGCCCGATGTTTGGTCTGGCAGATGTAGTAACGATAAGGTTTACCGGCGCCGCTGTTTGACCTACTTCCGACCATGGGTTCCTCGCAGTACGCACACTTGAGCAACCCCGTTAATAGGTAATTGCCGCGCCTTGGAGCAGCGATGCTGGATTTCCTTTTGCACGTGCATCTTTGCGTAACTGCGCCACCGCATCCCATTGCTCCGGAGTGCAGCACGCGGGAGATTTTGTTGGGCGGGTTGCGGTATGGTATGGTTAGGCTGAAGGCTGGTGGTGGCGGCGAGCGGGTTTTGAGGTGGGCAGGGCTTCAATTCCCGTAACCCCAGGGGTATACCTGTGTATGTCTGTGGCCTCGCCTTGCTCACTTATTACCCATTTGGGCACGTCATCATCCGAATGGGCCTAGAATAAGCCGTTGACATTAACTTCGGTTTTTTACAGATGCAATTATGTCGGACATCCTCTTGATAGACCTGTCCGTGGTGGACGCCCATTTCGTGAGGGGTGCTCATGATTTCAGGTAGCTATCGGCAACCTTGCGCCACCATACGAGTATTGTAAAGTAACATGGACAAATGTCAACAAATTGTACATTTGTGTCAACCCAAAGTTAAAATATCCCCATTTCTGCAAAGTAGGTGGTGCCATTGGAAATGAGGGATAAATAATCTGGGACCTCCGCGACAGCCTCTTAGCCCCAGATCAGCCCATCAACTGCTCAGATCTCCCACCAAGCAGCATCAATCACCCACCGGTCGGTGGGTGATTTGTCGTCTGTCGCAAATCAGGCAAACGGCATCGGACCGAGCCTGTAGGGTGCAAATATTCCATTCGAGCGTTGGAACTCGCGGATTCGGTGCTATCTCACGCCCGATCCTCTAGATTTCTCTCAACTTCGCGAGAGCGTGGTAGCCTCAGTCGCTCTCTACCCATACTCGACAGAGATACGACCACCATGCTCTACTCGTTCCTAACGAATATGCTTACCGTGATC
>CAUZCX010000039.1:0-11867 GCA_963578565.1 Anaerolineae bacterium
AGGTGGGGAGCGTGTCCCCGCCCTTTCGTTGCGACCGGTCGCAACGGCACTGGAGCGTATTCTGGGAAGACGAGTGCATTTCGCTGAAGATTGTGTCGGCGAGTCCGCACGCGGAGCGGCGCAGCACATGCGTGTAGGCGATCTGTTGTTGTTAGAAAACACGCGGTTCCACGCCGGAGAGAAGCAGAATGACCCGCAGATGGCTCTCGGCCTTGCGGAACTGGCGGATGTATTCGTGAACGATGCTTTTGGTTCGGCGCATAGGTCGCACGCATCCACTGTGGGGGTAGCGCAGCATCTCCCCGCGGTGGCAGGCCTGCTGCTGGAAAAGGAACTGGTATACCTCGAGTTAGTTTTGCGGAGTCCAGCGCGGCCATTCGTAGCCATTCTCGGCGGTGCGAAAATCTCTGATAAAATCGGGGCAATAGAGAGCTTGTTGAATTTGGCCGACAGTGTGTTGATAGGCGGTGGCATGGCAAATACGTTCTTTTGTGCTCAGGGTATCGAGATTGCGGACTCCCTGGTAGAGGAAGAGGCAACTGAAATGGCGCGGGTGCTGTTACGGCAGGCAGGCGACAAACTGGTGTTGCCGACTGAAGTGGTCATTGCTGATAGCTTCGACGCTGATGCATCCTTTCGCAACGTTTATGTTGACCATGGCGTTCCGGCTGGCTGGCGTATTCTTGATATTGGTGCGGCCACTGTGAAGGAATTCTCAACTCATTTGCGCGCGGCGCAGTTGGTGTTCTGGAATGGCCCGATGGGGGTGTTTGAATTGCCAACTTACGCTCGCGGCACTAATGCCCTTGCCCGGCTCGTCGCAGAAGGCAAAGCCACTAGTATTGTCGGCGGAGGTGACTCGGTAGCCTCCCTGCGCCAGTCTGGGGTGGCGGAAAAGATTACGCATATTTCCACTGGCGGTGGGGCGAGCCTTGAGTTCTTGCAGGGAAAGGTACTTCCAGGTGTGGAGGCACTTGATGAGGTGCATTGAAGTGTTGTCATTAACATGAAGACGCATCGAAGCGCGATTATTGCAGCAAACTGGAAGATGTTTATGCCGCCGCAGGAGGGGGCCGCTCTGGCGCGCGATATTGTGGATATCTTGGGTGATGTGCCGAGGGTTGAAACCGTGCTCTGCCCACCCGCCGTCACTCTGATGGCAGTCGCGGATGCATTGCGGGGATCGGAAATCCAACTCGGTGCGCAGAACATCCACTGGGAAAATGAAGGCGCATACACGGGCGAGCTTTCGGCGGCAATGTTGGCGGGCTGGTGCTCCTACGTCATCATCGGGCACTCTGAGCGGAGACAATATTTTGGTGAGAACGATGAAAATGTCAACCGCAAAGTGAAAGCGGCACTCGCGCATGAGTTGGTACCGATTATTTGCGTGGGTGAAAATCTAATAGAAAACGAAGCCGATCGCACCGGGGAGGTGGTGCAGCGGCAGGTATATGCCGCGTATGGTGGTCTTTCTGCGGACGAAGCGCTACGCACTGTGGTGGCGTACGAGCCGGTGTGGGCGATCGGGGGTGGGCGGGCCGCTACTCCAGGCGGCGCTAATTCGGTCTGTGGTGCGCACGTCCGCGCGCCGCTGCGAGAATTGTTTGGGCGTGACGTATCCGAGGCCGTGCGAGTGCAATATGGCGGCAGCGTAACGCCCGACAACATCGCACATTTCATGGCCGAGCCTCACATCGATGGCGCGCTGATTGGCGGCGCCAGTCTATCCTCGCAGAGCTTTTGCGCCATCGTTCGTCGCGTGGTCTGATGGCACCGGAGCTTCTGGCTCCATTTCGCCCCAATTGATACCCATGACGGCGAGCACGTATTTAGAGCCGTGGGTCTGGCTTCTAGCCACTCTTCCACTGCTGCTTTTCTTGCAGCGCTGGATATCGCGACATACGCAGATCATCTTTTTGTTGATTACCCGTCATGCCGAGATGGCGATTTTGTTGAATCAACTGGTCTTTCTGCCTGGGGTGCTATTGCACGAACTCAGTCATTGGGTGATGGCGCGGATCATCGGTGTGCGTACCATGGGTTTCTCTGTTTGGCCCAATCGCCAGCCGGATGGATCTCTGCGGTTAGGATATGTGCACACAGAAAAAGTGGATTTTCTGCGTGAGGCCCTGGTGGGGGCAGCGCCATTGTTGGCAGGTTGCACTGCGGTTGTTGCAATTGGGCTGGGCTTGCTGCAATTGGATCAGGTGGCGCTGTCGTTCGTACAGGGAGACTGGGCGCGTGCATCGGGTATGATGGAGCATGTGTTGCAGTCTGCTGATTTGCTCCTCTGGGTTTACGTGCTCTTCGCTCTTAGTAATACTATGATGCCTAGCGCAAGCGACCGCCGCGCTTGGCCACTGGTTGGGTTGTTGTTCCTGGCGCTAGGTGTAGGCCTATACTACGCGGGTATGGGCGCTGTCCTTCAGAGCGCGGTTGGTGAGAAGATGGCCGCCGGAGTGAGGGTAATCGCCATAGCTTTCACGGTCACTATAGGGGTTGACCTGGCAGTGGTGCCTGCGATTTTTGGAACGGAGTGGCTGCTCTGGCAGTTGCTACCCGAGCGACAGCTCGCTAAATTACGATAGAGAGTCTTGGCGGGACAGGCGTGAGAGATAAAAGATAGTCACCGTCATCAACAGTATCAAGGCTGCCAACTTGATCAACTGTGAGCTGACCGTTAGCGAAAGCGCTCCGAAAGCCGCGGCTGCTACCCAGTAGCCTATCACGATGCGGCGTTGAGAGTGGCCAAGGTCAATCAGGCGAAAGTGCAGATGGCCGCGGTCACCGTGCAGGATTGATGCACCCCGGCGATAGCGGTGGAAAATCTGCCAGGCGGTGTCTGTGATGGGAACGGCCATCACCAGCAAGGCCGTTGCCAGGCGTGCAGGCGCCAGGATCGATAGTGTGGCCAGAGCATAACCGAGTACCATGGCTCCTGTGCCGCCAAGGAATATGCGGGCCGGGTTGAAGTTGAATGGCAATACCCCAAGACAGGCCCCCGCCAACGCGAGAGCGTAGAGGGATACCTGCTGTTGCGCTAGCGAGATCATGTGCACGGCGAACAGAATTGCCGCTATGGCTCCTACCCCGGCGGCCAGTCCGTCTAGTCCATCCAGCCAGTTGACGGTGTTCATCATTCCGACAATCCAAAAACAGGTTAATATGAAAACGAGTACTGGTCCGACGAATGGCCAGAGATGTAGTTCGACTACATCCCCGGAGAATGGATTAGTGAAGCGCTCGATGAACACTGTGGCGCCTATGGCGATAACGGCCGCTCCCAATTGGGCGAGCAGTTGGGGCAACCATCCTAGCTCGCACCAGTCATCGAGTAGGCCTATGAAAAAAAGGAAAGCGCAACCTATCAACACGCCGACAATTCTCCGCTCATCAGCTGGGTTTGAAAGCGGAGCGGATGTGTACGCTAGCGCGCTCGCGGCAGCGAATCCGGCGAAGAGAGCCACTCCGCCTATACGTGGCATGGGTTTCCGATGGTGATGGCGTGCGCGCGGCGTATCAACCAGTGCGCGCATTCGCGGGCCAATGTGGACTGCCAAGGCCGTGCTAACGAACGCTACGGCACCCGCAAGAGCGAACACCTGTAATGAGAGCGGCATTTCAGGAAGGAGGGGTGCACATGGTGTTCTATGTGGCGAACTGCCGGTCACCGGCATCTCCGAGCCCGGGCACTATGAAGCCGATGGCGTTTAGGTGCGAATCTATCCCTGCCACATGTATAGGGACGTCAGGATGGTCCTGCTGCATTCTGGATACCCCTTCCGGTGCGGCGATTAGCCCGATGTATTTGATGTTTAGTACGCCCCATGATTTTAGCAAGTTGCAGGCTGCGGAAGCGGAGCCTCCAGTGGCCAGCATTGGGTCGAGAACCAGGCATAATATGTCGGTGGTGTTAGTGGGTTTATTGGCGTAATATTCCATTGGCTCTAGTGTGCGTTCATCCCGCTTCAGGCCTATGTGCCATACGGCGGCCTCGGGCATCAGATTGTGGGTGCTGATGACCATTCCCAAGCCAGCACGCAGCACCGGCACCAACGCGATAGTTCCAGTCAAGGTAGCACCGATAGCTGGTCCCAATGGAGTGGTGACATTCGTTTCCTCAGTCCTCAGATCAGCGGTGGCCTCGTATGTTAGCAGAGTGCTCAACTCGCTGGTGAGCTTCCTGAATTCTTCTGGAGGCGTGTTGGCTGTGCGCAGACGGCTCAGTTTTTGGGCAACCAACGGGTGGTTGCTGGGAATGACATTGCTCATAATGTGCTCCGTTTCTTGGCTACTGGGATTGTAAACTGAATGCTTACCGGAGGCAACCAACATGCCGGACGTGGCAGGCAACAGCCTCCGGTGGCATTTGGGCGCACTTTGTGTAGTGTTTGCTTCGCGGCTATAATGCGGATGTGGCAGTTCAGGCAGAAAGAGTGGTGACCGGGAAGACGCGACCGGATGACGGGAAAGAAATGTCGTTGCGTCCCGAGCGGCTCGCCGATGTAATCGGGCAGGAGCGTGTAAAGGAGAACCTCCATATTCTAATCGCGGCCGCCCGTGGTCGACAGGAGGCAGTGGACCATGTGTTGCTCTACGGGCCTCCTGGATTGGGCAAGACTACGCTTGCCCATGTGATTGCCAATGAGATGGAAGTAAACATAAAGGTTACAGCTGGTCCCGCCATTGAGCGACAGGGCGATCTAGCGGCAATCCTGACCAACCTGCAGGTAGGAGATGTGCTATTTATTGACGAGGTGCACCGCTTGGGTAGGGCGTTGGAAGAGGTACTCTACCCTGCTATGGAGGACTTCGCGCTTGATATAATTATCGGCAAAGGTCCCAGCGCGCGCAGCATTCGATTGCAGCTGCCGCGTTTCACTGTGATTGGCGCTACGACGCGTCTTGCACTGATGACAGCCCCATTGCGGGCTCGTTTCGGGGCTGTATACCGGCTGGGATATTACGGGGCGGATGCTATGGAAGCCATCGTGCTGCGCGCAGCTGAGATTCTGCAGGTGCGGGTGGAGCAGGACGGGGTGGCTGAAATTGCATGCAGGGCCCGGGCCACTCCGAGGGTGGCGCTTCGGCTGCTTCGGCGCGTTCGCGATTATGCAGAGGTGCGCGCCGATGGGATTATCTCTGCGGGAGTTGCCCACGACGCCCTGGATTTGCTCGACGTGGATGAACTTGGTTTGGACCAGATCGATCGGCGTATGTTATTTTCCATCATCGATAAATTTGCAGGCGGTCCGGTCGGGCTGGACACTATCGCGGCATCCATCAGCGAGGAAGCCGACACGATTATGGACGTGTACGAGCCATATCTGCTGCAATTGGGCTTCTTGGAGCGCACCTCGCGCGGGCGTGTGGCGGCGCGGTTGGCTTATGAACATCTGGGTGTTCCCTATCCGAAGGACAGTCAGAGTGGGTTGCTCTGATATAAGAGCGATCTCGTACGGCTACTCCGGTGGTCTACGGTATTAGCGCCTCACTGTGTCATGGTCGAACTGCAATCTTTGCGCACTGACGACTTCGACTACCAGCTACCGCCTAAATTCATTGCTCAAATCCCGGCGGAGTCGCGCGATTTGGCAAGCATGATGGTATTGCATCGTGGCGCAATAGAGGTTGCGCATAGGCGATTTAATGACATTGAATCATACCTTAATCCGGGAGACGCACTGGTGTTGAATGACACGCGAGTTCTACCTGCTCGGCTGCGCGGAAAAAAAGAATCAGGCGGAAAGGTGGAACTACTGCTTCTCCGGCGTGTGGCGCAACGGACATGGGCGGTGATGGTTGGTGGCAGTGGGATGGGAGTAGACGCGCGAGTGGAAATCAGTGACGGAAACGTGTCAGCAATGGTTTTAGAAGATCTTGGTGGGCCGCGGAGGCTTGTTCGGTTCTCACGCGCGATCACGCCCATGCTCGGTGAAATTGGTGAGATTCCGCTGCCTCCGTACATCGCCACGGAACTAAGGGATGGTGAGCGGTATCAAACGGTTTATGCGGCTAATGCGGGCTCGGCTGCCGCTCCTACTGCTGGGCTACACTTTACGGCAGATTTGCTGGCTGATATTGTCTCTAAAGGCGTGAAAATCGTGATGGTCACCTTGCATGTGGGGATGGATACTTTTGCGTCGGTGAAGGCTGAGATGGTGAGTGATCATCGAATTCAACAGGAGTGGTTTTGCTTGGAGGAGAACGCGGCTGAGACAATTAATTCTGTGCGAGACGGGGGCGGTCGGGTCATCGCCGTGGGGACCACTACGGTGCGCGTGCTAGAGACCGCTGCGCGTGGTGGGTCTTGTGGGGAGGTTACGCCCATGTCGGGAGAAACAGGTGTTTTCATAACTCCGGGATATCGTTTTCGTGCTGTAGATGCTCTTGTGACCAATTTTCATCTGCCTCGCTCGACGCCCCTAATGATGGTAGCGGCGTTTCTGGGAGCTAAAGGACGTATGAAAATTCTTCAGGCTTATCAAATCGCGATGCAGGCTAGGTACCGATTTTATAGCTTTGGCGATGCCATGTTGATATTATGATAGGGTTATTGCGTGTAAGTTTGCGAATCCGGGACAATTTGGTAGAATTTAGGCTAACGGGGATAAAAGGTGATTGAGGAGTGATTCACGTAGAAGGTTTAACGAAACGGTATGGTGAGGTTGAAGCGTTAAGGCAGGTCGAATTCCATGTTGCCCCGGGAGAGATTGTCGGTCTGCTCGGTCCGAACGGTGCGGGAAAGTCCACCACAATAAAGTGCCTGACGGGGTTTCTGCATCCGGACGAAGGTAATATCATAGTAGATGGATTGAATGTTCTGGAGCACCCGCGTGATGTGCAGGCGCGCGTAGGCTATCTACCTGAAAATACCCCACTCTATAGTGATATGTCGGTGCAAGCCTACCTGAGAATGATCGCAGGCCTTCGGGAAATTCCGGACGCAGATCAGGTGGAACTGCTATCTGCGGCTATTTATGCCACTGGACTTGAAAATCGCCTTACCCAGCCAATTGGCCAGTTAAGCAAAGGTTTTCGGCAGAGAGTGGGCCTGGCGCAGGCGATTTTGCACCAGCCGCGCTTACTTATTCTCGATGAGCCCACCATTGGTTTAGACCCAACCCAGGTTGTGGAGGTTCGCAACCTGATCAAACGCCTCTCTAGCCGTAGCACCATCCTTTTCTCATCACACATATTGTCGGAAGTGGAGGCGATCTGCGACCGGGTGATGATTCTTATTAACGGTGAGGTGAAAGCTGACGCGAGTCTGGAGGATCTGGCGCAGACCACGGACGCCATCCTGGTGCTTCAAAAAGAAGTGAATGGTGCCGAGAAAGCTCTGGGTGCGCTGACGTCTGTACGTCAGGTGTCGCCGATGCGCACAGCCGAGGGATACTCCAGATTTCGGATTGTGGGTGCGGATGGTTTTGACCTGTGCCCTGCGATTTACGATTTGGCGCGCCAGCAGGATTGGCCTTTGCGAGAACTGCGGCGCGATGTGCGTACCCTCGAAACTGTCTTCAACGAATTGGCCACTGCTGCATGAAACAAGCGCTAATCTTTACCCGCAAAGAACTTAATAGCTACTTTGGTTCTCCGATGGCGCTGATTTTCGTTGGCGTTTTTATAGCGGCCACACTGTTTACCTTCTTCTGGGTGGACGCGTTCTTCTCGCGTGGCATTGCAGACGTGCGGCCGCTTTTTAATTGGATGCCCCTGCTGCTGATTTTCCTGGTCGCAGCCCTGACCATGCGCCAGTGGAGTGAGGAGCAGTACTCGGGCACCCTGGAGATCTTGCTTACGCTGCCAGTGCGTCTGGTCGATCTGGTGCTCGGTAAATTCCTGGCGGTGATGACGCTGGTGTGCGTGGCGTTGGCACTGACTGTCTTTTTGCCGCTCAGCGTAGCGCTGCTGGGCAACCTGGATTGGGGTCCGGTTATCGGTGGTTATCTGGCAGCCGTGTTGCTAGCGGCAGCTTATGCCGCTATCGGTCTCTACGTCTCGGCACGGACCGATAATCAATTGGTTGCGCTGATCGGCACGGGGCTGCTTGGCGGCGCGTTTTATCTTGTAGGTGCGCGCGGATTCACTGATTTCTTCGGCGACCAATTAACCGAGATTTTCCGCGCGCTCGGATCCGGAGCCCGCTTCGAGAGTATCGAGCGCGGCGTGATTGATTTGCGTGATCTGGCCTACTACCTTTCTATGACTGGCATTTTCCTCACCCTCAATGTGCTTGCGTTGGAACGCCATGGTTGGAGCGAGGGTGAAAACACACTCCTTCATCGTCGTCGCATTTCTTTGACTGTGGCGTTGGTCATAGTGAACCTGGTTGCGCTCAATGTATGGCTTTTCCCGTTGCGCGGCGTGCGGATAGACCTGACCGCTCAGCGTGAGTACAGCCTTTCGCACACCACGCGTGACTTGCTCACCAATGTGCAGGAACCGCTGCTCATTCGCGGTTACTTCAGTGACAAAACCCATCCGCTGCTAGCGCCGCTTGTTCCACGCATTCGCGACATGCTGCAGGAATACCGTATCGCCTCTAACGGCAATCTGGTGATCGAAATTGTCGACCCGCTGCAAGATCCGGAGAAAGAAATTGAGGCTAATCAGACCTATGGTATCCGGCCCACGCCGCTGCAAGCCGCCGACCGCTATGGGTCTTCGGTGGTCAACGCCTATTTCGACATTCTCGTACGCTATGGCGACCAGCATGTGGTGCTCAATTTTGGAGACTTGATTGAAGTAGAACCGTACCGCAGTGGGCAAATAGATGTGCGCCTACGTAACTTGGAATATGACCTGACGCGTGCGATTAAGAAAGTGATCTACGGCTTTCAAAGCATCGACACTATTTTGGTGGCGGTGGGCGATCAGGTGAAACTGACGCTCTATACCACCCCTAGTACACTTCCGGAATCACTGGTGGATGCGCCGGCAGCTATTCGCAGAGTGGCAGCAGAAATTGAATCTGAATCTGGCGGTAAATTTGCTTTTGAGATGATTGATGTGGACTCGGCGGACAGCCCGTTGTCGGGTCAGGATTTGTATGATCTTTACGGCTTGCAGCCGATTCCAGTCTCGTTTTTCTCGTCTGATACATATTATCTCTATATGCTCCTCGAAATCGGCACGGAGGCGCAGGTCTTATATCCGAGCAGTGACCTGAGCGATGCTAGTATCCGCACCTCGATTGAGGCTGCGCTGAAGCGCACTTCCACCGGTTTCCTGAAAGTGATTGGCCTATGGACTCCGCCGGATATTCCGCAGCAGAGCGGCTTTGGACAGCAGATACCTTCTTTCAAGAGCTATGACACTTTGGCGCAAACCCTGCGCGAAAATTACACAGTGCGGTCGCTTGAAATGACTGATGGCGAAGTGCCGCCGGATGTGGATGTGCTTATGGTGATTGCTCCGCAGGATATGAGCGATGCGCAGCGTTACGCGATTGACCAATACCTGATGCGTGGCGGCGCAGTGGTGGCGGCTGCTGGAAACTACATTATGCAGCTCGATCAGATCACTGGTGGGCTGGGGCTGCAGCAGGTGACGGCGGGATTGCGGGAAATGCTCATGAGTTATGGAATTGCTATCGACGAAAAACTGGTACTTGACGCGCAAAATGAGGCTTTTCCCGTGCCGGTGACGCGTGATCTCGGCGGCATTCAAGTGCGCGAAATCCGCGCTATGAGCTATCCGTTTTTCGTCGATGTTCGCTCGGACGGGATGAACCGTGACAGCCCGATTCTGCCCAGCTTACAGGCAGTGACACTGAATTGGCCTTCCCCCATCTCCGTGGACGCGCGTGTCAATGCAGAGCGGGAAGTGACCGTGTTGTTGCAATCCAGTCCGGAATCGTGGGTTACCAGCGATATCAACATTCAGCCGGACACCGATCTATATCCTGATTTGGGATTTCCGATGGGCTCCGAACGGGAACCACACGTTCTTGCGGTTTCGGTGGAGGGCGTGTTTGAAAGCTATTTCAAGGATAAACAATCTCCTCTCGAGAAGATTGACGAAGTCACGGGTGAAGCTCTCAATCCCGACGCAGTTGGTACGCTGGAGATTTCTCTACCTACCGCTCGGCTGGTTGTCTTCAGCAGTGCGGAATTTCTGAACGACACCGTTTTTAACCTCTCGTCCAATCTTTCGGGCGACCGCTACGTGAACAGTCTGCAATTGGCAGAGAACGTCGCCGACTGGGCGGTGGAAGACCTGGATTTGCTCAGCATCCGCTCGCGCGGCACTGCGTCGCGGCCTCTGACTCCGCTTTCCGAGCGCGAACAGGCTTTTTGGGAGTCGACGAATTACGTGCTGGCACTGCTAGCGCTCGGAATATTGGGGTGGGCATGGCGCATGCGCAGGCGCAACGAGCAATCAATAGTGTTGACACTGCAAGCTTAGGCAGCGTGGTGGTATGCAAAGGCTGCTAAACGCAAGTCGACTAAAATAATAAGATATAAGGGACGCCCACAGTGGCAATCTTACATACTTTAGAATGGCGTGGCGGAATTGGGGTGCACACGTTTCGCGACACCGATGAGTGGTGCTAGAATTTTGATATGATGAACAATACCAACCGGATACTTGCCGCATTGCTGGCGGCGCAAGTCGTATTGGGTGCGGCGGTTTTCTGGCCACGGGAGGTAGTTGGTGATGGCGGGCTGCTGTTCGTCGATCGAGAGGAAGCAGAAATTGTGGCCCTGGCGATTACTGATGACGATGGCAAACGTATTGCACTAGCTAAATCTGGCATTGAATGGTTGCTGCCGGAAGCGGCCGCATTTCCCGCAGACGCTGATAGGATTGTGCCGCTGCTTCGCAAACTCGAGCAACTGCGTACCGGCCGGCTGGTGACTGTGACTGAGGGCAGCCACTCCCGTCTGCAGGTGGGGGAGCAAAAGTTCAACCGTAAGCTCCAAATTACGTGGTCAGACGGAGCGCAAAACACGCTGCTGTTGGGAAGCACCGCCGGCGCGGGCGCGACGCACTTCCGGATGCTCGGGCGTGACGAGGTCTATTTGACAGCGGATCTGACTCCATGGGAAGCTAACATCGCGGCATCTAATTACATCGACACCCAGTTCTTTAGCGTGTCACGGGATGCGATTATTGCCATCAACCTGCAGAACGAAAATGGCAGCTTCAACTTTACCAAGGTGGATGAGAAATGGACGTGGGAGGAACTGGATGCGGAGCAGACGCTGGACGAGTCATCCCTAAACAGTTTGCTCTCGCAAGTTAGCTCAGTGCGCATGATGGCGCCGCTGGGAAAAGAGCTTCAACCGTCGTATGGGCTCGAGCAACCGCAGGCGACGGCAATCATTACCACTGAAATCGATGACGCGCTACAGGAGCATGTGTTGCGCGTGGGCTCGGAACTCGATGGTAATTTTCTGTTCAGCGCTTCCGGTGCGGAATATTATGTAACTATTTCCTCGTATACTGCTGGGAATCTGATTGACAAGACTCACGCTGATTTCGTTCAATCTCCTCCGGAATAAGGAGTGAGTGTAAACCGCACAGCTGCGGTTAACAGTGCACCCTCTGCACCCTCTCCAATTTCAACAGGCGCCGTTTAGTGCGCAGCCCTCCTTGGCCGCTGTACCCACCCAAGCTGCCGTCAGCCGCGATGATGCGGTGGCAGGGGATGACTATGGGAAGCGGGTTGCGGGCGTTGGCTCCTCCCACAGCGCGTGCCGCGTTCGGGCGGCCAATTAGGGCGGCGATTTCTCCGTAGGAGCAAGTTTCTCCGTGCGGTACATTTACCACCGCTTTCAGCACCTGGCGCTGAAATTTCGTTAGATGTCTGAGGTCAAGCGGAAGTGAAAACTGCGTGCGCGTTCCGCACAGAT
>CAUZCX010000040.1:0-11833 GCA_963578565.1 Anaerolineae bacterium
TACTATAAGGGCGATGCGATCTGGTACACGCTGGAACTGAACCCAAATGAGCTGATCCCCGCCGGTGGCAGCATGCCTGACCCCAGCACTGATCCCTTCGACTTGCTCAACCCGGATGCATGGAGCCCGGTGGATTACTTCGGTCGCCAGCATCAGACCGTGGTTTTGGTGATGGAGACCGGCATCTATCATCGCAATGTCGTCAGGCCGATGGAATGGTGGATGAACACTGAGTTCCATCGCATTCGGACGCGCCATTACGCTGACGATGTACATGCAATCAGCTTTTCCAGCGTACCCGCTCCACCGCGTGAGGCGAAACCCGAGTTCCGTTTGGATGTTTTTCTTGGCGATGGGATTGCGCTGCGCGGATATGACCCGCAGCCGCTTCCGGGTCTTGTAAATCCAGGAAGCCTATTGAACCTTTCGATGCAGTGGCAGGCACTGCGAGATATACAGCAGAGCTACACTATCGGCACGTTCCTGATAAACCCGAAGGGAGCTATCGCACTGCAGAACGACAGCCGCCCGGTGGGTGGATTATGGCCGACAAGTAGCTGGCGTACGGGGGATCTGGTGCGCCACAACGTTTCCTTCGCGCTCCCTGATGATTTGCATCCGGGACATTATGAGCTTTGGACCGTGATGTATTCTCCGATGGATGGTGTCCGGCTGCCGGTCAGCGACGCCAGCGCTACCACTATTCGAGACCACGTTACGTTGTACAGTGTAGAGGTTGCGCGTTGAGATGACAGCCTCCATCGGAAGCTAGCACATGCTCGACTATCGCGGGAAGATCCGGCAGAAACGGTGTGTGTCCTAGACGAGCTGATTCCAACTGGCGGTATGTCTCTTGGCCACGCCCGGATGCAACGAGAATCGGGCGCACGCCCGCCGCGATTGCGGCCTGTAGATCAGTGAGAGAGTCGCCGATAAGCCACGAACGTATCAGTTCCAGCTTCAGTTCGCTGGCAGCTTGTAGCAGCATGCCGGGCCTGGGCTTGCGGCATTCACAGGCGGCGTCCGGGGTGTGCGGACAGTGGTAGATTCCGTCGATGCGGCCACCGGCCGCGCGGATTCGTTTGATCAAATAATGATTTATCTTGGTAACGGTTTCGGCAGATACCAATCCGCGCCCGATTGCAGATTGATTAGTGATGATCACGATCGCATGTTCGGATTGCGCCAGCTGCGCAAGTGCCGGCAGGGCAGAAGGGAATATGTCCAGCTGCTCGGTGCTGCGGACGTAATCATTCCTATTCTGGTTGATTACTCCGTCTCGGTCAAGAAATACTGCGCTGCGGATACGGTCAGTTGGAAATGGATCGGTTGACATGCCGGCAGGATTCTAACACACGGAGATGAAACACATACTAGTCACGGGCGGGGCAGGCTTCATCGGGTCGCATACAGTGGATTTGCTGTTGAGCAGTGGGTATGAGGTGCGCGTGCTCGACAATCTCTCACCGCCCGTGCATCGCAACGGACAGCCCCCCGATTATTTCTCGGGGCAAGCGGAATTCATGTTCGGTGATGTACGTGAGAAGGCGGATTGGGAGCGGGCGCTAGAGAACATTGACGCCGTTTTCCATCTTGCGGCTTATCAGGACTATTTGCCCGATTTTTCCAAGTTCTTCCATGTGAATACGGTTGGCATGGCAATGCTGTATGAAGTCATTGTTGAACATGGTTTTCCCATTCAGAAAGTAGTGTTTGCCTCCTCGCAGGCTGCATATGGTGAGGGAAAATACTCTTGTAGCGAGGATGGAACGCAATACCCGCCGCCGCGGTCGACAGAGCAACTGGAGCGGCAGGATTGGGAGCCGCGCTGTCCACAGTGTAGTGCACCGCTGGAGATGGTCGAGAGCGACGAGGCGCGGGTTAATCCGCACAACTCCTATGCGATTAGCAAACATACGCAAGAGATGATAGCGTTTGTACTTGGCCGCCGCTACGAGGTTCCGTCCGTAGCGTTGCGTTATTCAATCGTGCAAGGTGCTCGTCAATCGTTTCGGAATGCCTATTCCGGTGCGCTGCGCATTTTCGCTATGCAGCTGCTCGCCGCTGAGCGCCCGACGGTTTACGAGGATGGTGAGCAAATCCGCGACTATGTTTATGTGGGCGATGTAGCGCGTGCGAATCTGCTGGCTCTGGAAGATGCACGCGCCGACTTTCGTGCGTTTAATGTGGGCGGCGGCCGGCGAGTGACGGTGAATCAATTTGCACGCATAATGGCGAAAGCGTGCGGACGGCCGGAGGCAACACCGATTTTCCGGAGCGAATATCGCTTTGGAGATACCCGTCACATCAGCTCAGATATCGGGCAGCTGGGTGAGCTAGGCTGGCAGCCGCTCGGGTCTGTAGAAAGGAGCGTGGCCGAGTATCTGGAATGGGCACAGCAGCAGGATGATTTTGGTGATTACGCGACACAGGCGCGCGACAATATGCGCCAACTTGGAACGGTGCGTGGCGGAGGGTAGCTAGTAATCTACTTGGAGAGGTGATTAATGGGTTATGTTGACCAATACCTAACTGGTCTGGAAAGGGCGATCCGAGATTTGTCCCGCGCTGATGTTCAGGCTGTCGTCGATGCGTTGCTGGTTGCTTGGAGAGAGGATCGTCAGACTTTTATCATAGGCAATGGTGGCAGCGCGGCGACCGCGGCACACATGATGAACGACTTGTGCAAATTGACCATTGTGCCGGGAAAACAGCGCTTCCGAGCGATTGCGTTGACTGACAATGTGCCTTTGCTCACAGCGTGGGGTAACGACGCTTCCTTTGCGGATTTGTTCGTGGAGCCGCTGCGCAACCTGATGCGCTCGGGGGATGTTCTCATCGTCATTTCTACCAGCGGAGAATCTCCCAACTTGATAAAGGCAATGAAGTGCGCACACAATGAGTTTTCCGGCACGGTGATTGGTATTACCGGCAGCGATGGCGGCCGGCTGGCTGCCGGAGCCGATCTGGTGGTGCGCATTCCCAGTGACCACATCGGGCACCAGGAAGACGGGCACCTGATAGTCAATCATGCCGTGTCTAACGGGTTGGCGGAGAGATTGCGCGAGCTCGAATGAACTCTTCCGATACAGCATCAGTTGAGCTTTCCGTTATAGTGCCTGTATTTAATGAAGCCGCGCGAATCGATTCCGGCGTGCAGGTGATCTTGGCTTATCTGCGCAATGGAGGGTGGTCGTGGGAGTTGATTGTGGTTGATGACGGTAGTGTGGATGAGACGGCGGTCAAGGTGCAACGGGCTATTGCCGAGGAACCGCGCGCACGCCTTATTCAATATCTACCCAACCGAGGCAAAGGCTTCGCGGTGCGCACCGGGGTGCTGGCAGCCAGTGGGATGTGGATTGTTTTTATCGACGCCGATCTTTCCACACCGGTAGAGGAAATCGAATGTGCGCTCTCGCGTCTGCAGACGGGCGTCGACATAGTGGTTGGTTCGCGCGCGCATCCGGATGCGCATATCGAGCGGAAATCATCCTATTTTCGTCGTGTGGCGTCAGTGGTGTTCGACCGGGTGCGTAACCTCATTGTGGGCCTGCACCAGTTTTCCGATACGCAGTGTGGCTTCAAAGCCGCTCGTGGCGCAGCGGTACGACCACTGTATGAGCGCGCGGTGATTGAACGCTTCATGTTTGATGTTGAGATTCTTTACCTCGCTGAGAATGCTGGATTGAGTATGGAGGAGCTGCCGGTTCGCTGGGCGGATTCTCCTGGCAGCACTGTACGCTTTTTGCCTGGTGTGTATCGAATGTTCCGTGATTTGCTTCGGATTCGGCGCGTGCATGGAAGTTAGCGTGTTCAGACGGGTGTTGCCACGGACTCGGCCGCCTGAGTATGCAGACTGCATCTCGCTGCACTCTGCACTGGATGGTACCGTAACGCAGACAAACTGACAATAAACTAGCGGGCGTCAATGTCCAATTGAGTCTGTCGCATATTTGACTGATGCCGAATTGCTATGGCGTTGGGGTCGGGGTAGGAGTTTCTGTGCTGGTGGGCGTATTAGTTGCATTGTGAGTTGCGGTGTCAGTCACTGTCGGCGAGGATGTGTTGGTGGGGGTGGCGCTCGGGATTGCGGTGGAAGTGATAGTCGCGGTTGTTGTTGCCGTAGCTATGGGGGTGGAAGTCGGAGTATCCGTGGGCGTGCTCGTGCTGGTGGGCGTATTAGTTGCATTGTGAGTTGCGGTGTCAGTCACTGTCGGCGAGGATGTGTTGGTGGGGGTGGCGCTCGGGATTGCCGTGCTGGTAGTAGTAATGGTCGCCGAGGGCGTCAAGGTCGGCGTTGCGGTTGGTGGTGCTGTGCTGGTCGCGGTAGCTGTCGCGCTGGGCACGGGGCGTGTTTCTGTGGCAGTGGCGATGGCAGGTGATGGAAGCGTGGCGCTGGGTAATAGCGGGTTTGTGGGCGTGGTTCGCGGCAGAATGGTGCTGACCTTGGGAGGTACGGTGGTGGCACTGGGGATGGGCGTGAGGATGCCCGCGCCGGCTGTCGGGTCAGGCAGAAATCGCAGCGCGACGAATCCGGCTACGTAGAAAGGGACGGTCAATAATGTGACCGTAATTAGGAATCTGTGTAGCCGCTGCCTACGGTCTGGTTCGGCGGGATTTGCCATGTCGTCTACTGATCCTCGGGAAGCCGCCCGCGCTACGCAGAGATTATCCGGTTATCGCGCGCATAATAGCAGCGCGCAGGGTGACCGTCAATTTGGCAGGCGCTGGCAGTGGGCCTATAATTCGGCGCTGTTATGGTTTATTTCATACATCCGTTGGCGCTCGCCGTCGTAGATGTGTACACGGAATGTCGTTAGCGCTGTTCGCTCAGGTCCTATATGTGTTTTCTGCTTCTGCGCTGGCGTTGTATGGATTCAATATGTTTGTACTTACGATGCTTTTCTTGCGCAGTCGGCGGCCAAGATCAGTCCCTCTACCATTGCGCGATTGGCCATATGTGACCGTCCAACTTCCATTGTTCAATGAGTGCCTGGTGGTGGAGCGTCTTATCGACGCTGTCGCGGAACTGGATTATCCGCCGCAGCGACTTTTGATACAAGTTTTGGATGATTCTACGGATGAGACGACACGGCTCGCGCGACGGCAGGTGGCTTTTTATCGCGCGCGCGGTCTGGATATTACCTGCTTGCATCGCAGCCATAGAACAGGTAACAAGGCGGGGGCTCTGGCAGCTGGCTTGGCACACGCTGCTGGGGATTTCGTAGCGGTTTTCGATGCTGACTTCGTGCCCCCGATGCATTTCCTCAAGCGAGTTATGCCACATTTTTCCTCATCGCGAGTGGGTATGGTGCAGACGCGCTGGGGTCACCTGAATGCTACCCGGAGTGTTCTCACGCGCGCACAGGCGTTGGCTCTAGATGGCCACATGGTGGTTGAGCAAGTGGCGCGCAGTGCCAATGGGCTTCTGTTCAACTTCAATGGTTCTGCAGGAGTGTGGCGTCGGGAGTGCATCGAAAGTTCGGGTGGTTGGCAGGCGGACACACTAGCTGAAGACCTCGATCTGTCCTATCGGGCGCAGCTGCGCGGCTGGGAATTCCGCTATCTGTCGGACGTGGTCGTGCCTGCGGAAGTGCCCCCAGGGATGCTAGCCTACAAACGGCAGCAATTCCGCTGGGTGAAGGGATCGGTGCAGTGCCTGCGCAAGCATTCCTACGGCTTGGTTCGGTCTCGATTTTCGCTGTGGAAGCGCGTCCAGGGTTTGCTGCATCTGGGCGGATACCTGATGCATCCCATGATGCTATGTCTCTTGCTCTGCAGTATGCCGGTCGTGTTGCTCGGTGGAGCCGGTAATATGATGCCGGGGTTGCTCGGCCTTGCCGGTCTAGGCCCTCCAGCTCTTTACGCTGTGTCCCAGATTAGCGCATATCCGCGAGGTATCAAGCGCGCATTCTGGTTTCCGGCGCTTCTACTTCTGGGGGTGGGAGCTGCGCTAAACAACACCCGCGCAGTCCTAGAGGCTCTGGTGGGACACCGGCCAGCCGAATTCTTACGCACCCCGAAAACGGATGCAGGATGGGGCAGCTCGGGAGGGCTCGAATATGTCCTGAGAACGGATTGGTCAACATGGGTAGAGTTTGCGCTGGCGGGGTATGCCCTAGCAGCCGCTACTCTCGCGTGGCAACGGCTGCCTGGTTTAGCTCTGTTTCTGCTGTTGTTCGCACTCGGTTTTCTATCAGTGGCAGTGCTCGGACTCTTCGAATCACGCCGTGTGGCACAGACGGCACGGCGCTCTAAGCCAGCGGGAGATCTTGTTGTGCCGGGGCCAGCGAGGTTGCGTCGTTGAAGTCACTCTCTGAGTTCCGTGTGTGCGGATTGCTTGACGGCGAACGTTGTTTACACTACAATTTCGAGCGTTTGTAAACCGGTTCATTGGAGGATAGCATGGTGGCAAAGCGTGTGGCAGTATGGATTTTATCCATCTTAATTGGAGTGGCGGCGGGCTACGCCACTGTCGCTGCGTTTGGTACTAGCGTGGAGCGTTATGGGGTCGATTTAAACTTCGGTGTGCTGGACATCATCCTAAACAATTTTGCTTTTTTGTGCCTAGCTTATGTCTCCCTTGTCTGGATCTGGCTTGATGTCTTTTTTGGCACGGATATGCTACCCGAATAACAGTCGTGGTGGTTGGTGTCAAACGAATCCCCGCACAGACGGGGATTTTCATTTATTCATTCTGAGAATACGCAAAAGTGATACAAGCATCCGTTCGAGCATTAGCGAGTTGAACACGGGCGCGCTGCTCATTTTTTGTCTTGGGATGACTGGCTGCGTTGTGCAGTCGGCACAACGCGTGACATCTGACCCGCCGGTGGCCGTGGCTGCAACCGCGGAAGTCGTGCTGCCAACTGTGCCGACGCCTTTGCCGTTGGTTACTCCATCTGCGCCGGTCTCTCCCTCGGTGACGTATACGGCCATAGCCACCAGTACACACACGTCGGTGCCGCCAACAGCCACCGAAACACCCTCTAGCACCTCAACTGCCACTGTGCAAGCCACGTACACGGCAACAGCTAGCCCCATGCCGACTAATATCCCACCTACGCCTGTGCCTACCCCGTGGCCGACACCGGACTTAGCGGCCTCTGGGCGTGCGGCGCATGTGCCAATTCTGATGTACCACTATGTTGAACCTCTCCCGGAAGATGCGGATGAGCTACGCATAGGTCTGACCGTGCAGCCGGGAATCTTTAGACAGCAACTCGCTTATTTGCATGCGCGAGGCTATCGCTCGATCAGTCTGTATGATTTACTCTATCACCTTGCGCATGGGAAAGCGCTGCCGGAAAAGCCAATCGTCTTCACTTTCGATGACGGTTATCGTGGATTGTATAAATATGCTTTTCCTCACATGCAGGCGTTCGGATACTCTGGTACTGTGTTTCTGGTCACCGGCCTGATGGATGAGCGCCAACCAGCCTATCTGACATGGGATATGGCGCTAGAACTGTTCACGGACGGATGGAAACTCGAGCCCCACAGCAAGACGCACGTGCAGCTTTCCGATCGACCCATTAAACTGGTGGAGTATCAGGTGCTAGGTTCCATGCAGACATTGCAGGCGCACATTGGCATGCAGCCACGTTTTTTCAGTTACCCGAGCGGGCGATATGACCAGCAGGTAATAGATTACCTGCTGGCGCTTGGTTTTTGGGGTGCTGTGACCACTGAGTACGGGGTCGAACATGACCTGGCCGGTGCACTTACCTGGCAGCGCGTACGCGTTCCAGGGCGAGGATCCTTGATTGATCTGACCAAATACCTTGGCGAGGACATATCGTACTGACGTTACGAGGTTACTCTGGGGATGTTTAGTGCGAAAACATGATAGATTTTGAAAGGGTTTCCGCATATTCTTTTGGTGCGCACGCGGAAAATGCTTAGGTGTTTTTCAGTTGACTACTGATGCTGGAGTGAATGCATTGCAAACCACCTCGCGGCTGCCGGGCTTTTGTGATCTGGGGACCCAGCAGCGGCTGCAGGCACTGGTTGAGTACACCGACCTGCCTGCCGACCAACTGGAAGCTCTGCATGGAGCATCTGGTCTGACGCTCGAGCAAGCCGATCACATGATCGAAAATGTGGTGGGTATCTACGGGATGCCGCTCGGGGTGGCGGTTAATTTTGTGGTGAATGGCCGGGAGATGCTGGTGCCGATGGTAATTGAGGAGCCATCGGTGGTTGCGGGCGCCAGTTTCATGGCTAAGCTTGCTCGCTCTGGCGGAGGTTTTCACGCTGAGTGCTCGCAGCCGGAGATGATTGGCCAGCTGCAGATTCTGGATCTGGAGGATGTCGAGGCGGCAAAAGAGGCCATTGTGGCGCAGAAGGTACACGTGCTCGCGGCAGTAGAGGGAATCGACCCGGTTATTTCCAATTTGGGCGGCGGAGCGCAGGATATTGAAGTGCGGGTCATTGAGAATTCGCCCATCGGACCTTTCCTGGTGGCGCACCTGATTTACGACACCCGCGATGCCATGGGCGCAAACGCGATCAACACGGCTACCGAGGCGTTGGCGCCTCTGTTGGAGAAAATCACCGGCGGCAGGGTGCACCTGCGCATTCTTTCCAATCTGGCGGACCGCAGGCTGGCACGCGTGCAGGTGTCCATTCCAACTTCGGAACTGGCATTTGACGGTTACAGTGGAGAGCGGGTACGCGATGGGATAATCGAGGCTTGGGCGTTTGCGGCGGCGGATCCTTATCGGGCGGCCACTCATAACAAAGGTATTATGAACGGCGTAGATGCCGTGGTGATTGCGACTGGAAATGACTGGCGTGCTGTTGAGGCTGGCGCACACGCCTTCGCCGCCCGTTCAGGGCACTATGGCAGCCTTTCGGAGTGGCGCATGGATGAGCACGGGAACCTGCTGGGCGCGCTCGAGATGCCTATGGCTGTTGGGACGGTTGGTGGCTCCACCAGGGTGCATCCTGGGGCACAGGCGGCTCTGCAGCTGTTGGGGGTGGGGTCGGCTGCAGAACTGGCCGAAATCATTGTGTCCGTCGGGCTAGCGCAGAACCTGGCGGCGCTGCGGGTGCTCTCCACTGAAGGTATCCAGCGCGGACATATGGGGCTTCATGCGCGCCAGGTGGCGATTGCGGCCGGCGCGCAGGGCGCTGAAATAGAGCGTCTGGCGTGCCAGCTGGTCGCCGAGGGAAAAGTACGGTTGGACCTCGCCCGAGAGATGCTGCAATCATGGAACGAGGCAGGAACGTAAAGATGCGAAGGGGAGCAATGATGACTGATATCCAATTAGATACAGGCGTGATGCGGCCGGCGCGTGGGGTGGGCATTGTGGGGTATGGTGCGTATCTGCCGCGTTTCCGCCTTCCGGCGGCCGAGGTTTCGCGCGTGTGGGCTGAGGGCAGCGCTGGGTTACCGGTGCAGGAAAAAGCGGTCGCCGGTCTTGACGAGGATGTGGCCACAATGTCTATTGAGGCTGCGCGCAACGCCGTGGCGCGCGCCGGGATAGAATCGGAGCGCATTGGCGCGGTGTGGGTTGGCTCTGAATCCCACCCGTACGCCGTAAAACCAACTTCAACAATTGTTGCAGAAGCCATTGGGGCGGTGCCGCACACGCAGGCGGCTGACTGGCAATTTGCCTGCAAGGCCGGCACTGAGGCCATGCAGGCCGCTATTGGGTTTGTCGGATCTGGTATGGCAGACTACGCTTTTGCCATTGGAATGGACATCGCTCAGGCGCGTCCGGGTGATGCGCTAGAATACACTGCTGGCGCGGGTGGGGCCGCGTTTCTACTCGGTCCGGCCGATGATGCCGTCGCTGTCATCGAGGGCACACATTCCTTCGTCACCGACACCCCTGATTTCTGGCGGCGGCAATACGCGAAATATCCGCAGCACGGGCAGCGCTTCACCGGCGAGCCGGCCTATTTTCGGCACATCACCGCTGCGGCCGAGCGGCTGATGGAGGCGATGGATATATCTCCGCAGGATTACGCTTACGCAGTGTTTCATCAGCCGAACACCAAATTTCCGCTGCGTGTGGGAAAGCAGCTAGGCTTCACGGTGGCGCAGCTCGAGACAGGATTGTTGGCACCGCTCATAGGCAACGTTTACGCAGGCTCTGCACTGATAGGGCTGACTGCCGTATTGGATGTAGCCCAACCGGGAGACCGAGTGCTGCTGGTCTCTTTCGGATCGGGCGCGGGATCCGATGCCTTCCAGTTACGTGTCGGTGAACGCATCTCCGCCTGCCGAGAATCTGCGCCCAGCACCCAGGATTATGTGCAGCGTCGCACCGAGATAGATTACGCGACTTACTCTCGCTATCGTGGGAAGCTGACGCTGGAATGAGCGCGGTGATTGAGGTCTTTATCGCTGGTACCGGTCATACCGCGGTTGGGGAGCACTGGGGGATTTCGCTGAGGCATCTAGCCTGGGAGGCGATTGGGCCGGCGCTGCAGGCAGCGCAGTTGAAAAAACCTGACGCTATTTTCGTTGGAAATATGCTCGCGGCGCGTATTTCGGAACAGCAGAATCTGGGCGCGCTGCTTGCTGACTTTTGTGGCCTGCGCGGCACCGAGGCTGTCACGGTGGAGGCAGCTGGTGCATCGGGTGGGGCGGCGATGCGCCAAGCACTGCTGGCACTACGCAGTGGCGAAATCCGCACGGCACTAGTCGTCGGCGTGGAGAAGACGACCGACAAAGTCGGCGCTGATGTAACCAGCGCGGTTGCTGCCGGCGCGGATAGCGACTGGGAACTTGCGCAGGGTGCGACCGCTCCGGCCATCGCCGCGCTCATAATGCGACGCTATATGCATGAGCACGGAGTGCATCTGGAGCAGTTCGCCGGGTTCGCGGTTAATTCCCACGCTAATGCATGCGTTAACGCGGACGCGATGTTTCGCAACGTGCTTGATGCAACACGGTACGCACAGGCTGGTATGGTTGCCTCTCCTGTGAATGTGTTGGACAGCGCACCGGACGCTGACGGTGCTGCTGCGCTGGTGCTCACAGCCGGGACGGGACAGCTGCGGCCCGGCTTACGCGTGCGCGTGGCGGCGTCAAGCCTGGCCACCGATACCCTTGCCGTGCATGACCGCCGGGATGTGCTTGTGTTTGCCGCTGCCAAACTTTCGGCACAACGTGCTCTGCAACAGGCCGGCCTCGCGCCCGATCAGATTGACCTGGCTGAGCTTTACGATCGATTCAGCGTATTCGCCGCTCTTAGCCTGGAAGCATGCGGGTTTGCACAGCGTGGAGAGGGTTGGCGGCTTGCCGCAAACGGTGCGATTGGCCGCTCCGGCCGACTGCCGATTTCCACCTTTGGTGGCTTAAAAGCGCGTGGCAATCCTGGCGGTGCGACTGGCGTCTATCAGCTGGTGGAAGTCACCCGGCAGCTCGCAGGAACTGCGGAGGCTAATCAGGTGGTTGGGGCTAAATGGGGTCTCGCGCAATGCCTTGGCAGCAGCGGAGCCACTGCTGTTACTCACATCTTGCAAGGAGTTGAGAGCAATTAGAGGCTAATCGGAGAGTTATTGATAGCTCTTGCACGCGAAAATCGTAGGGTGTACGATATAGATAGCGAATAATTATGGAGATTGCACGGCACTGGAGATTACAGCAACAGCGGTATGGGCTGGTAGGCGAACAGTGTAATCACTGTGGTATGAAGCTATTTCCGCCCCGAGATGTTTGCCCGGAATGTGCCCAAGAAGCGAAGGAGTTGTACCGTTTTTCCGGGAAAGGCGAGGTATTTTCGTATGCTACGGTTTTCGATGCTCCGGCGGGATATGAGGGTACTACTCCGTATACTGTTGGTCTGGTAAAGCTCGAAGAGGGTCCGCTGGTGAC
>CAUZCX010000041.1:0-11769 GCA_963578565.1 Anaerolineae bacterium
TGTGTCTGAACCAGCTGCATTAGGAATATCTCTGCACTTGTGTTATATGCGATTGCAATCAGTCCTCGCTCCGACGCGGCGAGCTGGACCACGTCCAGAATGGGGACGTCGGTGAGCGTGGTGTGTCTAAGCACGGGAATAAGACTGCTGTGGTCCATGCTGGGTTTTCACTATTATCCTGATTTGATTATTTACTCTGCGGGCGCATTTGAATATTCACGGGAAGGGCTTTGTTTATTACATTCCTATTCTAGCATCTATTGATTGAATAATAGCGGCCAATGCTTCCCAGAAAATTGTATGATATGCCATTTGGCCGCGGTCTTGGCTGTGTACTAAATCCGCTAATTAACGGTATCCACCCGCGGATGTAATCTGGCGCTGGTGGGAAGATCGTGCCGTGCACACCGAGCAACTGTAGGTAGAGACTATTACTGACCATAATAGACATTGCCACCGCGTTTGCAGGCCGTGGGTCTGCACCCGAACCTAAATGGCAGCTTATTCTAATATTGTTAGGATGAATTCAACTTTGATGTTCTGTCACCTTTTCTATGTGATGAGACTCTGGTTATTGGTGGAATACTACGGTTGAACAATGCAACCGTCATAAGTCAACAGAACAGGACGACGGCCTCACAGATAAAAAATCACTAGGTGGACAGGGGAGAATCTCCAATGGTTTTATTGGTATCAAAAAGGCTCCCAAAACAACTAAGACTGTCTCTGTTGGACTAGATCCATGAATGACGCATCGTCAGATGAACTACTAGGATTTACACCTGACATCTCCACCAATGGATGCCCATCAAGATCAACCCAATTGCCGCAGGGCCCTCCGGTTTTACTCACGCTTAAGGCTATCTCGCTACCATCAAAACGCAGCACTGGATGATAAAATTTAGCTATTTTTTCTGCCTCTGCCATGACGTAATGACCGACCAGTGAAGTGCGGAAGCTCTTTTTACTCTTATTGGGAAAACTCCCGTGGATCAATTGTCCATTAAAAAAAAGTACTTCTCCTGCTTTCATCAATACTGGTACTGGATGCATTCCTTCGGGCAGGGAAACAGTAAGGTCTGTAAAGCTCACAGTAGTGTCAGCTTCTACTGTACACAAGGTAGGTAGGTTGTGACTACCTGGAACTACTTGCAGGCAGCCATTCACCTCGTCACATGCGTCCAGAGCCATCCAGGCAGCGATGCATGTCCCAGGTTGGACGGCGAGGAAATATTGATCCTGATGCAAAGCCTGACCTCGTGATCCAGAAGGCTTAAAATAAAGCATACTCTGGACCGCGTAAGGCTCTTGTCCCAGCAAGGCGACCAAACAATCTCGCAATCTTTTATCCAACAGCCATTGCAAGGTAACCGAATCATAACGATGCATCTGTATAAGACGCGGGTACTCATTTATTTTATCTGCATCATCTGGATCAACCTTAGGCATATATTGAAGGCAACTTCCCGATTTTCTCAAATGGAAGAAGTGCTTACGGTAATGCGTTACCTCCTCCTCTGAAAACATTTCTGGCACAATTACGTAACCAAATTTTTGTAAGCGCTCTTTAATCTCTGACTGATCCATAAACTACCTCCAGAACAATTCGACAGAATGGGATATTATATCATCGGCACATCTCTAGGTAAATTGCAATATGGCACTGTGAGGGGAGGTTTACTAAGAATAGTATCCAGGTTAGCATGGACAATGTTTGCATATTAGTACAATCACCGCACATTAATTAGGTTGTATTTTTCTCATTTTATGGCTAGCTTAGATGCTGTTCGCAGGTCTGCTAGTCTGTTATATAGGGGTATCACTTACCACCGCGAAATCACAAGCATCACAACATCGCCTGTTGACACAACAAAATTATCAATGTTCTTTCAACCTACAGGTCCTGCAAATAGGTCTGCGCCTGGTGTTTCATTGTTCACCGCTGTGAAGTGGTTCTGACAGAAGCAGCTGCGTCGCAACGTGTTTCGCCCCTCCCACGCTTGCGCTCGTGTACAAAATCACCCGTATCTTTTAGTGCGAATGTGGGTTTCTATTCTTGTGTGGAAGTACTCTTACGAAAGGAATAAAATAAAATGAGCAAATCACGTATCGCCATTGTGGTAGATAGCACTGCACAGATACCGGCTGAACTGGTACAGCAATATGGCATCCACGTAATTCCGCAGACGCTAGTGTGGGGCACGGAGACATTCTACGATGATGTGGATATTACGCCGACTGAGTTTTATAACCGTCTGCGGGATGATCCGGTGTTTCCAACCACGTCGCAGGCGAGTGTGCGAGAGTTTGAGGAGCTGCTTACGAGCGTGGGTGCTGATGCTGAAGAAGGAGTGCTAGTGATGGTGCTTTCAGGAGAACTTTCTGGCACATTCAATTCAGCTACACAGGCACGCGCACTGCTACCTGCAATAAAGATTGAGATTGTGGATACGCGTACAATGGCGATGGCGATGGGCTATGTGGCGCTGGCAGCGGCACGGGTTGCGGAACAGGGAAAATCTCTGGCGGAATGCGCTCAGGTGGCTCGAGGCACGATGGACAAAGTGGGTGTTTATATAACTGTGGATACGTTGGAGTATTTGCATCGCGGCGGCCGGATTGGCGGGGCGAGCAAGCTTCTCGGTAACGCGTTGAATGTCAAGCCAGTGCTCACGGTGAAAGACGGCGTGGTGGCTGAGGCTGGTAAGGTGCGGACGCGTAAGAAGGCGATAAGGCATGTTGTGGATTCGGTCTCTGCGGCGGTTGAGGGCAAAGAGAACATTCGCCTGGCGGCGCTTCACGCCGCTGCACCAGACGACGCGGCCGCGCTGCTGAAGACGGCCAGCGCGCAGATTAATCCAGTCGAAAAACATGTGGTGGAACTGAGCCCAGTGGTCGGGGCACATGTTGGGCCGGGCACTGTGGGGCTGGTCTGGTGCACCGACTAATATCCCTACGGAGTTAAAACAAAAAAGGCCCCGCGGTCGCGGCGGCCCTCTTTTGTTTATTGGTGATCAGCATACTCAGTCAGCGGTGCGCTCAATCTGGGCGCCTAGATTACGTAGCTTTCTCTCTATATCCTCGTAGCCGCGTTCGATTTGGCGGATGTTGCGGATGACAGATTCGCCCCGAGCGCACAGTGCGGCAATGAGCATAGCCATTCCCGCGCGGATGTCCGGGCTATCTAGTGTTTCACTCTGCAGGGTGTTTGGGCCTTGTACGATGCAGCGGTGGGGGTCGCACACGATGATGCGCGCACCCATGCCAACCAGTTTGTCTACAAAATAGAGTCGGCTTTCGAATAGTTTTTCGTGGAAGAGGATAGTGCCGGCGCACTGTGTGGCGATAACTATGGCGATACTCATTAGATCTGCCGGGAATCCGGGCCAGGGCGCATCGTCGATCTTGGGTATAGCATCGCCGAGGTCTGGTGTAACGCGTAGCGTCTGATCGGCAGGCACGAGGATGTCTTCACCCTCAACTTGCCAGCGGACGCCCAGACGCTTGAAAGCGAGCTCGACCATGTGCAAGTGTTGCGATCCTGCGCGCTGAATGCGGATTTCGCCTCCAGTGACGGCGGCCGCTCCGATATAGCTGACCACTTCCAGGTAGTCCGGTTCGATTGTGTACTCGCCGCCGTGTAGTGATCTGACGCCCTCGATGTTAAGCATATTGGAGCCGATGCCGGATATGCGCGCACCGCGAGCGTTCAGGAAGCGGCAGAGCTCCTGAACGTGAGGCTCAGAGGCTGCGTTGCGCAGGGTGGTTCTTCCGGATGCCATCACAGCCGCCATGACTGTGTTCTCAGTGGCTGTCACGCTGGTTTCATCTAGCAGGATGTCCGTGCCGCGCAGCCTGTCAGCGCGTATTTCAAAGTTCTCATTGGTATGGATGTGTGCGCCAAGCGATTGCAGTGCCAGCATGTGTGTGTCCAATCTGCGTCTGCCGATAATGTCCCCTCCGGGAGGAGCCAACTGCAGCTTGCCTTGGCGTACGAGCAAAGGTCCAGCCAGGAGAATGGATGCGCGAATAAGACGACACAGCGCAGGGTTCGGTGTGCATCCGGTAATGTTCTCCGCCTGGATGCGCCAGCTGTGTTCGCCCACAGATTCTACTAAAACGCCGAGCTCTTCGAGTAGGTTGCGCATGGTGACCACATCGCCGATGCCGGGCAAATTGTGCAGGACTACCGGCTGGTCAGTGAGCAGGCACGCGGCGAGCAATGGCAGCGCGGAGTTCTTGTTACCCGCCGGTCGGATGACGCCGCGGAGCGGCAGACCGCCTGTTATCACGAATTGATCCATAGGGAAATGGCGCGCGCCTGGTAGGGTGTGAGGCGGGGCGGCTGCCCTACATTGTAAACGACCGCGGCTGACGGGTCAACCTACCGATACTCACCGAACCAAGGCCAGGTAAGCAAACAGCTAGGCCTAAGAGTATCGTAAAGTGGGTCCGTTCGGGTGCGTTCCTACTTACGATATGATGGTAGAATTAGGTGCGTGCATGCACACGCTTCTACACCACCGACAGCACCGATTGGGGTGGTTGATGCCTTCGGGCGCGGATTCGAAACCGTGCGCTCGCGCATTAGCCTAATATCCCTGCCCTTGCTGCTAGACCTTTTTCTGTGGCTGGGTCCGCAACTTAGCGTCACCCCACTAATGGCGGAGGTCGGAACGCTGCTAGAGGCGCAACTACGGTCCGCTGACATTCCCGCCGAGATGTATGAAACTGTCCAAGGCACCCTACTGGAAGCCGGTGCAAACCTGAACGTGTTCGGTTTTCTGAGTACATCGCCAATAGGCGTGCCAAGCATGATGGTGGCGGGCGGGTCGGGTGGTACCCCACTCGGATCGGTACTGCGTATTCCGGTAACAAGCGGGGTGGCACTGTTTGGTCTCGCTGTCGGACTAAGCGTGACAGGGATATTTTTGGGTGCGGCTTTTTTTGCAATGATTGCGCGCCAGGTACTGCCGGCGGAAGAGCGCTGGGACGACGAACAGATTCTGGAGCGACTCTGGGACCAATGGATACGGCTGCTCGGGTTTGTGGGTGCGTTGTTGTTAGCCATGCTGTTGCTCGGATTTATTATGGCGATGTTGTCCGCGTTGTTTTCGATGGTGCATGTGGTTCTTGGGGGAATGGTTACCTCGCTTGCTATTGCAGTATGGATCTGGGCGCTGTTCTTCGTGGCTTTTACCGTGCACGGAGTGGTAATGTACAACCGATCTCTGCTGCCCGCCTTTCGAATTAGCTTGCGACTGGTGCGCTGGAATATGCCGGCAGTGACGGGCATGTTCATGTTAATTATGGTATTGAGCTGGGGCCTAGGGTTCCTGTGGTCACTGCCTCCGTTAGATTCTTGGCTGCTCATAGCTGGTATCACGGCACATGCATTTGTGGCTACCGGTGTGGTGGCTGCCACCTTTCATTTTTATCGGGACAGATTGCGCTGGTCTGATGAGATGCAGGCAGTGCTTTTAGAACGGAAGCAGCGTAAGCAGAACGCTGTGCGGACAGAGGCGTCGGAGGGAAACAATAGTGGCGCAAGCAAGTAAGCCGACTAAACGGAAGGTAAAGAGCAAGAAGACGGAGGGGAAAGCATACCTCGCGCGCAGCATTCAGGTTCTGGAAGGATTGGAGGCGGTGCGTCTTCGGCCAGGTATGTATGTCGGTGGCACTGATATCCGGGCGCTGCACCACCTGATTTATGAAGTAGTGGACAATTCTATTGATGAAGCTCTGGCCGGTTCATGTGACTTCGTGGGTGTGACCATTCATCCTGATGAGAGCGTCACTGTTGTGGACAATGGCCGTGGTATCCCGGTGGACAAGCATCCGGTTGAAAAGGTCTCGGCGCTGGAAGTGGTAATGACCAAGCTGCATGCAGGGGGTAAGTTCGGTGGTGGCGGCTACAAGGTTTCGGGTGGGCTACATGGCGTGGGCGTTAGCGCGGTAAATGCGCTCTCCAGCAGTTGCGAAGCGCGGGTGACGCGGAATGGAAAAGTGTGGTATCAGGCATACCGTCAGGGTGTCCCACAGGCAGCGGTGAAGACTATCGGCAAGGCGACAAAAGGGGACACCGGTACCAGTATTACATTTCTGCGTGATGAAAGTATTTTCGACACAGAGAGCGTTTATAGGTTTTCCACTCTTGTGCAGCGCTTCCGCGAAATGGCTTTTGTGACGCGGGGTGTGACCATACAGCTGGTGGACGAGCGCAGCGGGCGCGATATGACGTTCTATTTTGAGGGCGGCATCAAGTCGTTTGTGCGCTACTTGAACCGCAACCGCAAGACGCTGCATCCGGTGATCTACGTGGAAAAGGAAATCGACAGCACAGGCGTGGAGGTTGCGCTGCAGTATAGCGATGCGCTAGCGGAATCGACATATTCGTTTGCTAATACTATTAACACTGTCGATGGCGGAACACATATGACCGGCCTGCGTTCCGCTCTTACCCGCACAGTGAATGATTATGCGCGCAAAGCCAACTTATTGAAGGACAAAGATTCTAACTTCAGTGGGGAGGATATCCGTGAAGGTTTGACAGCGATTGTGAGCATCAAACACAACGATCCGCAGTTCGAGAGCCAGACGAAAGTGAAGTTGATGAACGCTGAGGTGTCTGCTCAGGTGCAGCAAGCACTTGGGGAGGAATTCTTAGAGTTTCTGGAAAAGGATTCGCGTGCTGGCAGGGCGATTGTGGGGAAATGCCTGACCTCGGCGCGGGCGCGTGATGCGGCGCGCAAAGCGCGCGATTTGGTCATCCGCAAGAGCGCGCTCGAATCACTGACGTTGCCGGGCAAACTGGCGGATTGTTCTGAGCGCGACCCGGAAAAATGCGAACTGTACATCGTTGAGGGCGATTCTGCCGGTGGATCGGCGAAACAGGGGCGTGACCGCCACTTCCAGGCTGTGCTGCCGTTGCGCGGGAAAATACTCAATACTGAGCGCGCGCGCCTGGATAAAATCCTTGGTTCAAATGAAGTGAAGTCACTTATATCCGCGCTTGGCACCGGGATCAGCGAAAGTTTTGATCTGACTGGGCTGCGCTATCACCGTGTCATTATTATGACTGATGCGGACGTTGATGGCAGCCACATCCGCACGCTGTTGCTCACATTTTTCTTTCGCTATATGCAGCTGTTAATAGAGCGCGGTCACCTTTTTATTGCGCAACCGCCGCTGTATCTGCTGGCGAAAGGAAAGAAGCAGGTATACGTGTTCAACGAAGCGGACAAAAACTCCACGTTGAAAGAATGGGGCAATACGGAAAAAACCAAGTTACAGCGTTACAAGGGTTTGGGGGAAATGAACCCGGATCAACTTTGGGACACCACTATGGATCCGGCGAATCGCATTCTGTTGCAGGTAGATATTGAAGATGCCGCTGGGGCTGACCGCACCTTCGATATGCTCATGGGCGCTGCCGTACCGCCACGACGACGTTTCATCCAGACGCACGCGAAAGAAGTGCGTAATCTGGATGTTTAGGTGTCTCCGATCGAAGTGAAAGTCGAGCGGCGTTCATCCTGCGGATCGCTGTTATCGTAATATAGCTCCGTGTGCAGGGTGTAATCCTCCTCTGCTCTCGCGTGGCTCAGATGCATCGTCAGTTCCGTTGCTGGCGTAATGATCTCCAGTACCTCAGCCTCTGCTACTGTATCTCCGTTTGCATCGCTAATTGTCAGGCTCAGGTTTGGCTTTTCGGAAAACGGTGTCAATGCCACTGTAACGCGCACACGGCGTCCGTCTGGATATGGTTCAGCACGGATGTGCTCGATGCGAACCTCTTCTCGCGGGAGAGGCGAGTCGCCTTGTTCGAAAAAGAAGATTTCCTGCATTGGGTAATTATATCTCGCGCCTCTGGTCTGTGCCCGGCTCGCATAGTGCATCCGATAATGATGAGATTTTTCGACCCTGTCAAGTTTTGTTTTGTAGCATGGATGCGTAGGAATTCAAACATGAGCCGGTCAATAAGTGTTGAGGTAGCAAATTCCGGTGAGTCTCGGGTCACCGTGACGATCATGGTGTAGGTAAGGGCACAGTAGGCGGGGTAGCCACCGGGAGCGCGCGCAGCGATCCGTCGGATTCCAGATATGTAAACGAGACCCATCCGGAATCCGCGGCCTGGCGTGGGGCGGATCGGATGATACCCCATGTCCCGGTTTGATTTTGTGCGATCAGGTTGACGCATTCGCCTCCAAGCAAATACGATTTGCTTGGATATGCGATCCCGGGCCCGGTCCGGACGTTCAGGGATGAGATGCCGACACATGCGCGCACTTGCGTTATTGATTGGCTTTGGGTGACCGCAGTGTGTGCGCTGACGGGCGTAGTGGCGGGTTCGGCATGTGAGATGGTGGCTGGCGCCAACACAACGGAGCCCGCGGTTGGGATGACAGGCATGGTAGGTGTGGGCCTCGATGGTGCAGTTGGTTCTGGCGTCCCTGATATTACTTCAAGGGCGGCGGCGGCTTGGTCAACCAGCTTCCATGCCGCGGACATGGTTGCATCCGGATAAAGTAAGAAAACGGCTAGAGCGGCAAGGGTGGGTGCCACCATTAGCAACGGTGCCCATCCCGCTGTGGCCTTGCGGCGGCGGCTACGGCGCGGAACTGTTGAAATACTCCGTCGGGCTGATGGTGTCGTAGTGTCTACAGTGTTCCCCGACGCTGTTCGGGATTCTGGGTCGTGTTTTGTCTCCCAGAGGAGGAATGCCGCAGCCTGATAGATTTCGGAAATGGCATGCACCGATTCATGCGCGGAAAGTTCACGGAAATGTGCGGTCCGTGCGGTAACGGCAGCGACGATTTCCGCTGGATTTGCATCGCGCGGTATCTGCAGGATTTCGTTGGGCGCTCTGGTCTTCACGACATGATATTGGTGCGGGTGTCAATACCCTCATGCGGGCGTTGGTTCTGGTCGTTCGGCGCGAATGACAGTGCCAGTGGCCTCCGTGCCACAGATGGCACGGGCAAGTGCACCCTCCGGTTGCGCCGAAAAAATGCGTACAGTCGCGCCAGGGATATTTTGCACTAATGTGAGCATTTCCGCCACCTTGCTTTTCATTCCTCCCGTGACGTCGGGCGCGTCTGAAAAGGCTGCGCCGGCCGCGTGCTCGCGAAAAGTATTTGGAGTAATTTCCGGAATTGCGCTTCCCAGGGGATGCTTGTGCAGCACTCCTTGAGCTATTCCTGCTAGCAGCACTGCGTCCGGCGGCATAATATGTGAAAGGAATCCAAAAATCATTTCAGTGGAGATTATCGTTCCTCCGAGCGTCTCATCGAATGCCACGTCACCGTGAAGCACCGGAGTCAAGCCGTTGTCGATCGCGCTCTTGATGGGTCCGGCAGCCAGTGCAATCAATTTTCCGTCGTGACAGCGCGCGGATGCCGAGGGGTGCACATTGAACACTGGCACTCCCGCAGACAATAGTTCTGTGCGCACAATGGAATTAAGTTCGGCCACTGTTGCCGCGACGTTAGCGAAACCGCGCCAATCGCGTGCGGAATGTACGCCTCCGCGCGTATTATAACGTGCTGCTTGGATGTGCCCAAATGAGCCTGCCCCGTGACCGATGAGCAACCTGGTTTGTGGGCGCTTTTCCATTCCGCCGACGATTTCTCGTGCCAGTCTCCGGATTACCTTGTTCCGGGGAGTGCGCTCGCTGTGTTTGTCGGTGATCAACGAGCCGCCGAGTTTTACATATATCAGATTAGTTTTCATTGGTACTGTTAGTTAGCTCGGTCATAGTCACGCTTCTCGCTCCAGCAGCTCTTAGCGCTGAAACCACGTGGTCGGACTGGCCTGGATTTACATGAGCTATGATGTAGCCGCCGATTCCGGCGCCGGACAATTTTGCACCTGCTACGCCCGCGCGCAGCGCTGCTTTTACAAGACGGTCAAGTGATGGGGAGGAGACGCCGATTTCTTGCAGGAGTACGTGGTTGCGGTGCATCAAATCACCCAACCGGTCGCTCTCGCCATTGGCAAGTGCATCCCGCGCTGCCCGAGCAATGGTGCCCATCTCATCAAAGCATGCTTGGTACTGGTTCGGGTGTTTGTCGTAACGCCGGCGCACAGCTGTCACTGCGTCTTTGGTTGAGCTGCGCTTGCCGCTGTCGGCTAGCACGAATAAAAAGGGTTGCGCCAGCGTCAGGATTTCGGCCTTCTGGCCTTTGCTGAAGAACATGGGTTGTTCGTGCGTGATGACTGTGTTATCGATTCCGGAGGGGGTGCCATGCTGGAGCTTCTCGACGTCAAACACCAATTTAGACAACTGCTCAACGGAGAGTTCTCGCTGTAGAAAACGAGCCAAAGCCTGTGCCACCGCGGCGGCGGTGGCAGCGCTGGAACCCAGGCCGGCAGACATCGGGATCGTAGAGCGTAACTGTAAATGCGCGCGTGGCGCCCCCGAACTGCCGACGGCTCGCAACGCTCCTCGCACGGTTGCGGAGAGCGGATGGGTGGGCATTAGGTCGCTATAGTGGCAGCTCAGAGAAATATCCTCTGCGGTGAGAAACAGGCTGTTGGGGCTTTCCGGGGATGTGTGTGAGATACTTGCGTGCGCGCGCAGTGATTGCAATGGCGCCGCTAGGGCTGGCTCTCCATAGACCACTGCGTGTTCTCCAAACAGGATAAACTTTCCGGGCGCGCTGGCGCGGGTGTTTTTTTTCGGAGTGGCCACAGCACTAACCCATATACATCACCGCGGTGGCCAAGGCTGCCCACAGAATGATGGACAGCAGCAATGGCCGGTCGTGGAATACTAGCTGCTCCGGCGCACCTCCAGCGCCCTTGACGTGGATGAGATACAGATAGCGAAATATCCCGTAGATAACGAACGGGATGGTGGCCATCATCAGGTGGTTTGATGGCAGGTTGGGTGCACTGAAAGTGTAAAGAGAATAGGCAACGATTGCGCCGGTGGTGACGCTGGCGATCAACCAGTCGATAAGCGTCAGGTTGTAATCGGCGAGTACGGCGCGGTGATTGGTCGCGGACCCAGCAAATGTCGTCAGCTCGTGGCGGCGTTTGCCGAGTCCAATGAGTAGCGCTCCCAACCCGACGCATATGTAAATCCAGGGCGAGCCTATGGGCGCCTGTTCGGCGTCCACCAGAATGGCGCCCGCAGCTACACGCAACATGAAACCAAGTGCTATAAGCAGCACGTCTACGATGACAACATGTTTCAACCAGACGGAGTAAGCAATGTTCTGTAACCAGTACAGGGAAAGTATAAGCCCGAACCACATGTTCATCCGCAGCGCCATTGGCAGCACGAGTAGTGGAATGAGAATGGCGGCTGTCAATGCAATTTTCGTAGAAAGGTTCCCGGACGGCAGTGGCCGCTGCCGCTTGCGAGGATGGTGTTGATCATACTCAAGGTCGGCGAGGTCATTTGTCAGATAGACAGCGCCTGCCAGCAATGAGAAAAGCACGAATCCTATCAACGTCCGCTGCTGGTATTGCGGAAAAAACAGTTTGCGGTCGAACACTAGCGCTGCGAATATGAATAGGTTCTTCACCCACTGGCGTGGGCGCATAGCGCGTAGCAAAAAGACTATCATGAGCAGCCAACATTATAGCGTGTTGATTAACTCTAACAATAAGGCAATATGCACAATCCTCCGTAAGCGGTTTACTTTACCCCGCAAGAGAGTACGCCGCAACACCGGGAGCGCATCATGAATGCGCTGCCCATCACGGGCGAACTATTCGCCACCAATCAAGTATCACCCGAAACCGAACGTTGTTATAAGT
>CAUZCX010000042.1:0-11442 GCA_963578565.1 Anaerolineae bacterium
TTTGTCTCCATCCCTAAACTCCCCGCGCAACATCTTCACCGAGAGAGGTGATTCTACGTGTTTTTGAAGCGCACGTTTCAGTGGTCGCGCGCCAAAGGCAGGATCGAAACCCTGTTTCGCCAACCAAGTCCGTGCTGCGGGCATTAGCTCAACTGAGAGCCCGTATTCGTCTAACCGCTGCTCGATTTCCTTCATCTGCAAGTCTACTATGTCCTCCATGTACTCAGGCGTCAGCTGCGAGAAAATGATAATTTCATCGATGCGGTTCAGGAACTCAGGCCGGAAAGTCTTCTTAAGCGCTTTCTCAATATTCTTCTCGCTTTCGGCCTCGGTTCCGTCTATCTGCTCTATGAATCCGAGCGAGCCGCCACTGGTTACGAACTCGGTGCCTAGGTTCGAGGTCATTATCAACACTGTGTTACGGAAATCAACCACGCGTCCCTGCCCGTCTGTCAGGCGGCCATCGTCCAGAATCTGGAGCAGCGCGTTCCATACCTCCGGATGCGCTTTTTCGATTTCGTCGAAGAGTACAACGCGGTATGGACGTCGGCGCACGGCCTCGGTCAGTTGGCCGCCTTTCTCATAGCCCACATACCCGGGCGGGGCCCCAAACAGACGCGATACCGCGTGCTGCTCGCGGTATTCTGACATGTCAATGCGCACCAGTGCTTCCTCATCGTCGAACAAGAATTCGGCTAGAGCTTTGGCGAGCTCGGTTTTTCCCACACCGGAGGAGCCCAGAAAGATGAATGACCCCGTCGGGCGCTTTGGGTCTTTCAGGCCGGAGCGGCCGCGCCGGATCGCGTCTGCCAGCGCTGCGATGGCTTTTTCTTGCCCGACGATACATTGCTGCAGCCGTTCTTCCATGCGCAGCAGCTTGTCGGCCTCGGTCTCAAGCATCTGCGTAAGCGGGATGCCGGTCCAGCTCGAAACCACCTCGGCTATATCCTCGGCGTCGACTACCTCGTCCAGCTGATGTTCCCTTTCCCACTCGCGGCGCAGCTCGTTGAATTCAGATTCTAGGCGTAGCCTTTCGGCCTTGCATTCAGCTGCCTGTTGGTAATCACGCTCTCCGCTGGCCGCGTCTTCGTCGACTTGCAGCTTGTCGATTTCCGCCTTCTTGTTTTTCAGGTCCTGTGGCAGCGAGTAGAGCGCCACGCGAAGTTTGGCGGCCGCCTCGTCCATCAGGTCAATAGCTTTGTCCGGCAGCTTGCGGTCAGTGATGTAGCGGTGGGAAAGTTTGGTGGCGGCGGTTAGCGCTTCATCATTGATGTTGACCTTGTGATGAGCCTCGTATCGGCTGCGCAGCCCTTTCAGCATCTCCACAGTCTCTTCTATATCCGGTTCATCAACGAAAACCGGCGCGAAGCGCCGCTCCAGTGCGGGGTCTTTTTCGATGTGGTTGCGGAACTCATCCAGAGTGGTTGCACCTACGCACTGCAGCTCTCCACGTGCTAGAGCCGGCTTTAGCATGTTACTGGCGTCCATTGCGCCCTGAGCCGCACCGGCGCCAACGACGGTGTGTAATTCGTCGATGAAGAGGATGATGTCGCCCTGACCGCGCTGAATTTCCTCAATGGCGGCTTTCAGGCGCTCCTCGAACTCACCCCGGAAGCGTGAGCCCGCAATCATGGCCCCTAGGTCCAGCGCTACCACCGTTTTCCCACTCAGAATCTCAGGCACATCGTTGTCAGCTATTTTCTGCGCCAGACCCTCGAGGATGGCGGTCTTGCCGACGCCGGCTTCCCCGATCATCACCGGGTTGTTTTTCGTGCGGCGGGAAAGAACCTGAATCACGCGCAGGATCTCTTCATCGCGACCAATGACCGGGTCAAGTTTACCGGCGCGTGCCATCTGCGTCAGGTTGCGGCTGTATTTATCCAGCACTTTGTAACGCGTTTCGGCCTGTGGGCTGGTCACACGCTGCCCGCCACGTATCTCTTTGATAGCGGTAGTAATGCGGTCGCGGGTTATGCCGGCTTCTGAGAGAATACGTTCCACATTTGTATTTCGTTCCGAGAGAATTGCGAGGAATATGTGTTCTGTGGAGATAAATTCGTCCTTCAGGCGATTTGCATCTTCATTGGCCAAATCAATGATACGCTTGACTCGTGGGGTAATGAACACCTGGCCAGTGCCGCCCCCGTAAATAGCCGCCTTCGGGCTGGCGCGGAGCACATCATCAAGCCGTTGCTGTAGCGGATCCGCCTCCACCTTGAGCATTTCCAGAATCTGAGGTATTACGCCCTCGGGTTGCTCGAGCAGTGCCAGCAAAATATGCTCCGTATCCACTTGGTTGTGTCCGTAGCGCTGCAATATCTCATAGGCGCGGGCGGCCGCATCCTGTGCTCGCTCTGTAAAACGGTCAAATCTCATCATCGTTGCTGACCCTGATTACATCTTTTATTACCCGGATTCGGATCAATTATAACGGTCAATGTCCGAAAACGCCGATGTATAATGCTGCAAGTGTAGCTCCGCTGTGTATGCAAAAGGTTAGAGTTTAGCGCCACATTCGGTGACCTGCAAAGACGCGGGCAGGGGGCGCCGCTCATGGCTCTGTATTTGGCCGTGGTCGCAGTAATTGAAGTGATACACGCAAGCCGGCGAGCCGTTGAGCACGTCCGGGCCGAATATATGGATGTTGGAGACTACTGAGCTTGAACTGAAAACCCATTGCCTTGGATGCCAACGCAGGTTGCCTTCATCGCAGTAGTGCACTTCCTCTGATGGGGACGGGGCCGTGTACAGCACCAGTGCTCCCTCTGTGGCGGGTGTGCACCAGCTCAGCAATCCAGAGAAGCGAGCGGTAGTGAGCTGCAGCCCAGTCTCTTCGTGAACTTCTCGCAGACAGGCAACGTGTGGTGTCTCACCTGCTTCGATGCGGCCGCCCACTCCGTTCCACAGGCCGCGGTTAGGTTCTTTGCGTCGGTGCAGCATAAGCACGAGCTCACCACTGGTGAGGAAACAGAGCGTATGCGTTGGCGCTGGCAGCTGAGTGGGAGCATTCACGAGAATGGTCTCAGAGTCCGACTGCTTCCTCATGCTTGGGTGGCAGCAGCGTCGCCGGACCGGCCACGCGGCCGGAGAAGATTTCCACGCCCATTCCGAGCGTAGAGATACTGTCCATTACTTCATGTTGATAATCTACGTGGGTTAGGAACACCGTGGTTGGTCCGGTGTCGGTCGAAAAAAACACGGGCACGCCGTTTTCGCGCAGCCGGTGACACATGTGGAAGAGAGAGACAGTTTCCGGTTCCCAGGCAATTAGTGCGTGTTCGGACCCAGCGGACATGGTGACGCCGTGTAGGCGCAAGCTGTCCAACTCTGCGAAGCGGCCGAGGGTTTCCCAATCTCCTTGTGATGTTGCCTGCAGGCAGGCTAGAATGTCGTCTCGGCGGCTGTGGATCCAGGCGCGGAAGAGAGCACTGGCAGGAGCGACGCGGTGAGCCTGCTCCGTCTGCAGTCCAGCGCGGGATTCTATCGGCACGGTGATCAAGCGCAAATCCGCAAGCTGCTTGCCTGTGTCTAGGCGAACCGCGAAGCAATCATGATGGGCGATGCCGGGATACGAGAGCCAGAGCGCCAGACCGCCAACCGCGCTGCGGCAAGCGGAACCGGCTAGCAGGCGCGCGGTACAGCTGACCAGCCGCAGGTCCCCGACTGCTTCTGGTCCCAGCGCTGCTGCCAGCGCGGCCGTGGCGAGGGCGGCGCCTGCGGCTGCACTGGTGCCAATGCCCTTGGCCGCGCTACCGGCAGCTAGAACATTGTGGGATTGTACGCGCGCTCTATTTGTGCTTCCGGCCAGACCGCGGACATGATCCAGCAAGCGCGCTACCCGTTCGAGCGGGCGGCCTTGTTTGGGTTCCCCGTCGATTGTCAGGATGTCGGTTGTCAGCCCGCCGTCGAAATCTACGCGCGTGATTGTGTGAGCGGCATCGTTGTTGACCGATATGCTGGGCATGAAAGCAGTGCGCCAGTGCCAGTCCGCTAGGCCGTGGTATTTCAGGATGCCCTGCATAGCGTAAGCCTTAGCCGTGGCGGTGCCGTCTGCGTTTCCACTCCAATCGTGGCGAGGATATTGCTCCCATGTGATTCCGGCGTCTGCTATGGTCGCGCGGATTTCCGCATCCGCAGCGCGTGTGATGACTGCAGAATCTGCAAAATTGGCGGGAACATGTGTGCGCTCTTCGCTGCTTTCAATCATATCAGGCGTAGCGTCGGCGTTCGTATACTCGTTCATATTGTGCGGTTGCTATACGCGTGCGGCAAAGCGCAAGTAGTTTTGTTTCCTGCCTCCGTTGCGGGTGAAGCCATTCAGAAGATGATACAAGGCGAACAGTTCTAGCGCAAAGGGCATATATCCCCCGTAGCCGAGCACTGGCATTTCGAACACACGCAAGAAATCGAAGAACGGAAGGTGGTAAACCCACTTGGGATAGGAGAAGAAGTTCCACATCTCCCAGAAAAATCCGCACAGTAGACATCCGAGCGTGAGGCTGACGACTGTGCGCCAGTCGCCGCGCGCCGTGTCGCTCCAGATGGTGCGATTTCGCAGCCACGCGTTGGCAGGATTCAGTATACAAAATACCGCGATCCATATGGCAGGAAAAAAGAAACGCGGCCATATTAGCAGCAGCGCCAGCAGTAGCCAACCGCATCCGAACATGGCCAGCAATTTGCCCTGGGTGGCTCGGAGTATGGGCCCGGCGCGCATGTTGCGAATTGGCGTCAGGCTGGCAACTAGCTCGGCGGTGCCGAAAACGGCTGGCATCACGGTTGAAAAGCTGAGCGAGGCGAACAAGAAGTGTTCCCAATTGGAGAAAAACTCGCGTCCGAGGTAGTGCCAGTTCTGGGTCCGCCAGTTGATGACTTCAAAGAGCCACCATGCTGGCGAGGAATAAAAGAAAAGGGCCACATATTTACGCCAGTCACGCGTCAGCAGCGAATCCCCGGAGCGCTGCAATGTGACTGCGTCGACCGTCAGGCAGAAGCCGATCCAGAGTGGGAAAAACCCCCAGTGAGTGCGTAACCCAGTCAACCCCCAGTTGAGGGGCCAGAAGATCGCGATCAAGCCGATCCCAAGCCAGCCGTGCGTTGACCACTGCCGGGTGGCGGTTGGAGTGGGTGGTGTTGTGGGGCCAGGGAGCGCCATAATCGTACGTGCGCCAATTGTATGGTATGCCGTCCTGTGTCGCCAGAGGTGTGGTGCCTGTGATCAAATGGCCGTCACTACTGCAGTGACGGCCATTGGTGTTGCGTTTGGAATACTGTGGGTGGCTCGCGTGTTACTGGGACGGGATTGCGAGCGACTGCCCGACATAAATCATATACGGTGCTGCGATGTCATTGTGCTCAGCCAGCACATCCACAGTGATACCATGATTGAGAGCGATGGAAAAAACGGTGTCACCCGCCTGCACCTCGTATGTGCTGGCCGGGTTCGCGTTTGCCGGGGCTATGATCGTCGCACCCTCGACGGAGCCTTGTTCCGTGCCGCCGGGTTCCAGATTGCCGCCAGGGATTATCAACTCCTGACCTGGATAGACTTGCTGGTTCACTCCGATGACCGGATTTGCCACTAGCAAATCGAGTGGCGTGATATTGAATATGCGTGCGATTTTGTAGACCCAGTCGCCATCCTGAACTACATAAGTGGCCGGCGCATTTCCTATTACGGGCGCTTCGATGATCAACTCGTCCCCATCGTCGGTTGTCTCCGGCTCTGTAGCTGCTAGGCCCTCTCCCGCTTCGGCATCTGTTTCCTCGCTGGCAAGTGGTTCGGCTGTGGTTTCGCCTTCGGTCGCCAATTGCTCTGTGCCCTCGGTTTCATACTCTGCTGGGGAGTCTTCCTCGGCCATCGGCTGTTCTTCAACCCCTTCTCCGCTTTCCTCTAGGTCGTCTTCTAGCAGAGCCTCTATGGTGGTGTTAGGCGTCTCCAGGTCAGACTCCGTCTCGCCTGATTCTTCAACCGTTGTTTCGTTGAAGACTGTGTCCTCCGGCAAGATGCCCTGTGTGGCTGACCGGTTGCAGCTGGCCATCACAAGAACACCCAGCAGCGCGAGTACGAAAAACCACCGGACTGTGTGCGTGGATTGTGTTTTCACATCGAACCTCCTCGTTGTATTGGAATGAAATATCCAGATCGCCCCAAAGACGCGGGTAGGACTCATTCGCAGGGATTGACCGAGAAACACTCTCGGTCAATCCCTTGCGCTGCAAGAGGTATGCCATTGGTGAATTGGAAACTGATGTTGCTGATTCTTCTAGGTCAGATTTCTTCGTCAGGGGCTACAATCCCGGGTTGTTCCAGTTTGAGCACCTCACCGTGGTGGTTGACCACTATGCGGAAACCAAGCATACCCAGCCACTGTTTGGCTCCGCTGGGAAGGCCTTGCTGCAGCAGCTGGTCCATGTGGGCGTCGATGTTCTTGAGAGAAGAATCAATCATCGCTTTGGTGAAAAGGTCGTCCTGCCCGAGCATTTTCAGTGCGTGATCGCTTACTAGATCCTGATGCTGCGTTATTTGCCCGCGCAAATCGCGGAGTACGGCGCGGTCGATTGTTTCAGCAGCGACGTGGCGCCTGAATCCATCGTCGTTGATGACATAGTGAGCTTCTTCGCCGATGTACGTCACGTCGGCTGGCTCATTGGCTTCGTTGACGATCAGGCCATTAAACAGCGCGTGCTTGCTCATGAGAGTATCTTTGCGTGAAAATTGCCGCCATGCTCTGCCGTGCTCAGGCGTGCGCCTCAAGTTTCCGCTCGATGGCAGTCCTGACAGTGCCTTCATCCGCTGCTAAGGTTAGCAGCGTGTTCGAGTGCCGGATTTCGACCTCATCTAGATTGCCCTGATGATACCTCAGTTTTGCCCTAGTGAACTTCAGCCCGTGGGCGGTACTAATTACTACCACCTTTTTCTCTGGTTCTATCGTGCCCCTCTGCAGAAGTTTGAATAGAACGGCCAGTGCTACTGCTGTGTGAGGGCAGGTGTACATTCCGCTGCGGTCGGCAAGCGCACCGGCGTTGGCCAACTCGTCTTCGCTGGCTTCTTCCACGATTCCGTCGGTGTTTTGAATGGCCTGCACCGCTTTTTCATAACTGACCGGGTTTCCGATCTGGATTGCAGAAGCGAGGGTGCTCTGGGCCGGGAGTGACACCTTTTTCTTGAACCCGTTGCGGAAACTCTGGTAAAAAGGATTTGCGCGGGCGGCCTGGGCGGCCACCAGTCGCGGCATGCGGCTGATTATGTCCAAGTCTTTCATTAGTTGAAACCCTTTGTACAAGGCGCTGATGTTGCCGAGATTTCCTGCCGGCATCACAATCCAGTCGGGAGATTCCCAGTCAAATTGCCGTACTATTTCAACGGCGATAGTCTTCTGCCCCTCGATGCGCAGGCTGTTCATAGAGTTGGCTAGGTAGATGCTGTTGTCTTGTGTGATCTGGCGTACGATGCGCATACATCCGTCGAAGTCGGTCTCCAACGCCAGAACGTGCGCTCCGTTTGCAATCGGTTGGATGAGCTGGGCGCGGCTGACGCGATCGCTGGGGAGAAAGACGATGGCGGGGATACCGGCGGCTGCAGCGTAGGCTGCTAGTGCGGCACTGGTGTCACCGGTGGAGGCGCAGGCAACAGCCCGAACCGGACTTCCGTTTGCCATCATCTGCTTGACCACACTGACCAGCACTGTCATGCCCAAGTCTTTGAAGCTGCCAGTGTGGCTGTTGCCGCACAGCTTCACCCATAGATTGGGAACGTTCAGTTTGTCGCCCAATCTCTCAGCCCAGAACAGATTGCTGTTGCCCTCGTACATGCTGACGACATTTTCATCGTATAGGTCAGGTACGACCCATTCACGCATTCCCCAGACCCCACTCCCGTATGGCCATTCGGTGCTGCCAACGCGGGTATCCATCAATTGCTTCCATGCCTGCGGCCCGCGCTGACGGAGCACCTTCAGGTCGTGGGATACCTGCAACAAACCTCCGCAGGATGGGCAGGAGTAAATAACCTGATAGATGGGGTACTCGCCGGAGCAGCCGCGGATACAAGAGAAATGGGCGTTATATTCCATCAGATGGCGGTGATCAGAGCGCTAGCATTTCGCCGGGTATCTCGGGTGCCATCATCTGTGATCCTTTCTCTTGGCAGCATTGTACCATTTTTCGGGTCCGGTTCTGACTGTTCTGAGGCGGGTCGGATCGTGAGGACAGCTATTCGCGCTGGCGAATGAGCAGCCAGTCACGCAGGCGATCGGGCGCGAAGCGAGCGACCATGTCGGCCACAATGGCGGCTTTTCCGATGCGGTAGCGCGTACGCGGGCGGCGGGATGTGAGTGCGTGCTCCACCGCTCGGGCGACTACCTGTGGCGAGGGCATGTTGCCTGTCATCCCCCGTTCCCACTCGCCGACAGCTTTTATGGTTGGCCCATAGAGTTGCTGCGCTTGCGGAGGCAACTTGGCCAGCATGGTTCTTGTAAGCGTGCGTGTTTTGTTCCATATGGGGGTAGCAATCGGGCCGGGCTCGACCACCGAGACGGATATCTCCCACGGGCGCAGTTCAAGGCGCATGGAATCGGAGAGGGCTTCGAGTGCGAATTTGGAGGCGGAGTACGGTCCGAGCATAGGCGCCGCCACTCTCCCGCTCACTGAGCTCATGTTGACAATTCTTCCTCTGGCGCATCGCAGCAGCGCTAGCAGGGCTTGAGTCACCGCAATTTGCCCGACGACGTTTGTTTCCAGCTGTGAGCGCAAAAAATCGAGTGGTAGAAACTCCAGCGGACCGGCGATAACTATACCGGCATTGTTGACTAAACCCGACAATCCTCTGGTGCCGCAGGCGTCCTTAATGGTATCGGCGGCTGCATGGATACTCTCTCCATCGGTGACGTCAAGATAGATTGGTCGCAAACGGGAGCTCGCGGCCTCTTGCAGTGCCTCACCGTCTGCCGAGTTGCGGATACCGGCGAAAACGCGAAAACCTAGCCCGTCCATATGCAGCGTGCACGCCCGGCCGATCCCAGTAGATGCGCCCGTGATGACCACTGTGTTCAGTGCGGATGTTCCATTTGTGCTCACAGTCCTGAAACCTTTTTCTTACCGGGTTGAGTGTATCATAGGCCTAGAGGCGCGATAGAGGCTGTGCGTTCTTTACCGGGCCGAGACAACGGGTTATAATCGCAGCAAGAACAGGAATTCGGGAGAGAAGCTATGCGCACAATCAGTTTTATGGCGGGCGCGCTATGTGGCGGGATGGTCGGTGCAGTGGCAGCGTTGTTACTGGCTCCCATGGCCGGAAAAGAGTTGCGGGAGCGCGTGATGGTGGACGTTGATCACTTGGTTGGGGAGGTCCAGCAGGCTGCGGTCGACAAGCGGGCCGAGATGAGTGCGCGCTTCGGTCGTGACGCAGAAACCGTATAGCTTCCTACAGTGACCCTTAATTAAGCTTGATACGATAGTGCGCCAGTTCGGTGGTGTAAGGGGTGAGGGCCGAAACTACTATTGTGGCCCCGTCCGTGAGGTCTATATACGCGCTGCCATCAGTGGTCTCGATACGGTGCACGCTTCGAGTGTCAGGCGCAATCACTTGAATGAGCCAGCGTTGTGGGAGCGAATTGTCGAAGTGTACCCATCCGCGACTCTCCCATCCTCCTGTCCCAAGTTCGAAATCCTCTGCATAACCAATTTCCGGCACGGTGATATCATCCAGTAGAATGCCGGGCCAGTTGATGGCGGCGTCAGTCAGGTATTCGAAGCGCACCAGAATGTGCTCGCCGGCGAATGTACTCAGGTCGACGTTCTCCTGTACCCATACCGGGTGGAACGCTCCGCCCGAATTGTAATGGTACCCCCAACCAAGGTTGTTCCCGCTCGGGTTTTCCCCAGTTCCTCCTGGTGTCTCTATTATTTGCCAGCTCTCTCCGCCGTCACTTGATATGACCAGGTAAGCGTAATCGTAGTTCTCTTCCAGTGCCCACCACGTCCAGTATGATAGGGTGGCGCTGGAGACCTGCGTGAGGTCGAATTCCCGCGTGAGTGTGGTGTCGCTGCTATCCTGCCGGTTTCCCCAGAACATGAAATCCCCGGAATGTGGCCCGGTGGGTACCGCGCGAGTATATATATTCCCGCTGAAATTGGCGACGGTTGCGCTGGGACAGTCGATAGTAATGTAATCAGCTGCATATTGATGCACGCTCATTTCTCCGGGTGGGGCAGAGCAGGCGAGGCGGGTTGTCGCTATTACGCGGGGAGCGTCCGCGTAGTCGTGGTATCCATATCTCCCATCTGCCCAGGATGTGTCTCCCACATAATTCGCGATTACCCAATCTGCGAAAACGGCGTCAGCGGTGATGAGATTTCCACTGTGTGTATCGACTGCGGTCAGCTGTTGCAATGTCGCATCCATCGCCGCCAAACCGTTGTCTGGATGCGCCACCAGCATCCGAGTGGCGGTCTCGCCGAAGCGCTCGAGGAAATATTCCAGGAAGAGAAACGCGGCCCCGTAATGGGGCACGCATTCCGGCCCGCTGCTTGTGGCACACCACGCGTTTAGCTGCAGGTCAGGGTCGGAAGCAAAGGCACGGTCGAAACCCCATGGGGTGTGCCCGGTGAGCAGCTCAGACAGCATCGAGGCGCCTTCGTTCATCCAGGCCTCCTCATTGGAGTCGTTTGCCCAATGCACCATGTGCTGGAATTCGTGCGCAAGCGTTCCGGGCAGACCAGGGTCATCCAGCGCAATGACATCCGCGTTCAGATAGAACATTTCCTTTTCGTTAGAATACTCGTGCGCTAGCCGGGAGTACTCGTCAGTGGAGGAAAAATATCCGGCTACCGAGCCCCCTAGACCTTCGGCGTAGAGAATGTATAGCCTTGGGTCACCGTCAATTCCGGGCGACCATTCGTGGCCGAAAAACTCTCGCACAGTGGGTACGATGAATTGTTCGAAGTCTTCAAGAAAGGGTTGCAGCTCTGCCAGCTCTACTTGCAGCTGAGGTTCTACAAAAAACAGGACAAGCGGGCCGGCATAAACCAGCTCCGCAGTAAGGGAGAATTGTTCATCCGTGTCCAGGTTGGTTGCGGAGAATTCGATGATATCGCCGAGCTGGTGGCTAGCGGGCTGTGAGCTAACGGTGACGGGGATGTCAGCGTAGCCATGCAGCCGCATGGCAATCTCGCGCAGATCACTCTCCGGCACCGGCATTGCCGCAATTGCCGCCAGCGTGTCGATGACAGCGTCTGTGGTTGTGGGCGCTGCAGTAGCGCTGGGTACGACCGTTGCGCTTGGTGCTGCAGTGCCAGTTGGTTCTTTGGTCTCGGTAGGTGGCTCTGTAGGCACGAGCGTGGGCGTGCGCTCTGTCGGGGCTAGAGGCGTGACGGTGGCTTCTGTGCTTCGCACAGTCGTGGTCACGGACAAGGTATCCTGCGCACAGGCAGTGAGCACGA
>CAUZCX010000043.1:0-11402 GCA_963578565.1 Anaerolineae bacterium
TCGAGACCAATGGGAACACCTTCGTTGATTTCGGCGTATACGACGACTTCAGACGTGTACGAACCGCCCAAGACCCTCGCTTCGAGAACGCCACCTGTTTCTACGAGTTCTTCTCACCGTCGATGGCGAAGTACCTGAGTTCCCGAATATTGCGGGTGGACAGCCTCGAAGAAGGACTGTGTCCCTCTTCGAGCCCTGCCACAAACCAGCCTCCAACAAGCACCAATTTACCTAGCTCAGCCAGCGAACTCGCTGCTTTGTGTACGTTTGACGAGCCAGCACGACGGCTCTCATGTCAGGCGAGCGGTCACAGCGACAGCCCGCTGACCTGGACGACAAGTCTGGACTCATCGTTCAAGACTGGCCCCACATATGAGAAATCGCTGGATTGGGGACAATACGTCCAACAGATTTCTGTTCAACTCGAAGAATGCAAGGGCTCCGCCTGTTCGACAACAACGACCACACTGGAGGTTCAACTCCTAGCTAGAGGCGATTGTCCCGAAGACTTCACTGGATGGTTCAACAGCTTTGTGCTTGACAGTGTCAACTTGGTAACCGAGGTCGGCCCGCCAGCACGGATAATCGGATCGGACTATGAGGCGGGTGGGTACTTCCGCGTTACCCAAGGACAGAACGACCTCGATGTCCGAATCCCTATCGATTCAACACTCACATCGGGAAACCGACACCTGGCCTCTAGTGCACCTGGCGTATTCGAAGTCCAGTACGGGCTCAATTTCCGTACAGGGTGCGAAGGACTGCGCTTTGCAATCGGTCACCTGGCAGATCCTGTCAATGAAATCTCTTCGTTGTTCACAACAGAACCAACTGAAGACTCAAGTGATATCGACCTACCCCCTCTCGAATTCGAGTCTGGCGATCTTCTCGCGACAGCGATCGGATTTCGCGCTGATGGCAATGCCTTTGTCGGATTCGGGGTATACGACGACTTCCTCAGAGTTCCGACGGCACAGACACCCTCCTTCTACAACGCCGCCTGCTACTACAACTTCTTCTCCCTAGATATCTCCTCCGATCTGCTGTACAAGACCACCTACCACGAACCAAGCGAAGAAGGCGTCTGCCCCTAGTGGGGGTCTGAGTTTCCGCCGTTCGTTTCGACTGCGCGCATCTACGCCTAGGGAAGCCAATGGAACACTCGCACATCAGAGGACGAGACGCAAGAAGTGAGCAAGATGAAGCTACAGACATCCTCCGGAACGCTGTACGGCAATATGTGAGTATAGCTAACGATTAGCAGTAGATCTATACAATGAGCACTAAGCGCTCTATTCTTAGGGAAGAAAATGGCTCAGCAAAATAACTTTCAACTGAAATTCATACTCATCAACAAATATTTAGCGGCTAGGACCGTTCTATTTGCTTTGCTATTTCCCCTATTTGTTGTTGGATGCAAGGAAATCCATACTCAAGACAATCAAGCTGACAAGATATTCTTAGGAGGAGACATCATAACCGTCGATGAGAACAATCCTGAAGCTCAGGCTATTGCAGTTTATGACGGAAGGATAATAGCTGTAGGAAGTGAAACGGAGGTATTGAAATTTAGAGGATCTCAAACAGAAGTCATTGACTTTCAAGGAAATACCCTAATGCCGGGGTTGATTGATGCCCATACGCATCCCATTTTGTCTGCGCTTATGGGACAGGTTGTCGATGTATCAGGGTTTTCCAATAATAATCCGAAGGAAGTCATGGAAAGCCTTGAGAACGGTATTGAAGAAGCAACTAAAGGGGAATGGATCATTGCCTATGGCTGGGATCCGGCCATTCTGCGCGACCTTAAAGCACCTACTATTCAGGAATTGGATCAATTGGCTCCGGACAATCCTTTATTGATACTAACCCAAACTCTGCATACGGCTTTTGCTAATAGTAGAGCTTTTGAAGCAGCTGGAGTTACCAAAGAAACCCCTGATCCTAAGGGCGGATATTTTGAGAAAGATGAGAACGGTGACTTGACAGGCACCATTATTGAAGTTGAAGCTATGTCAAAATTCAGACAAGCCACCCCCAAATTTCCCAGTGCTGCCTACCTTTATCTATTAACTGAACAATTAGAAACCTATGCTAAAGCGGGATACACTACTATTGTCGCTCCAGGATTACAACCTATTATTCCTAATCATATTCAATCTTTTCAAGAAGTATCCGAATATGAAGACGCACCTGTGAGATCGCATACCTATCCCTTATATGAATTCATTGATGAGTCTCATTATCAACCAAACCACGGCAACAACTATTTTAAGGTGATGGGTGTCAAATTGTTTATTGATGGCTCCCCGTATGCTGGGGGCATGGCCATGAATGAGCCTTATCTCGACAGTGACCTGACTCGTGAGGGATTGGGTATTCCGACAGGGGGAACGGGCCATCTTAATTTTGACGACGAAACGCTATTTTCGATAGTAACGAATTATCATCAGCAAGGTTGGCAAATTGCCGCTCATGTTCAAGGAGAACGAGCCATTGAACAATTTCTGAATGCGGTTGAAGCTGCTCAAGAAAACTTTCCACGCCAAGACCATCGGCATCGCATGGAACACAATGCCTTGATCACTTCAGAACAATTAGAACGAGCAACCGAACTTGGCGTAACTACTAGCTTCTATATTGAGCATGTTAGTTTCTATGGCGATGCCTTGCATGAAGCAATTGTGGGACCGGAAAGAGCTTCTCGGTTTATGCCCATGAATTCTGCGAAAAATCTGGGCCATCGCTTCAGCTTACACACTGATTCTCCCTCTTCTCCACTTGATGTTTTTCATGCCATGCAAACGGCCGTAACCCGAAAGACACAATCGGGTCAATATATTCTGGGACCTGATGAGCGAATCAGTGTAGATGACGCCATCAAAGCGGTCACCCTCAATGCCGCCTGGCAGATATTTGAGGAAGAATCGAGAGGAAGCCTTGAGATCGGGAAATTAGCTGATTTTACGGTTGTCTCGCAAAATATTAGAAGAATTCCTCCCGAACACTGGACAGAGATCGAAATTGTGGACACTTACCTAGAAGGAAATCGGGTCGTCCACAAGAAGTGGACAGGACGAAAGATCAACTTGTTTCTACAGGCAGCTTGGGGGACAGCAAGAAATTCGATTACGCTGCACCTAAAAACCAAACAGGGCTTGTTAGTCATGACGACTTTAGTCGTTATCATACTTGCCTTTGTCATAAGAAAGCGATTATGGAGAGGGTAAAGTGTATGGTTGGAGTGAATTTAGACGGTAATCATGTCCGATTTCACACGAGATGAAGTCTTGCAGGTGGTTGCGATATCCAAAAAACTGCAAGGGTCAGACCTGAGCGGACTAGACTTGAGCAAGGCCCAGCTGCACGAAGCCGACCTGCGCAAGGCCGACCTGCAAGGGGCCGACCTGAGCAAGGCCTTCCTTGAAGGGGCCGACCTGAGCGAGGCCTTCCTTGAAGGGGCAAACTTTGGCGGTGCCAACCTTAGGTTTGCCAATATGATCTGGGTCAACCTCTACTCAGCCATCCTGCAAGGGGCCGACCTACAAGGCGCGAACCTAGAGCGGGCCATCCTGCACTATGCAGACCTCAGCGGCGCCAACTTGAGTGGGGTCAACCTGCAGGGGACCAAGATGCGCCAGGCCAACCTGACAGAGGCCAAGCTGAGCGGGACCAAGTACGACGGTTACACAAAGTGGCCCGAAGGTTTCGACCCGGAAACGGCGGGGCCGGTGTTGATGCATGACTGGGTGGACTGACCCGCTGGGAGCGGATAGCCCATGAGTGAAACTAGAACCGCCATCGTCCGGTGCCCAGATTGCGGCCAAAAGAACCGTTTGAGACCGCGGACATCAGGCGGTTATTACAGCTGCGCCAGATGCGGCTCCACGATGAAGGACCCTTTCAATAAGGGGCCGGATTTATCTGAATTACTTAAGCCGTACGTGCCGAAACTAAAGGCTGCAGTACGGTTTGTGCTCGGGTTCAGGCCGCGCTGGTCCGTACTGCGTAAATCGATTATCCGCGATATCTGGCAAGGCGTTAGCGCCTCAGTGCCGGGTAGAGTTGCCCTAGCGATGTGGGGTGTGGGCATATGGGGAATTATTGTGCAGCCGTTGTTTCAAGGCAGACTAGAGATTGACCTGTTAGCCATACTCGTGATAGTTTGGTTCCCGGCAGTATTGCTGCTCAGATTCTTGAAAACCCCCAGTTGGCCGCCTACCAATGGGGCAAAGAAATCGCACAACGGACAATATAGGGGTGGCATGCGGAAAAATCCTCCGCGCAACCTTCATGATCATTCGAGCAAGTAATCGGAGTTGAAGTGCTTTGTTCCAACAACAGGGAAATCGAACCATGAACATAGTTTTGGTGGGAGATTCAGTATTCGACAATGGACCCTACGTAAATGATGGTGAGGAAGTATCACAATTGCTTTCGGATTTCTCGCGCATCTGGGGATTAGCAAACCTTGAGGAAAGAAAAAGGCTGCTCCGTGCGTCGTTGGAGGCAGCCTACATTGAAAAGAGCGCGATTACTGCCGTCAAACCACGCCCAGAATTCTACAACTTGATTTATCGGTCAGGCGGTCCCGACGGGATTCGAACCCGCGATCTCTGCCTTGACAGGGCAGCATGTTAACCGCTACACCACGGGACCAACGCGGAGCAGTATACCACCGTCCCGAAGTGAGCGTCAATATTCGCCAGAATATTGTTACGTTGCCAGCACATCATTAAAAACAGCAGCTGCCTGCTCTACCATCTGCCTAGACACGCCACTATGCGTGACTGCGCGGAATCCGCGCGAACTAACAGCATCCAGTAAAACCCCTTTTGCCTTTAGAGCTACGCTCACTTCAGATGCATCGCGTGGCACACCCTCATCGAGATGGAAATAAACCATGTTGGTAGCCACCCCACCATTATCAAGTATCACTCCTGGAACCGTGGCAAGCTCGCGCGCCAGCACATTCGCGTTCTCATGATCGTCACCCAAACGCTCCACCATGGTAGTCAAAGCTACAATTCCGGCCGCCGCCAACACTCCAGCCTGACGCATTCCGCCACCCAGAACCTTGCGTGCCCGCCGAGCTGCACGAATGAAATCGGCGCTGCCACAAAGCACCGAACCGACCGGCGCACTAAGTCCCTTTGACAAACATATAGAAACCGAATCGGCGGCTGCCGCCAGGTCGGCGGCAGCGACATCCAGGGCTATAGCCGCATTGAATAGCCGCGCGCCATCTAGATGTAATCTCATCCCGTGTCGCCGCGCAAGTTCTGCCACAGCCTGCGTGTATGAAGCCGTTAAGGGTATAGCCCCGCAACGATTATGTGTGTTTTCTACAGTCACTACCCTCGTGATTGGATGATGGTCATCGATTGTCTGAATAGCAGCCGCAATCTCATCTAGAGCCATCGTACCATCTTGCTGCTCCTGTAGCGGCCGCGCCTGCGCACCAGCCAGTGCAGCCATTGCGCCCTGTTCTTTACGATATATGTGCGATTGCAACCCGCAAACCACTTCGTCCCCACGGCGCGTGTGCGCCAGAATCGCTGTGACATTCCCCATCGTACCAGATGCCACAAACAGTCCGGCTTGCTTACCGGTCAACTCGCTTGCCAGATCCTGCAACCGGTTTACCGTCGGGTCCTCGCCATAAACATCATCCCCGACATGCGCGCTCGCCATCGCCTCGCGCATGGCTGCAGTCGGGAGCGTAACCGTGTCTGAGCGCAAATCAATGCTGTCCATTTTCCCCTCCTCTCTCCTGTTCAATCAGCGCGTAGCTGCGCAAGTGACCGTTCTAAATCGTCCGGCAACGGGCTGCTGAACTCCCTTACGTCGCCGCCCGGCAATGCAAGCTTCAGACCTGCCGCATGCAAGAACTGGCGCCCAAGACCCACGAGCGCTCCCGCTGATCGGCGTCCGCCGTAAAGCGCATCGCCTGCCAGTGGGCAGTCCAGAAAAGCCATATGCACCCGCACCTGATGCGTCCGGCCGGTGAGCGGACGTACTTCCACTAGTGTAAATCCAAGAAAAGATTGTATTGTGCGGTATGTACTTGTGGCCACGCGCCCCTTGCCGCTATCAGACGAAAACACGGCCATGCGCTTTCGGTGTATGCGGTCCCGCCCGATTGCCGCTTCAACCCTCCCATTTGGCGATGGCGGCATCCCACACACAAGCGCGAAATAGAGTTTATCCACCGTACGTGCCTTGAACTGTGCCTGCAGCAAACGGTGAGATCTATCGTTCTTTGCCACCACAATCAGCCCTGACGTATCCTTATCCAGCCGATGCACAATTCCAGGGCGGCGCTCCCCGCCCACGCCGGCCATGCCTGGAGCGTGTGCCAGTACCGCGTTGACAAGAGTGCCGCTCCAGTTCCCAGCTGCCGGATGCACCACCATACCGGCCGGCTTATCGATTACTATCAGGTCGTCATCCTCGTAGACTATGTCCAGTGGTATAGGCTCAGGTTTTTCCTCAGCGGGCGAAGCAGGTGGCACGCGCACGATCACCTTTTCGTTCCCGCGCAGCGTGAGACCAGCCTTGCGAGGCACAACACCGTCCAGAGTGACGTTGCCCTGCATTACCAGCCGCCGGATTTGCGCCCGTGAGAGGGTGGGTAGTCGGTCCACAAGGGCAATATCCAATCGCACGCCGCGCTCCGATTCTTGAAAGCGAAAACTACGCAGCGCGGTCATGTCTACCCTTCAACCTCTAGGTTTTTGGCACTGTTTGCCTTGCGTGCTTCTTGGATCATCAACAGTCCCATAATCACCGCGCCGATGAAAATACATGAATCTGCCACATTGAAAACCGGCCAATAGTGTACGTGCAGAAAATCTACGACTGATCCGTGCAGCGGTCGGTCAATCAGGTTGTTTCCAATAGCGCCACCCATTTGAAGGCCCAGAGCCACGCGCAGCCATACCTGCTGAGAGGGAAGTTCTCGGTTGTAATAGATGATGACACCGACCACCACAGCGGCCAGCACGCTGAGAAACGAACCGGCGCTTTTGAACAGACCGAAGGCGGCGCCGGTATTGGTGGTGTAAGTAAGATCGAAAATATTACTCAGCGCAGGATGCACAACGACAGTTTCGCCCACCACCATGCTGGAGCGAACCAGTGCCTTGGTATATTGATCGAAGATAATGGTTAGCGCAGCCACAACATACAGAAGCAGCTGCGAACGAAGTGGCACGGAGATACTAGTACTTACGGAAGGAGTCATTCTATCTTATTCTGGTGGACCGGCTCGTCTCCGTTTGCATCACTGCCAGCATTAGACCGAGCAAAAGCCCTAGGGCAGCAGTGCGCGCCTTCTTGCGCACTATCTCTCCCAGCAAGGCACCGAACGTCATACCTAGGAAGCCAAATTTCAAAGCACTCGGCAACAGCACCAGGTCACGGTTCAAGTCACCCTCTCCATACTTAGCGATAGTTTCTCCCCTCCCACATCCAGTGTCGGGCCATCAATTTTCTCTTTCGCCGTCATGGATAGCGCCAGTGCCTCTCCCATGATGTACGCGCGCTGTTCTTCGATCGCTTGCGCCAGTTGCCCTGAAGCGGCATAGGTGATATGGATACGGTCAGAAATGTCGAATTTGCTCGATTTGCGCAAATCCTGCAGACGTCGCACAACCTCGCGTGCCATCCCCTCGCGCGCTAGCTCCGGCGTCAGCTCGGTCACCAGCACCGCTACCAGGCCGCCTTCTTCAGCCACGGCGAAACCTTCTCGAGCAATTATACGCACCTCCACCTCCTCCGGAAAAATCTCGACCTCTTCCGCTTCCAGATGCACCGTCACCGTTTCTTCAGCCAGAAACGCGCGCGCTGTTTGCGTCGATGGCAACGCCATAAGCGCATGTCGAATCATTGGGAAGCGCTTCCCATATTTCTGGCCAAGCTGCTTTGGGAGCGGATGTAACGAGTAGGCAATCGCCTCGGTGAGTAAATCCAGCGATCGCACCTTCTTGACATTCAATTCCTCCGCAATCAAATCCGCGTAGCGCGCAATCAACCCAGCATCGGCGCGGCTGCCCGCCCAAAAAGCAGCCTCCGCCAAAGGCTGGCGTACCTTCAACTGGGCACTTTGGCGGGAGTTGTGCCCCAGCGAGACCAGCTTTTGCACCAACCGCATTTCGTGGTTCAACGTTTCATCTATAGCGTCAGCGTCAAACTCAGGCCAGTCAGCCAAGTGCACCGATTCGGGTGCATCTGGGTCGGCGCTGAGAGCCAAATTTCGAAATAGCGCATCGGCGATAAACGGCATGGACGGCGCCAGCAATTTACTGACCGTCAGCAGACATTCATACAGTGTGGCATATGCCGCGTGCTTGTCGCCGTCGTCCTCCGATTTCCAGAACCGCCGCCGCGAAAGGCGCACATACCAATTGGACAGCAGATCGACAAAATGCTCAATGGGGCGGGTGGAGCCAGTGGCATCGTAATTTTCCAGTGCTTGGGAAACATCTCGGGTAAGTGCATGCAGCTCCGAGAGAATCCATTTGTCCAAATCCTGGGCTGCAGATTCCGTTGCACCAGGCGATGGAGTCCAATTGTCCAAATTGGCATAGGTCACAAAAAATACGTAGGCGTTCCACAACGTCAGCGTGAAACTGCGCACCACCGCGCCCACCAGATCTACCGAGAAGCGCCGCTCCTGCCCGGGCGGGCTGGCAGTGTACAGATACCAGCGGAAAGCGTCCGCGCCGTGCGCGTCAATCACCTCCCATGGGTCCACGATGTTACCCCTTGACTTGGACATTTTGTGCCCTTCGCCATCAAGAATCAGCCCCAGACACGCGACATTCTTGAAAGCCACGCTATCAAATAACATGGTAGCGATCGCGTGGAGAGAGTAAAACCAGCCGCGTGTCTGGTCCACTGCCTCGCAAATATAGTCGGCTGGAAACTGATTCTTGAACTCCGTGTGGTTTTCAAAGGGATAATGCCATTGCGCTACCGGCATTGCACCTGAATCAAACCAACAATCGATCACTTCAGGAATGCGGCGCATGACCTTACCGGTTTTGGGACTAGGAAACGTGATCTCGTCCACGTAAGGGCGATGCAAATCGAGACCGGAAAGGTCGCGATCCGCCAGCTTGGAGAGTTCGGCCAACGAACCCACGAGCAGCTTGTCTCCATCCTCGTCTATCCAGATCGGCAGAGGTGTGCCCCAGAAGCGTTCGCGTCCCAGCGCCCAATCGACGTTGTTTTCTAACCAGTTGCCGAAACGGCCGTCGCGGATGTGCCCCGGATACCACTTGATAGTCTGGTTCAACCCTACCAACTGATGCTTACGTTTGGTCGTGGCGATGTACCAAGTGCTCCGCGCGTAATACAGCAGCGCGGTGTTACAACGCCAGCAGAAAGGATAAGTGTGCAGATAAGTGCCCGATTTGAGCAACAGGCCCCGCTCGCGCAACTCCTCAGTGATTAGCGCGTCAGCGTCTTTGACCCACATTCCAGCCCATGGGGTTACCTCGTCAACAAAGCAGCCGCGTTCGTTGACCGTCATCAGCACCGGGAGTTTGTGCTCGCGCGCCATTTCCATGTCCTCAGCGCCAAAAGCCGCCGCCATGTGAACCACTCCAGTACCCTCGGTGGTGGTGACGAAATCCGCCAGAACCACGTAATGCGCTGTTTCTTCAAAGGGCAGGAAGCTGTACGGCGGTTGATAGCGGATCCCTTTCAGCACCTTGCCGGGCTGCTCAGCTACGATGGAATATTCGTCTTCGTCGCTCAGTACCGCCTGCAGCAATTCTTTCGCTAGGATTAGCCGCTTGCCATCTTCCATAGCGACGGTGGCGTAAATCACATCGGGATGCACGGCTGCGCCCACGTTTCCAGGCAGCGTCCACGGCGTCGTCGTCCAGATCAGCAGCGCGGTGTCGGGGTCATCCTGCAGGGGCAAGCGCACAAATACCGAGGGGTCGGGAGTGTTTTCCTGATATCCCAGCGAAACTTCGTGGTCAGACAGTGCTGTTCCGCAGCGCGCGCAATAGGGCACAACTTTGAAACCCTGATAGATCAAGTCTTTTTCCCAAAGCTGTTTTAGAATCCACCATACCGATTCAATGTAATCGTTGTCAAATGTAACATAAGCAGTTTCAAGATCGACCCAAAAACCGATGCGGTCAGTCAGTTTTTCCCATGCCTGGATATAGTCAAAAGCAGATTGGCGGCAGCGAGAGTTGAACTCGGCGATGCCGTAGGATTCGATCTGCTCCTTGCCGCTCAGACCCAATTGCTTTTCGACTTCGATTTCGACCGGCAGCCCGTGCGTGTCCCATCCGCCGCGCCGCTGCACATAGTTGCCCTTCATGGCGCGATAGCGCGGAAAGATGTCCTTGAACGCGCGTGACAGCACATGATGGCTGCCCGGTTTTCCATTAGCGGTGGGAGGTCCCTCGTAGAAAACGTAAGTCGGACCATCCTGGCGAATTTCCATGGAGCGCTTGAAAATATCGCGTTGCCGCCAGAACCCAAGAACACCAAGTTCGAGTTTTTGAATATCAAGCTTGGAACTGACGGGTTGAAAAGCCATCAACTATCCATCGATTTCCACAATAATGCGCTTATTGTTTTTGCCTTTACTCTTGTAATCCACGACACGAATTGCTCCAACCTCAGCGGAGTTGGCAACATGCGTGCCGCCATCCGCTTGCAAATCCAGCCCGACAATTTCCACCGTGCGCACTTCGGCGATGGCTTCCGGCAGCAAGTTGTTTTTGGTACGAATTAAATCTGGAATCTGAAAAGCTTCCGTGCGTGGCAGAATCTTCACGCGCACGTCGCGCGCAGCAGCAACCTCCACGTTGATTTTTTGCTCGATCTCCTGCACCAGTTCGGCGCGCATCGTTTCAAATTCAAAATCCATGCGCCCGCGCAGCGGCTGCATATTCCCGCCAGTAACACTGGCGCCATAATCCCGCCAGACCACGCCACAAAGGATGTGCATCGCCGTATGAGTGCGCATCAATTGAAAGCGTCGTGGCCAATCCAGCATCCCTCTCACCTTCTGCCCGACCAGGGGTGGCGCATCCCCCTGCAGAGAGTGCCATACAGTCGTGCCATGTCTCCTAACCTTCGGCACTTGCCAGCACTGCTCACCAGCAGTCAATTCTCCATTATCACACGGCTGCCCTCCACCCCCGGGATAAAAGACGCTACGGTCAAGCGCTATGCTCCCCTCATCACCGACGTGCGTGACAGTAGCAATGAAAGTCTTTTGGTACGAGTCTGTCTGGAAAATTAAGTCGGTCATCTCAATTCATGCACAGACACTCTCAAACGGCCGTAATTCATCAAAACAACAAACGCCCCCGCCCATGTCAGGGACGAGAGCGTGAATTTCCCGTGGTATCACCCTGTTTGCCCTT